>NZ_JBIVTH010000004.1:453875-509959 GCF_044756625.1 Streptomyces sp. NPDC091682 | reverse complement strand
GCCGCAACCACCACAGCCAACCCGTCGACCGGCAGAAAGTCTGCAGGTCATTGCGGCTGTCGCACCCTCACCAGACCCCTAAGTCAACGGCATTGCGGTTAAGCCAGGAGCTGTTGGTCGGGGTGTAGGCGATCTCGACGTTGTTCGCCTCGGCCCAGGTCCCGACCCGTTGGCACCGCTTGGTGGTCAGGTGGGGCGAGTAGTTGTCGCAGACGATCGCGATGCGTAAGTCCATCGGGTGCAGCGAGCGCAGGTAGCGGCAGAACTCCAGGAACTTCGAGCGGTTCTTCGTCTTCTTGATGTGCCCGTAGAGCTGGTCCTTGGCCAGGTCGTAGGCGGCGAACAGGTTCCGGACGCCGTGCGGGCGGTTGTAGGTCGCTCGCCTGCGGGGGCGGTGTCGCGGTCGGGGTCCTTGTGCCGGCCGCCGCGTTCGGCCCACTGCCGTCCGGGGTGGGGCTGGAGGTTGAGGGGGCCGAACTCGTCCATGCAGAAGATGACTCCGGGCCCGCCTTCGTCGGGTATGACCTCGCCGTCGGCGATCGCGTAGAGGTGCTGGACCCGGGCCTTCTTGGCCGCGTGGTCGGGGTCGCGGGAGGTCTTCCAGGTCTTCAGGCGTTGAAAGGAGACGCCTTCCTCGCGGAGCAGGATGCGCAGGCCCTCGTGGCTGATGTCGTCGACCACCCCCTCGGCGACCAGGAAGTCGGCCAGTTTCGCCAGGCTCCAGGTCGAGAACGGCAGGCCGTGCTCGACCGGCTTGGACTTGGCGGTCTTCTTGATCTCACGGCGCTCGGGAAGGGTGAACGTCCTGGGCCGACCGCCTTTGTACTTCGGATAGAGCGACTCGAAGCTGTCGGCGTTGAAGTTGTGGATCACATCGCGGACCCGGTCCACGCTGGTGAACGTCACCTCAGCGATCTTCGCCACCGGCATCCCCTGCGCTGACAGCAGCACCATCTGGGCGTCTGGCGCCGCCCGGCGTAGCAACCGGGCGACATGTCAGGACGGGGCAAACGTTGCTTGATCCGGCACTAGTCCTCTTTCCCCGCCAACACGCGATCGGCGGCGTAGTGCGGGCAGGAAGGGACATGCCACGTCACCGTCACCCGGCGCCGGTCGGCGGCGATGGTGCGAGCCTGCCCAGTGGCCGGGCAGGCTGAACAGTGCGGGCACCGGACGGTTTCGAACTTCAACTCAGCCATCACCTGCGCCACCTTCCCCACCAATGGTGCTCGCGACGAGAGTGCCACGCCTCGCAGCGGGACAGTCTCGGAGAAAGCTGCACACCGGAGCTCGGGGGCGGCTCATGGTCCGGCCGTGCCAGTGAGATGGCCACTGGGATCACGGTTCGGCTGACCATTTCGCCAGGAGGTTCCCGCAGGTGCCGGTGCATGAAGACAGTGACCCTGCGCAGGGCACTCCGGCAGAGCAGCCGGGCACGGATGACCCTGCCGTTCACGTGCGGACCACGGCCGGCCCATCATTCCTTACCGCTGAGGCGGCCGCCTCCGTCGAGGCCATCGTGCGGGCTGTACACGATGGCGATGATGTTCGCATCCGGATCCTTTTGGCAGCCTTGGTCAACGTCGCCGACACCGAGGTTCTCCTCCACCTGCGAGAGCGGCTTCGCGAACGACCGCAGTGATGGTCGGGCGCTGCGGAACAGACGTGCAGCGGTGCGGGGCCGGGTCGCTGCCGCCTTGCCGTGGGCACCCCCGAGACCGTCATGGAGTACCTGCGAGCTGCGGATCCCTTCGGGAGGGCTCTGCGGACCCACCCCGCAGGCTCACGCCCCCTGGACTGCACGTCGCAGCTGGCGGACGCCCTTGCTCGCGAAACGCTGCACTCGGGGGGAATCAATATCTATCCCCGCGGTCAGAGAGTTTAATGGACCCCGCAGGGAGAGTTTTTCCGCACCGCACACGATGGAGATATTTAACGCACACGAACCGCTGCAGCGTGCTACTGTCGGTCTCGGTTGCAGTTTTGGTACCCAAAAACTTCAAGCGCTCCAGTCGGCCTCCGCGCCACATTCGAGTGCTTCATATTTCCGGTCATTTTCCGGCGGGGCATCATCGCGGCGACACGGTGTCCGTATGGTGCGGATGCTGGTGTACTGCCCCAAAGGAGATATGACATGGCATCTGGCACCGTGAAGTGGTTCAACGCGGCCAAGGGCTTCGGCTTCATCGAGCAGGACGGTGGCGGCGACGACGTCTTCGCCCACTTCTCGAACATCGCCGCCCAGGGCTTCCGCGAGCTGCTGGAAGGCCAGAAGGTCACCTTCGACATCGCGCAGGGCCAGAAGGGCCCGACGGCCGAGAACATCGTTCCCGCCTGACGCTGACGCGCATTTCGTAGCTGGGGCCCGCATCCCTTGGGGTGCGGGCCCCAGCTGCACGCATTTCCCGCAGCGGTGTCACCTGCGGGATGAAGCATTTCAGGGTTACAGCCTGCTCGGCACTTCACCCCACTCGATTTCTTGATTTCGCGTCCCCGTGACGCCACCTCATCTCAGCGCATGCGCCCGTACAGAATCTCTGTTGGCCAGAGTCGCTTTCGCATTCCATTCGGCCCGTTCTTGTGATTCCCTGCGCTGCGTTTCGCTGCGGGAATTCCTTGATACGCGCCGCATCAAGGAAAGGTTCTGAATGAACCGCA
Source organism: Streptomyces sp. NPDC091682 (assembly GCF_044756625.1). NCBI lineage: Bacteria > Bacillati > Actinomycetota > Actinomycetes > Kitasatosporales > Streptomycetaceae > Streptomyces > Streptomyces sp. NPDC091682. The sequence goes on along the minus strand of NZ_JBIVTH010000004.1, from coordinate 507,301 downwards.
CACGTACGAACGACCGTTCCTCTCGCACCCGCAGCCGCACCGGCGGCCCCGCTTTCGGCGCTGCCGCCGGTTCGGAGCGGGGCAGCCGCTTCAGCTCGTCGGCCCCGAGCCGTTCCGGAGGTCCGCGCCGCTCGGGCGGCTACGGCCGCCGACCCGCAGCGGTACAGGGCGAGTTCGCTCCGCCGAAGACCATCACTCCCGCGCTGCCCGCCGTCGAGGCCTTCGCCGACCTCGACATGCCGGCGGAGCTGCTTGCTGCCCTAGGCGCGCAGGGCCTGAGCGTGCCGTTCCCGATCCAGGGAGCCACCCTGCCCAACACCCTCGCAGGCCGCGACGTCCTCGGCCGCGGACGGACCGGCTCCGGTAAGACCCTCGCCTTCGGCCTCGCTCTGCTGGCCCGCACCGCCGGGCAGCGCGCCGAGCCCCGCCAGCCCCTCGCCCTGGTCCTCGTCCCCACCCGCGAGCTGGCCCAGCAGGTGACCGACGCCCTCACCCCGTACGCCCGCGCCGTGAAGCTGCGCCTGACCACGGTCGTCGGCGGCATGTCGATCGGCAAGCAGGCCGGAGCTCTGCGCGGAGGCGCAGAGGTCGTCGTGGCTACGCCCGGCCGGTTGAAGGACCTCATCGACCGTGGCGAATGCCGGCTTAACCAGGTCGCGATCACCGTCCTGGACGAGGCCGACCAGATGGCCGACATGGGCTTCATGCCGCAGGTCACCGCCCTCCTGGACCAGGTGCGTCCTGAGGGGCAGCGGATGCTTTTCTCCGCCACCCTCGACCGCAACGTCGACCTGCTGGTGCGCCGCTACCTGACCGACCCCGTCGTGCACTCGGTGGACCCGTCCGCGGGCGCCGTCACGACGATGGAGCACCACGTGCTGCACGTCCACGGCGCCGACAAGCACCGCACGACGACGGAGATCGCGGCCCGGGAGGGCCGGGTGATCATGTTCCTGGACACCAAGCACGCCGTCGACCGGCTGACCCAGGACCTGCTGAACAGCGGAGTGCGGGCCGCCGCCCTGCACGGTGGGAAGTCGCAGCCCCAACGCACGCGCACCCTCGCCCAGTTCAAGACCGGACACGTGACCGTACTGGTCGCGACGAACGTGGCGGCGCGCGGCATCCACGTCGACAACCTCGACCTCGTCGTCAACGTCGACCCGCCCACCGACCACAAGGACTACCTCCACCGCGGCGGCCGCACCGCCCGCGCCGGCGAGTCCGGCAGCGTCGTCACCCTCGTCACTCCCAACCAGCGCCGCGACATGACCCGCCTCATGCAGGCCGCCGGCATCACACCGCAGACCACCCAGGTCCGCTCCGGCGAAGAGGCACTGAACCGGATCACCGGCGCCCAAGCCCCCTCCGGCATCCCCGTCGTCATCACCGCACCCGTCGTCGAACGCGCCAAGCGCAGCGCGGCCTCCCGCGGCAGGCGACGGCCCGCCTCGACGGTCCGGCGCGTGAGCGTGCGGCAGTCCGCCTTCGATGCGGCGGCCTGAGAAGCACGTGATCAGGAAACTGACCCATCTCTGCAGGAGGTACGTTTTGACGCTGGTCCAGATGCAGCCCCGCTCGGCGAACGCCAACCCTGTGCACCGGACGGTGGACGACGCGATGGAGGCGGCCGGTCCACAGGTATGTGACGACATGACGGTCGAGGTGGCCCTGGCCGTCATGGCCGGCGCCCGCGCGGGTCATCTGCTCGTCTGCGACGAGGACGGCCTGTGCACTGGGCTGGTCACGCAGGCCCAGCTCACCGCCATCCGCGACAGCGCGGCGTACACCGACCGGGTCCGTCTCCGCGACCTGCTGGGGAACCGCGGGCCGGTCGCCTCACCCGCAACCACGATGGCCGAAGCCGAACACGCGATGCGCTACCGCCGGCTCGATGCCCTGCCGGTCGTCGATGAGCAGGGCAGTGCTCTGGGCGTCCTCGCCCTTGCCCGCTGAACCGCCTCACCGCGGCACGGCCGTCCCCGTCTTCTTCTTCCTGTGAGGCAACATGCGCTGTGTCATCGCCCGTTTCCCGTTCGACCTGACCAAGAGCGGTGTCCTGGAGTCGATGAAGGGCATCAAGCCCGAGCAGGTCGTCGGCGAGTCCGTGATCGTCGGGCGCCGTACCTACCCCGTCAAGCAGGTCGGTCAGGTCATCACGCGCCAGGACCGCCGCGACTTCAGCGCCGGTGAAGTCCTCCGGGCCATGACCCAGCTCGGGTTCACCTGCCGCGGCCTCCCCCGGGCCGCCGCGCCCAGGCGCGTCCTCAGCCCGCTCCAGCAGGCTTCCGAGATGCTCGGCATCCCGGTGACCGTCTGACGGACAGGACCGGCGCGAGCCGACACCCGAACAGCGAGGAGGGCCCGACCGGCACACGCCGGTCGGGCCCTCCCGCGTACCCAGGGGTTTCTTACGCGATGTCGGTCAGTGGTCGAAGTAGCTGAAGTCGCCCATGGTCCAGGCGCTGACTTCCGCGATCGAGACGCGATACATCCCACCCGTCTCCGGGATCCCGACCGTGCCCTGAAGGATGCGGGCCACATGGAAGTGCAGATGAGTGGGCGGTCCCTCGTGGGGTGTCGTGGCGGTGAAGATGGCGGCGAACTCGCCCAGGCGGGCGGAATCCGTCAGGACCTCCGACACCCGCTGCCTCCACACGGCTTCGGGTGCCAGCCGACCGGTGATGACAGCGCCACCGGTGACAACGGTCAGGGACATCTGATTGCTTTGCCCTGACTCCACCAGGGTGGCAACGTCAACGAGCAGCTCGTCAGGCTTCGACATGAGAGCCGATCTTATGCACCAGTCGTCCCGTCCTCTCGACCGGTAGCACTACCGGTCGAGAAGTGCACTCACCGCCTTCCCGCCGGAGCCCCGACGGGTGACGACACCGGTTGCTCGTGCGATGCGGTGACCATGGGCCAGCCGAATCCACCGGTATGGCCGCACAGGAAACGGGGCCCGAACCCCTGACCTGCTGTGCAGGCTGCTCTGCGCATCCAGTCCGACCGCGAACGTCTAGCTCTCCTCGGCGGGCACGAAAATCTATGATGGCCGGAGTAGACATTGGGCTGTGACGTGGTTATGGTTTCTCTCGTAGCCCAGAGAGACAGCAAGGCCTGGCAGAGACGAACTGCCGGGCAGCAGTACCCGCAGTTGCAGTGCGCAGGACGGTGCGGTGGTGGAGTTCCGAAGCCAGGGTTGTCGCAGGACGGCGACGGGACTGACGACCGGACCGGGTGACCCGCAGTGATCAGGGGCCGCCGTGAGCAGTACCCAGCAGTGAAGTAGTGAGCAGCACCTCGGTGAAGGCGTCGGCTGCGGATGCGCACACCGGGAAGTTCGGCAGTGGGGTTCTAAGCCAGAGCAGTCGCAGGATGGGCAACGGGGCTGGCTGCCGAAAAGTGGCGCTGCAGCAGGCCACCAGCAGTACGCAGTACCGCAGTAACCCGCAGTTGCAGTCTCTCCCGTTTGGTAAGCAGTTGATCGCCGAGGGAAGAATGGAGGAGTTGAGGCGCCATCAGGATCGCCCGGGCGGAAGTCTTGAGTCCGGGTACCGCAGGACATCGATAGTGAGGTGGTCTCCGGTCGAGCAACCGCGATCCCCGCACAGCCTGTCCCCGTTCGGACGGGTCGGCGGAGACAGTAGGCCGGCGCAGAACTAGGGCCGGCAGATGGTGTAGCAGTTCCTTCGGGGCCCCGGTGCTGAACGCACCGGGGCCCCTCCTTTCGTTCCGCCCCCTCTTGCTCTCCAGGCCTGTCTGATCACCCGCTCCGCTCGCCTGCGTCCTCCGCCACTACTTCCGCTACCCAGCTGCGCAGCGCCGCCCACGTCCGAGAGCTCGTCGGCCACGGCACTGTCGTGGAAGCGGCCCGGCTAGTCACGAACCAGGGCGATTACCCTCCGCGTTCCGCATGGAGTGGGAGGCCTCGCCGTGAAGGTTGATGCGGAGAAGGAGCCGGCTTCATCGCCCAGGACGGCAGCTGCCAGGACTAGGAGAGCACTTGCCAGACGCGATCAGGTGCGGATACGGCTGTTGCGGCCGTCGTGCTCGTCGGCGGTGTCGTCGTTGAACCAGTAGTCGTCGGCGGCCAGGTAGCGGAAGGAATGGTTGCTGCCGGTGGGCAGCTCAACGGTGACCGCGCGGTTGCCGTCCTTGCGGAGGGTAAGAGGGTGCACGCCGGGGCACCAGTCGTTGAAGTCGCCGACCACGCTCACCTCGGCCGCAGGCATGTCGGCGGGCAGAACGAAGGTGACCTTGGCGCGGTTCTTGCGCACGGCGCGTTCCAGCACGAGAGACTCCTGACGGACAGGGGGAGGGACAGTACGGGCCCATGGTCAGGGCAGAGCAGGAGCCGCGCACGCCGACGCCGCCGTACTGCCCACCGGGTCACCCACCCGCTGCACCCAGCAGGACGCGCAACCGGGCACATGTGACAGTGCACGTGGGGTAGGACGACGGATTGCCCCACGCAAGCAGGACCCGGCCGGGGCCCCGTAGCCACACCGGCCGGGTCCTGCGCCATGCGAAGCAGACGTTCCGCGAGCACGCCAAACTTCGGACCGGATAGCCCCGAAGCAGCGTCACCCCCATTCCAGCCCACCTCGGCGAGGGCGGCCTGGGGGTTCGGTCCTGGTCGGTGGCAGGGGCTTGGCCCCGGAAGGCGACCGTCCCCGCCGGTGATGGGCGGCGCCCGTACGCGACCGGTGTGCCTAGTGAGGCAGGCCGTCCGGCCATCCCTCCGAAGAGCGGTCGCCGGGCGGCGGGTCGTGGTCCGCGGGGAAGAGGGGCAGGGTGCCGGTCATCTCCAGGAGGCGCAGGAGCTGGTGGTTGGGGGCTGCCAGGCGAACGACGGTTCCGGTCTCCTGTGCTGCGCGCCGGGCAGCGAGGAGTGCGTTGAGCGCGGCGGAGTCGCAGAAGGAGACGCGGCTGCAGTCGACCGTCACGGGCTTGGCCGGTGAGGCGTGGGTGAGGGCTTCGGCGAGGGCGAACCGCAGGGCGGGGGCTGTCTCGATGTCGATCTCGCCCGAGGGCCTGATGGCAACGGCGTGCTCCAGGACTTCCACGGCGATGGCGTTGCCGCCGGCCTCCGGGGAAGGGCGTTCGGCCATGGTGGGTCACTCCTGGGTTCGTGTCGTGGCCCCCGAAGCCCGTGGTCCGGTCGGCGGTTCGGGGGAGGGGCGGGTCAGGTGCTTCGCTGGTCGTGGGTTTCCTGGCGGAGCCGGTCGGTGTGCCGGGTCAGGGCGTCGATGCGTTCGGCGAGCTCGGTGTCCTCGGGTCGCAGGTGGGCACGGGTGTCGATCAGAGGGCGGACGAGGCGGGCGGCGTCGTCGGCGGCGAGGGCCAGGTTCAGGTCGCCGACGGCGCCCTCGGCACCGTCGGGGAGATCGGTCAGAGCGGTGACCTGGCCGGCGAGACGGCGCAGGTCGGCCGCGTGGTCGCGGGCCCAGGTGGTCACCGTGCGGTCGGCGGCGCGCGTGTCGCGCGTGGCCTGGACGCGCTGCTCGCCGGTACTCCCGACCGCTCCCGGGCGCAGCCGCAGGTAGCGCCGTTCTGCGGCCTGGCGGCTGGCGACCCCGAGCGGGCCCGCGAGGTCGGCCCAGCTCGCGCCCCGCCCGCGGGCGGTCTCGATCAGCCCGCTCTCCCAGTCGGCGAGCTGCTCGCGGACCTCGCGCAGCAGCAACAGCGCGGCCAGGGCCGGGTGTGGACCCGGGTCCGGCGCGCGCCCCGTCGGGGCCGTCGTTGGTGCTGCGGAGGGTCGCTGCGCGTCCCGCAGGGCCTGGTCGATGGTCTCCAGTGCCGCCGCGGCGGCGAGGAAGGGGACCTGGGTGGGCGGTGGGGTGGCCTCGCGTTCGGCCTCGTTCATGGGACTCTCCGTTGGCTTGTCATCCTCCAGATGACTGCTTACTTGTCATCGTTTCGATGACATGTTACAACGGAGGCACGTTGAAGCGCATTGGCAGTTTCTGCCTGAACCAACTGGAGGTGTTTCGCGATGTTGATGCGCACCGACCCGTTCCGCGAGATGGACCGGATCGTCCAGCAGCTGTCGGGTACGTCTGGCACGTGGTCGAAGCCGTCGGTGATGCCGATGGACGCCTACCGTCAGGGTGACGTGTACGTGATCGCCTTCGACCTCCCCGGTGTGAGCACCGAGGCGATCGACATCGACGTCGAGCGGAACATGCTGACGGTGAAGGCCGAGCGTCGGCCCACGGGGAAGTCCGACGGAGTGCAGATGGAGCTCTCCGAGCGGCCCCTGGGCGTCTTCTCCCGCCAGATCATGCTGGCCGACACCCTCGACACCGAGCACATCGAAGCCGACTACGACGCGGGCGTCCTGACCCTGCGGATCCCGATCGCCGAGCGCGCCAAGCCGCGAAAGATCAGCATCGGCGGCGAATCCGGCCGCAAGCAGATCTCCGGCTGATCGGCCCCAAAGCGGCGGAGGACGGGGAACCGATCCCCCTCCGGCACCCCGTCCTCCGCGCCCCTCGCCCCTTCACCCCTCCCCGGAGGTGACGTGATGTCGATACGCAGGGAGGCGTTCCTGGCCCACGTCCAGGAACGCGGCGAGTACACGACCCTGCCGGAAGCCGAACGGGCGGCGCGCGTCGTCCTGGCCCTACTGGGCGCGCACCTGGTCGGCACCGTGCGGGCCGAGCTCGCCGCCCGGCTCCCCGAGACGTACGCCCTGATCCTTCTGAATCCCCTGCAGGCCGCCGAACCGCTCTCACCCGAACGCTTCGTCCGCGCGACCGCGGCCTGGATCGAGGGCGCCACCGAGAAGACGGCCCTGTGGGACATCGGCGCGGTCCTCTCCACCGTGGCCGCAGCGGCGGGTGACGTCCTCATGCGCGAGGTCCTGATCCAGCTCCCGCCCGGCTACGACCTCCTCTTCGGGCACCCCCAGCCCATCTGACCGGCGTCGACGGCCGGAACTCGAACCTTCGAAGAGAAAGGCAACCGCAGCACCATGTACGACCAGCCTCGACCGGACCGGCTCACCCCCGCCATGACGTTCGACCAGATGCTGGAACGCGTCCGCTACGAGGGCGCCTACCCCACCCGCGAACGCGCGGAAGAAGCCGTCCGCACCGTGCTTGCCGCGCTCGGCCGGCAGGTCACCGGTGACGAGCGCGTCGACCTCGCTCAGTGCCTGCCCGTCGAAGCCGCCCTCACCCTGACCGCCCAGATCCCCGATACCGAGCAGCTCACCGGCTGGGGCTTCGTCAAGGACCTGGCCGCACGAACCGGCGCGAGCCCGGCCATCGCCCGCTGGGACACCGGCGCCGTACTCGCCACCGTCACCGCGCTCGCCGGACCCGACCTCCTTGCCCGCGTCCTCCAGCGACTCCCCGACGACTACGCACTCCTCTTCGGACAGGCGCAACTGCGCCGGCCTCAGCGCGCCGCCGCCTGACCGGAGCCGGCTGCGCGCGGACATGCAACGGGGCCGGGACCGCTCCTGCGGTCCCGGCCCCGTGGACACGAGGCGTCAGTGCTTGAAGGTGTCCTTGATCTTTTCCTTGGCCTCGCGGGCATCGCCCTTGGCCTGCTCCGCGCGACCCTCGGCGGTCATCCGCTCATTGCCCGTCAGACGGCCAGCGGTCTCCTTGAGCTTGCCCTTGGCCTGCTCGCCCTTCGCCTCGGCCTTCTGCTCACCAGACACAGCTGATCACTCCCTGTTCGATGGAAAGGTCTTACAGAACCCCGTATGACCGGTGGGATCCCTCCCAAACAGACAGGCCGGCAATGGGGTGACGCTCGGGGCGAAACGTTCGGCCATGGGCCAGCCGGCCTGGATGTCGCAGCGGTTCGCGCGGCGCCTCATGGAGGTGCCCGTGCCAGCGAGCCGGAGCGCGGTGGTGAGGAGCCGCGATCGTGTCAGACCGGCCCGGTCAGGACGTGGCTGGCGTCGGGGAGCTCGTGGACGTGAGCGGCCGCACCTTCCAGCGGCAGGAGAGGGCGCAGGGGACAGTTGGCCGAGGTGTGGTCGTGGTCGACTTCCCAGGTGGGCAAGGGTGCGGCGGGGGCGCAGTTGGTGGAGACGGCGTAGAGGTTGCCGAAGCAGCCCCGGCACACCAGTGCAGCGTGGTTCACGGGAGTGCCTCCGGTTGAACCGACTCGGCTGAGCCATCCACGGGGCGGGCCTCCCCCGCCAGGTGGAGCTGGCGCAAGGTGCTTTCCGTCTCGCGCCTGAGGTGTTCGGAAGAGGCCAGACGCTGCCACAGCGGGTCGGGGCGGCCGGGGACGGCGGCGCCGCGGGCAGCCCATTCCTCGGCAAGCTGCGTGTACAGGGGTGTGCCCTGGTCCGGGGGTTCTCCGGGAATCCGGCCACGGGCGTGTGCCGGGCTACGGGAAGGCCTTCGGCGCGCTTGTCCCGGAAGACGGCCAACCGCTCTGCGCTGGCCGCTGCCGGCCTGTGCGCCGCGGCTGGAGTCCGCCCAATGATCGTCCGTCACGTTCGTCAAAACGATCCCTCCATCCTCCAGGACACCGTTTCCGGTGTGCCGCGACGCTCTCGACCGTTGCTCTGGCCCTCGATGAGGCACACACCGTTGGCCGCCCCCAGCTGCTCCCTGTGCTGCGCATCGACAGGAGCGACCGTGCGTTCGAGGTCGATTACCTCCTCACCCGCCACACGAAAATCTATGACGGCCGGAGTAGACATTGGGCTGTGACGTGGTTATGGTTTCTCTCGTAGCCCAGAGAGACAGCAAGGCCTGGCAGAGACGAACTGCCGGGCAGCAGTACCCGCAGTTGCAGTGCGCAGGACGGTGCGGTGGTGGAGTTCCGAAGCCAGGGTTGTCGCAGGACGGCGACGGGACTGACGACCGGACCGGGTGGCCCGCAGTCATCAGGGGCCGCCGTGAGCAGTACCAGCAGTTAACGCAGTGGCAGTACCCGTAAGTGCAGTTCGCAGTACCCAGCAGTGAAGTAAGTGAGCAGCACCTCGGTGAAGGCGTCGGCTGCGGGCGCGCGCACCGGGAAGTTCGGCAGTGGGGTTCTAAGCCAGAGCACACGCAAGATGGGCAACGGGGCTGGCTGCCGAAGAGTGGCGCTGACACAGGCCACCAGCAGTACGCAGTAGAGCAGTACCAGCAGTAAGCAGTTGATCACCGAGGGAAGAACGGAGGAGCCGAGCACCATCAGGATCGCCCGGGCGGAAGCCTTGAGCCCGGGTACCGCAGGACATCGATAGTGAGGTGGTCTCCGGTCAAGCAACCGCGATCCCCGCACTCCCGGCAGCATCTCGGTCGGGTCGGCGGAAACATAGGGTCGGCGCAGTATCAGGGCCGACAGATGGTGTAGTAGTTCCTTCGGGGCCCTGGTGCCGTACGGCACCAGGGCCCCTCCATGCGTTCCATGAGAGAGGTTCAATGACAGCAGACGACTCGTTCGGCCGTCTCGACGACGACGACTACCCCGCCTACACGATGGGCCGGGCCGCCGCCATGCTCGGCACCACCCAGGGCTTCCTCCGCGCTATCGGCGAAGCCCGCCTGATCACCCCGCTCCGCTCCGAGGGCGGCCACCGCCGCTACTCCCGCTACCAGCTCCGCATCGCCGCCCGCGCCCGGGAACTCGTCGACCAGGGCACCCCCATCGAGGCCGCCTGCCGCATCATCATCCTCGAAGACCAGCTCGAGGAAGCCCAGCGCATCAACGCCGAGTACCGCCGCGCCGCCGAATCATCCGCGCCGCCGTCCTCGACCTGACCCGAGTGTGCCCGTCGGGATCGACGGGCCTCGGTCGTCGAAGGAGTGCTATTCGGGTGCGGACGCCTCCGCCGGGTCCGCCCCGGCGTCAGCGCTGCGTGTGACCCGGTGGGTACCGTGCCAGTCCAGGCACATGACCGTCGCGTCGTCCTGGAGACGGCCACCATGCGCGCGCAGAATCTCCGCGACCAGAGCGCGGGAGGCCTCGCGGGCGTGGAGATCGCCCGTGCGCACAACCAGGGAGGGCAGATCGACCTCCACAGCGCGGCCCTCGAGCATGCCGTCGGTGAGCATCACAAGGCGGTCACCCGGCTGCAGGTCCAGCCGCTGCACCCGATAGTCGGTACGCGGCTGGATACCGAAGGGGAGATCGACCTCGGGAACCATCTGCTCGACCCTTTCCCGCCTGAGGCGCAGGGGCCAGGGATGCCCGGCGTTGACGAACTGAGTGATCCCGTCGAGCAGGCTGATGCGCAGCAGCTGCCCAGTGACGAAGCCCCGCCTGCCGTTGTCGATGACGGCCCGGTTGGCCTCCAAGGCCTGTACTTCGAGCTCGGCGCCGGCACGCCTGGCCCTGCGAAGGGCGCCCACTGCGAGGGTGGCGAGTAGCGCGGCTTCCACGTCGTGGCCCATGGCATCGGTGACGGAGAGTTGCATGGTGTCGCGGTCGACGACGTAGTCGAAGGTGTCACCGCCGACGTGCGTGGCCGGTTCCAGCGCTCCGGCGACCGTGAACTGGGCTGCCTCACACGCCAGTGAGGTGGGCAGGAGTCGGTGCTGGATCTCGGCGGCCAGGTTCAGGGGCCGTGTACGGCGACCCCATTGGTAGACGTCGGTGAAGGACCGATTGGCGATCACGATGTAGGCCAGGGCGTGAGCGGTCGCGCCGATCTGCCTCATCGCGAAGTCGTCGGGGTGATCCGGCAGGATGAGTTCGAGCAGGCCGATGGCGTCGCCGCGGTTGGTGACGGGCGCCACGACCCTGACCCGGCTGTTGCCCTCTCGCTGGAGGGCCGGCCGCTGTGTGCGCAACGCGTCCGCGTAGAGGGTGCCGGGCAGAGCGACGCGCTCAGGGGGCTCGTCAGACTCGACGCTGTCGGCTGCCCCGAGCCGCACCACTGACGACCCGGTGAAGTCGACGATCAGGAACGAGACTGAGGCAGCCTGCAGGCGGTCCCGGAGCAGCCGCGCGACAACGTCCAGGGACTCCACAGGGGAGGCGGATTCCGCTGCCGCGAGCACGCCCGCAAGGTCCACCTCCACCAGCTGCTCTCCGCCGGCGCGCCCCTGATGGGCGCCTGAATCTCGCTCCTCGGTCGGGGGCATGGCCGCTCCTCTCCTCCTCCGACACCGTGGGACCAGCCCTCCACGAGCACAGCTCCCTGACGTTCTTTCCGAGCGCACGAGGCCTTAGGGGCGGCCCCCTGCCTCGTCGAAGCCATCCCATCTGGGGTCGCAGCCTGTGACCACGGCCGGCACAGATCCGAGAAGCCCGCGGGGCCGACCGTCCTCAACCCTGCCCGAGGACCCGCACGCCAGGTGGCTGCTGCTGCCCGTGCAGTCCGCGCTGCCTGACTGGTTCACCCGAACAGCAGGCATCGGCCCTCTCGGGGACGCCGCCCGGCCACCGGTGTAGCGCACACGCCCGGAATCCTCAGAGGACCCGGTTGCGGGGCAAGCACCGGGGCATGGGGATGGACGAGTCAAGTCGGCGGTGTGGCTGGCCGCCGCCTTCGAGCCGAGCGTGAGGAGACGGGGTTGTGAGCGGTGTGTGGATGTACGCGCAGGACAGCGGCTACACGTCCCGGCAGTCAATGGTGGGGTTCACGGTTGAGGCGGCTGACGGAACCATCGGGCACGTGGACCGCCAGCAGGACCAGCCCGGCATGCAACATCTGGTCGTCGACACCGGCGTGTGGGTGTTCGGCAAGAGCATTTTGATCCCGGCCGGCGCCGTCGCCGGCATCGACACCGAAACACGGACGGTAAAGGTTTCAGAGACCCTGGAAGAGATCAAAGCCGCTCCCCAGTTCACCACCGACAGCGAAACGGCTGACCACCGCTATCTGTCCGCCGTCGGCAACTACTACCTCTCCCTCCGCCGCCCCCTCGCACCCTGACCCGAAGCCAGCCGGCAACTCGCCCGCCCCAGGGCGACAGCAGCCCCCGGGCAGAACATTGCCGTGCTCAGTAGACGGTGAACGAGATGGCGATGTAGTGCGCGGTGAAGGCTGCCACGGTCAGGGCGTGGAAGACCTCGTGGAAGCCGAACCAGCGGGGCGAGGGGTCGGGGCGCTGAAGGGCGTAGACAACCGCGCCCGCACTGTAGAGAAGCCCGCCGGTCACGATCAAGGCGAGTACGGGCGTCCCACCACTGTCCAGGAAGTCGGGCAGGTAACGCACCGGTGCCCAACCCAGGGCCAGGTAGCAGGGGGTGTACAGCCAGCGGGGAGCTCCGACCCACAGGACACGGAAGGCGATGCCGGCCAGAGCGCCCGTCCACACGATCCACAGCAGGACGGACCGCTGGTCAGGGGGAAGAAGGAGCACGGCAAGCGGGGTACAGGTGCCGGCGATGATCAGGAAGATGTTGGCGTGGTCGAGGCGACGCAGAACGGCCTCACCGAGTGGTCCCCACGTGCCGAGGTGGTAGACGGCGCTCGTCCCGAACAGTATCCAGGCGGTGACGGAGTACACGGTGCAGGCCAGGGTGGCGTGCGGCGTCCCAGCCAGGCAGATGAGGACGATGCCCGCGGCCAGCGATGCGGGGACCATTCCGGCGTGAAGCCAGCCTCGTAGCTTCGGCTTGATCGGCTCCACCACATCGGCCGCTCGCTCGACCAGGTCGGCAACCGGGTGGGAGCCCTCGGCAGCCTTGTCACGGTGCGATCCGGAGGGAGGACCACTTGCCTCGCAGCCTCCGACCGTCGGTGCGGAAGACACACCGCCGGTTTCGACGTCGTCGCGGGACACTGCTTCCCTTCCTGCCTCGGACTGCTGGGCGTCACTGGCAACCACGTGCTCATGTTAGGAGCCTGCCCGCAGGAGCATTGCCCGAGGCCTGCCTCGGACCACCGGGCCGGCACCGCCGGACACGGCCTGTTCAGCCGCCCATGGTTCCGGTCCTGGAGGCCTGCCCCCAACTGGGGCCGTGGAAGTCGTGTAAGTCGGCGAGCCACGGGAACGATCAGGGCTTCCGAACGGGCCTCTCCGCTCTCCTACGTTCAAGGACCACCGATGCTTCCCGAGTTCCGCTCCCACGCATCCGCCCCCCTTTCCCACCAGCTGGAACAGCGACTGGGACTGGACCCACGCCTCGAAGCGGGCCGAATCGATGTCGAGCGCGTCGCCGACATCGCCGTCGTCGCATCCGCCCACTCCGATGGGTACGCGGCCACCGCGCACCTCCTCGGACTGCTGGCCGCGCTCCCCGCTCCCACCGAGGCCGGAGAACGCTTCTGGTCGGACCTGTGGAGGACCTCAGGCTCCCTCTACCTGCTGCCCGCCAACATCAAGACGTTCGTGCTGAGTTCGCTGGCCGGAGAAGGCACCGGTCTGGCCGGTCAGATCCTCTCGGCTGTCGACGAGATGACCCCGCCCCAGCGCGTCGCAGCCGGAGAGGTAATCGGCCAGGCGCTCGCCGAATCCGACCACCTCCCCGACCTCAAGACGCAGGTCATCGGCGAGCTGTGGCTCCGGGATCTCGAACTCACCGCCTGGCGGGTCCTGCACGCGGACCACAAATCAGCTGATCCGGCTGAGCGGAAAGCCTTCCTCGACGCATGGAGGCGTGCATGAGCGCCAAGTTTCCTCTCGACACAGCACGGCCGTAGACGGGCCATCGACGAGCGCCGCCGCTACTGTTCGGGTCCAACGGAACCCAGAGAGCCGGTGAGGGGAGGAAGGCGAGACGCCGCCCCTCACCCACCGATCGTCAGGCGCCCTTCGCCTGCCTCTTCACCGCTCCCTTGACGCGGGCAGCGCGTACCCGGGCGTCGATGCCCCCGGCGACCTCCTGCTGGCGTTCGTCGTCAGAGTGCTGGTAGATCATCGCGGCCTTCTCCGAGGACTGGCCGGCGCGGACCATCGTGTCCTTGAGGGTCGCGCCGGACTGGGTGGAGAGTGTGTGCCCGGTGTGGCGCAGGTCGTAGAAGCGGAAGCCCTTCGGCAGGCCGACCTTCGCGCGGGCCTTGGCCCACTTCCGGCCGAAGGTCGTGCGCCGGAACGGCGCTCCCTTCTCCCCCACGAACAGCAGCCCGTCGGGCTCCTTCTCCGCGAACCAGTCCAGGTGCCGCTTGACCTCCATGGAGAGGAAGGCCGGCAGGTGGATGGTGCGGACGCCCGCCGCCGACTTGGTGTCGCCCTCGACGCGGCGGCCGGTGTTCAGTTCCGGGGCGGCCTCGGTGATCCGTACGGCGAGGGGATCGAGGGTGACCGAGGTCCGGCGCAGGGCCGCCTGCTCCTCCGGGCGCATCGGGCCGTAGGCGCCCGAGCATCAGTAGGCGGGCCGGCCGACCGTGACATCCATGGCTCGGGCCTCCCACCCCGGGACATCAACTGCCACTCGTACGTTCCAAGGGCCGCGGTCTCCAAGAAGGCGAACGAACCGCGTGAGCCCTTCGACATCCCCAATGGCCATTCGTCCGTCCGACAGCAAAAGCTGCCCATCGAAAACGGTCGTGAAGCTGGGATCGGCACCTGGGATCTCTTCGGAGTCGCGGAAGATTCGCACTGCGACCAAGCCAAGCTGAGGGCGCACGCGGACGGCTACGTGGGTGTCACAACTCGCCGCAGGCGCGTCGCCTAGTTCGAGATCAGTGGGGACCCAATCCGTGGACCCAAGATGCAGCACCGGGTGATTCACATACACATCAACACCTGCGATCTGCACCGCAGCCTCCCCACTCACACCGTCACGACCGTGCCAGAAGCGTGCCAGACGAGGCGGACAACGGCGGTCAAAGACAGTCGTCGCCACGAGGCTTCCGGGCCTGCATCGGCGACGTTCGCGCTGGCCAAAGCCTTGATGGCGGGCAGAAGATCGGTGATTCCCAAGCTTATGGAGCGGGTTCGATTCGCGTCATCTGCTCCATGGCAAAGCCCCAGGTCAGCGACCTGGGGCTTGCTTGTTGACCAGACCTTGCTGCCCCCCGCCGCGCTCTCCGCGTGCCCCAACTCGTGGGAATGCCCTGCTCGGAGGGCTCTGGGCGCAACACGTGCACTACCTGCACCGAGTGCTCGTCCCACACTCCGGTGAAGAACGAGCAGCAGCCCCGCGAGCGTGGTGTCGGTGCCGAGGAGCAGAACGATCGTGGACCTTGATCACTGGCCGTGTGCCCCTGTCGGCAGATAGTTTTCGTGCGGCCGGGACATGATGGGAACCGCCTGGTCGGTGGCCCGGGACGGCGTGCAACAGGGGGCGGAATCGCGCATGAAGGATCTTGTCGTGGGTGACGGCGAGCGCGAGACGGCGGTCCGGCTGGAGGAGTACCGGGCAGAACTGACCGGGTACTGCTACCGGATGCTCGGCTCGTACGCCGAGGCCGAGGACGCCGTGCAGGAGACGATGGTCCGGGCCTGGCGGAACGTCGAGCGGTTCGAGGGGCGTTCGTCGCTGCGGTCGTGGATCTACCGCATCGCCACCAACGTGTGCCTGGACGCCCTGGCCGCAGGCAGACGGCGGGCTCTGCCGATGGACCTCTCGGAGCCGTCACCCGGAGCCGCGCTCCCGGGGGCCCCGGAGGACGCCGCCGTGTGGATCGGGCCCTGTCCCGGAGGGGACCCCGAGGCGGCCGTGGCGGCGAGCGAGACGGTGCGGCTGGCGTTCGTCGCCGCGCTCCAGCACCTGCCGCCCAAGCAGCGGGCCACGCTGATCCTCCGGGACGTACTGGCCTTCTCGGCCCGCGAGGTCGCCGAGCTGCACGGCTCGACCGTCGCCTCGGTCAACAGCGCTCTGCAGCGGGCTCGTGCCACGCTGGGTGCTCGCAACGGCACTGCCGAAGCCCCGGGCACCAAGCCGTCCGACGCCGTCCGCCGGGTGCTGGCCGAGCGGTACGCCGCGGCCTTCTCCTGCTATGACATGGAGGAGCTGAACATGCTGCTCCATGTCGATGCCACGCTATGCCTGCCCCCGTACGCGAAGTGGATGCGCGGTGTCCCCGACATCCAGGCGTGGCTGACCGGCCCCGCCGTCGACTGCCGCGGCTCCCGCCTGATCCCGACCACGGCGAACGGCACCCTCGCCTTCGGCCAATACCGGCCTGACGGGGACGGCTACACCCCCTGGGCTCTCCAGGTCCTCGAGTTCTCCGGTGCCCGCATCGCCGGCATCACGGCCTTCCGCGACACCGACCGCCTCTTCCCCCTCTTCGGCCTGCCCGCACGCGTAGGCCCGGCCCGCCGTCTGAAGGACACCGCATGACCTGGTCAGAACACACCGTCGTCCGTGAGGGCGTCCGCGTTTCCTGCCGTGACTGGGGAGGTTCGGGGCCGTCCGTCGTCCTGTTGCACGGGCTGGCCGGGCATGCGGGCGAATGGGACGCCGTCGCCCGGGACCTGAGCCCCCGGTACCGGGTCGTCGCCCTGGACCAGCGCGGCCACGGTGCCAGTGAGCGCCGCCCGCAGGACGTCTCGCGGGCCGCGTACGTCGCGGACACCGTCGCCGTAGTCGAACAGCTCGGTCTCCGGCAACCCGTCCTGGTGGGCCAGTCGCTGGGCGGCCACACCGCCATGCTCGCCGCCGCCGCTCACCCCGGGCTCTTCCGTGCGCTCGTCCTGGTGGAGGCCGGGCCGGGCGGGCCGAACCGTGACGTGCAGGTGGAGATCGGTGGGTGGCTCGATGCCTGGCCCAGGCCGTTCCCTTCACGGGAGGCCGCCGTCGAGTTCCTCGGCGGCGGTCCCGTCGGCGAGGGCTGGGCGGCCGGCCTGGTGGAGCGCGAGGGTGGCTGGTGGCCGCGCTTCGAGCGCGACGTGATGGTCGGGTCGCTGGCGGAGGTCGCCCAGCGGTCCTTCTGGGACGAGTGGTCGAAGGTCACCTGCCCGACCCTGGCCGTCCTCGGCCAGAACGGCATCATCCCGCCAGGAGAGGTCAGCGACATGCTCCGGCGGCGGCCGGAGACCGTGGCCTTGAGCGTCCCCAGGACGGGACACGACGTTCATCTGGAGCGACCGGACGTCCTGCGGCGCGCACTCCGCGAGTTCCTCGCAGAGGTCACATGATCTGCCATCGGACGGACGACGTGATCACGTTCCCACTCACTGGCCGCTCTTCTCGGCGAGAGTCTGATCGACCAAGGCGTTGGCGCGGCCATGTCCCGGGCCGTGCTCGGTCTTGAGCCAGGAGACGAGCACCGTGTGCTTGGTCAGCGGGGCGGACCGGATGAGCTCCTTCCACTCGGAGATCAGGCCCGGTGCGGCAGTCGGCTACCGATTTGCCCGGACGGTGGCCCGGCCGACTCCGGCTGGGCGGAATCCGGACCGAGTTCGACCCTCTTCACGCTCCACGGTGGGTGAAGGCCGTGGTCAGCCGCTACTGACGCAGTGAAGGGCCTGCTTGTCAGTCACCTCACATAGAGTTATCGCTGAGCATCGAGTGCAGACCTAGCGAGGCAACGTGGCTGAAGCTTCGGAGCAACCTTTAGTGGTCGATGGCAAGATTGAGTCACTGCCTTTCCATGAGCTGGTCTCATGGAGCCAGTTCGAGAAGCTGGTGTGCGAATTCGTCCAGGTGACCGAACGGTTGTCGCCCTGTCACCGGTACGGATCTCCCGGGCAGGCACAGGCCGGTATCGATATTGCGGGGCTGTCAGAGGACGGCCACTGGTACGCCTTCCAGGTCAAGCACGTCGCCCAATTCGCTCGAGCGGACGCGAAGAAGGCCCTGGACCTCTTCCTGTGCGGCCCGAGGCCCTACGCGGCGACGCGGCTGGTCATCGTCACATCCTGCAAGACCACCCGGGCCCAGGTCCGCGATCTCGTTCACCACTACCAAACTCAGAATCCACATCTGGTGCTCGAGCTGTGGGATGCCGAGCACCTGGCATCTCGCCTACGACTCCAGCCGCGCATCGTGGCCCGGTACTTCGGTGACCACACAGCACAACGCTTCTGCGATGCGGACGCCTTGGAGGCCTTCTACAAGACTGGAGGCAGCGACGACGTCGGCTGTCTCGTACATGACGCCGACCCGATCAGCCTGGAAGTCCACGAGGCCATCTCAGTCGATGAGGGGGCGTGCCCAGACGAACCTGTTCTGCCGACGTACTTCCGAAGGCCCTTCGACGAAGAACTCGATGCCGTCGTCGAGAAGGCACTCGCCGGGGTCAGTGGGCTGAAAGTCCTTCTCGCTGATTCTTCGACGGGAAAGACTCGCGCGGCTTGGGAAGCCATCCAGCGCCTGGGAAGAGACTGGCGGCTGTGGCATCCGGCCGACCAGGAAGATCTACTGGCCTCACTCGGCTCAGTAAAGCCACGTACGGTCGTGTGGCTCAATGAGATCGATCGCTATCTGCTCTGCGGCGACTCTCAGCGAGATGAACACGTAGCCGCTCGACTCACAGAGCTGCTGCGCGATCCGCGCCGGACCCCAGTTCTGGTCCTGGGGACAGCCTGGCATGTCCACTGGAACACCATGACCACCCTTTCTGGAGGCGAGCGTGCGAAAACACACGCCTTGCTAACCAAGTGCGCCATCCCGGTCCCGGAGCGGTTCAGCGACGACGAGATGGCTGCTCTTCTCGACATGGACCGGCCCGCCGACCCCAGAATGCTGAAGGCTGCTCGCGAGGCCGAGGACGGCCACGTCATCCAGTTCCTCGCAGGCGGGCCGGCACAGTTGGAACGCTATGCAAACGGATCCCCGACCGCTCAGGCCGTCCTCCATGCCGCCATGGACGCGCGGCGGCTTGGCCACGGTATGGACCTACCTCATTCGTTCCTCCATGACGCGGCCACCAGCTACCTCACCGCCCTGCAGCGGGATCTAGCGGAAACCGATTGGTTCTCACGCGCTCTGCAATACCTGTCAGCTCCGTGTCGCGGGGTTCGTGGACCACTGGCATCGGTCCCGGGCTTCTCCGCGACCGGAACGGTGAATCCCGGCAGCTACCGGCTGGCGGACTACGTTGAGCTGCACGGCCGTCGGCACCGGAAACTCATCTGTCCTGAAGACGGATTCTGGGATGCAGCGGCGGAGCACGCTGCCAGTGCCAGAGACAGAGTCTCCCTTTCGCGAGCTGCACTTGAGCGGGGCAGGGTGGCCCGGGCGGAAACACTCGCGTTGGCGGCAGCACAGTACGGAGACGGCGCCGCCCTGTCCCATCTGGCAAGATGGATCAAAGAAAATCGCAAAGACGAAGACCCTCACGTCTACTACGAACTGGCGGCCGAACTGGGGGATGGTGACGCGCAGGTCACCCTTGCTTTCCGCGCAGAGAACGACGGGCAGCTCGAGAAGGCGGAACGCTGGTACCGAAAGGCTATTGATCGGGACAGCCGCCGATGGGATGCCATCGTTGGCCTGGCTTCCGTCTCATCTCAACGCGGAGACGCCACACGTGCCATCGAGCTGTACAACCAAGCACTCAGCTCCGGCTTCTTCGGAGCTCGGGCGGTCGAGTACCAAGCACGCTGGCTTGCTGGTCGCGGCCAGCATGCTCTCGCATTGCTCCTGACGAAGTTCTCCTTCAACTCCGGGAACACCGGCGCCTATACGGGCTTGGCCTGGACCTACATGTACAAAGATAGGTCCCGGGCTATCGAGGTGTTCAAGCACGCCATGGCCGAAGGGGACGCAAATGCGCCGATGGAGCTGTCCTGGGCCCTCGAGCAAGAAGGAGAAAGCGATGAAGCAGATCGATTCTGCGAAATTGCCGTTCACCTTGGCGAGACGAATGCGCTCCGCGGCCTGGGCATGATCCGTCGCAGCAAAGGTGCCCATCACGCTGCGGCCGCCCTCTTCTGGAGAGCCTACAATCTGGGTCTGACCTACGTGCTGCTCGAGCTAGCCAGTCTACGTGAAGAGGAGGGCCGACTGAAACAAGCCGAAAGGCTTTACTGGCGGGCCCTCGACGAGGGGCAGTCCAGCGCCGCTTGTGAGCTCGTACGAATATTGGAGACCAGGGGAAGAACACTGCAGGCCGAACGCCTCGCAGGAGGGTCTAAGGACCTCCTCGCCGCCTTGGCGAAAGCCCGAGCGGCCCGAGGTGAGCATGAAGCTGCCGAACAGCTACTCCTCACACTTATTGCGCAAGGAAATCCGGATCTGCTTGTGAATTTGGCGAACATCCGAAAGCAGCGGGGGGATCAGGCAGGGGCGGAAAAAATGCTGCGGCAGGCGCAGGAAGCCGGCGTCCCCTATGCGACGCAGCGGCTGGCGACGCTACTGGACGACAACGAGTAACCGCTGCAGAGCGGCAGAGCGCTACCTCATGCGAGTTCGACCACGTGAGCCCGATTACGTCGGTGATTCCCAAGCTTGTAGCGCGGGTTCGATTCCCGTCACCCGCTCCGCAACAAAGCCCCAGGTCAGCGACCTGGGGCTCTGTGTGGCCTAGACCTCTCCGGGCCCGCGCCCGGCACGCGGTAGCGAGGGCTGACGGCCACTCCCGAACCAACGTCGTGATGGACCTGATTGGTCAGGCGTGCTCGTCCGACGGCCGCCGGGCAGGCTGGACCGACCAGCTCGGCGGTTCGTCGTTGCCCGAGTCCTCGTCGTGCTTCGCATCGGCGGCCGTCGCATGGATCTTGCCCGGCGCGTGGTGGACCGGCGCGTATACGGCGTAGAGCTGCAGGGGCTCGTCACCGATGTTGGTGACGTTGTGCCACGTGCCGGCGGGCACGAAGATCGCCCAGCCGTCCTCGACCTCCCGGTCGAAGTCGAGTCGGTCCTTCGTGCTGCCCATCTGGACTCGGCCCCGGCCCGCGTCGAGCCGTAGGAACTGGTCAGTCTCCGGGTGGGCTTCCAAACCGATGTCCTCGCCCACCGGGATCGACATGAGGGTCAGTTGAAGGTGCTTCCCGGACCAGGCGACCGCGCGATGGTTCGTGTTCTTGAGCGTCGCCTGCTCGAGGTCGAAGCTCTGCGGTTCCGGCCCGATGTCCTTGATGGTCATGCTTCTCTCCCGGTCAACGAAGTTGGTACGCGGTGCGCGGCACTCGGTCGCAGTCTTGCCTCAGCCCAGCTCAACCATTCCAGATCTCCGGGCTCTTCTGGCCACAAGCGCGCGAGCACCTACCGCCCGAACGGACGCGTCCCGTTGCCACGTTCCGGCGTGCGGCCGGTCGTGCAGCGAACGTCACCACCGACAGGAAGTACGGAGGCCCGCCTCGGTGGCGGCGAGGAGATGCGGCGCAACCCGGGCCGGCGCGGCGCTCATGCGACTTCGGTCCCCCCAGGTCAGCGACCTGGGGCTGCGTCGTTGTCCGGCGTCAGCGCGCAGTGGTCAGCGCACGCTCCAGTACGTCGAACGCGCCGTGCAGACGCGATCGGTGATCGTCCGCCACGTCGACCGCACGCTCGCCCGCGAGGAGGCGTTGGGCCGTGGTGACGTAGACGGCTCGGTACGCGGCCACGGTCAGTGCGGCCGCGAGGCGGGGGTCGGGGCCTCCGTCGGGGGTGGTCTCGGCCATCGCGGCCGCCAGTGCCTGCTCCACCTCCTCGACGCCTTCGCGCGCCCGCGCCCGCAGGGCGGGCGAGTCCAGCACGATGCGCCAGAAGTGCGGGAAGCCGTCGCCCACCGCCGCCAGCGGATGGCGCCGGTCCAGGAGTTGGAGGAGCAGAACCCGCAGGGCGGCCAGCGGGGACTCGCCGGCCGGGCGGTCCCGTACCGCAGCCGTGAAGAGCTCGACGGCTTCGGGGATCCGGTCCAGGAAGAGGTCTTCCTTGCGGGGGAAGTGGTTGAAGACCGTCATCGTGGAGACATGAGCGGCCTTGGCGACCTCGGCCACGGTCACCTGGTCGAAGCCGCGCGCCGCGAACAGCAGCGTCGCCTCGTCGGAGATGCGTTGCCGCGTCTCGCGCTTCTTGCGCTCGCGCAGCGTCATCGCCCCTTCGGCTCCACGCCTTCCGGAGCCGTGCCTCTCAGTTTCCTCGTTCACAGATGACACTATAGCGACTCCAAAGTTTTAGTGACTATAGTGAAATCCATGAACTCCAACTCCAACTCCAACTCCATGAGCTCGGACTTTGACGTAGTCGTGGCCGGAGGCGGCCCGGTCGGAATGATGCTGGCCTGCGAGCTCCGACTCGGTGGCGCAAGCGTGGTGGTCGTCGAGCGGCGCACCGAAGTGGATCAGACCATCAAGGCGGGGGCGATCAACACACCGACCGCCGAGGCCTTCTACCGGCGCGGAATGCTGCCCGCGCTGGCCGAGGTGCAGCAGCGCTCCATGAAACGGTTCCGGGCGTTCGTACGCGAACAAGAGGGGACGCAGGCGGATGGACGGCCTCTGCGCGTGCCCCCCAAGTTCGCCGGGCACTTCGCCGGGATCACGCTGCGCGGGGAACTGCTCGACGCGATGGACCCGGACTTCACGAACCCCGGTCCCGCCGGGGACGTCGGCCTCGTACCGCAACAGGAAGTCGAGCGGCTGCTCGCCGAGCAGGCCCGACGACTCGGCGTCGAGCTGCGCAACGGCACGGAGCTGGCGGGATTCGACGAGGACGACGACGGAATCGAGATCCGCGCGATCCGGGTGGCCGACGGATCGGCCGACGTCATGCGCGCGGGCTGGCTCGTGGGCTGCGACGGCGGCCGCAGCACGGTCCGCAAGCTCGCCGGGTTCGCGTTCCCCGGTACGGATCCGCAGATCACCGGTCACCAGGCGCTCGTCGAGATGACCGGGTCCAAAGCCCTCCGGCCCGGCTGGCACCACACGGACACCGGGACGTACGTGCACGGGCCCATGCCCGGTCGCATCCTCACGGTCGAGTTCGACGGGCCGCCGGCCGACCGGGACGCGGCCGTCACCGCGCAGGAGTTGCAGGCGAGCCTGCGGCGCGTCTCCGGAGCGGAGGTCACGATCACCGGGGTGCGCACCGCCACCCGCTTCACCGACAACGCGCGCCAAGCGGCCGACTACCGGGCGGGTCGGGTCCTCCTCGCAGGCGACGCCGCGCACGTCCACTCCCCGTTCGGCGGCCAGGGGCTGAACCTCGGCATCGGGGACGCGATGAACCTCGGTTGGAAACTCGCCGCCGTCGTACGCGGCCGGGCACCGGAAGAGCTGCTGGACACGTACACGGCCGAACGGCATCCGATCGGGGCATGGGTACTCGAATGGACCCGGGCGCAGATCGCGCTGATGCGGCCGGAACCCCAGGCCCGCGCCCTGCGCGGCGTCGTCGCCGAGTTGACCGAGTCCGTCGCCGGCACCACCTACTTCGCCAAGAAGATCTCCGGCGTTCGGCAGCGGTACGACCTTCCCGGCAGCCATCCGCTCGTCGGCCGCAGCGCCCCGGACCTCGAACTCGCCGACGGAACGCGCCTCGCGGACCTGCTCCACGACGGGCGCGCCCTGCTGCTCGATCTCGCCGACGACGCGGGGCTCCGGTCTCACGCCGAGGGGTACGGCGAGCGGGTGCGCGTCACCACCGTCGCCTGCCCCGGCAGACCGGAGCTGGCCGGCCTCCTCGTACGCCCGGACGGAATCGTTGCCTGGGCGTCCGACGCCGGGGACGCGCCCGACACGGGGGACGCGGCCGTCACCGCGGATCCGGCGGTCACCGGGGACACGCTGACCGACGCCCTCCACCGGTGGTTCGGAACGCCGGGCCGTGCTGCGCGAATGAGCAAACCGGCCGCGGCCCGTTGACGTCGACCGCACCGGCCAGCAGCACGCCCACCAGCGAACGGGACGGCTGACCGGCGGCCACGATCGTCCTCCGCGCCAGCGGCGAGGCCCACCTCGATACCGAGGTCGATGACCTCTCCGGCACGGGCCGGGTCGTTAGCGGGCGTACTCCTCGGAGAGGAAGCGCATCGTCTGGTCGATGAAGATCCGCATCTCGCGCGAGAGGGTCTTGCCGCGGCGCCAGGCGATCTGGGTGTGCACCTCGAAGGGGATCGGCCACGGGAGGGGGACCAGGGTGCCGGCGTCGATGGAGTCGGCCACCGTGGCCGTGGGGAGGAGGCTGATGCCGAGGCCCGCGGCCACGCCTCGTTTGATGGACTCGATCGTGCCGAACTCCAGGAAGGGCAGCGCCTCTCCGGTGCCGGCGTTCAGTTCCGCCTCGAACAGCTCGCGGTAGGCGCAGCCGGCTTCGGCGGAGATGACCTGGACGCCGCTGAGGTCCTCCGTGGTCACCTTCTCCGCCCGGGTCAGCGGGTGGCCCGGGGCGGCGACGACCGTCAGGGGTTCGGAGCCGAGGATCTCGGTTTGGACGCCCGGATGGCGCGTCTCGGCCTCCATGAGGAAGCCCAGGTCGAACAGGCCTTGGCGCAGGGCGTGGCAGGTCTCTGCGCAGAGGCTGGGGCGCAGCACGATCTGGAGCGCCGGATGGCGGTGGTGGAAGAACTCCAGGAGCGTCGGCATGCGGTAGGAGGTGATGCTCTCCATGGAGCCGACGGTAAGCACCCCGGCGGGCGAGTCGGAGCCCAGCGCGGCGCCCCGTGCCTCGCCCGCGAGCGCGAGCATCTGCTCGGCGTAGGGCAGGAGCCGCCGGCCGGCCGCGGTGAGTTCGACCCGGCCCCCGAGGCGGTCGAAAAGGCCCACCTCGAGCGATTCCTCAAGGCTCTTGATGTGCGCCGTGACACTGGATTGCGCGTACTTCAGTTCAATCGCCGCGCGGGTGAAGCTGAGCAGCGTCGCCACCTTGTGGAACGTCGCCAACTGTCGAATGTCCATGTCCCCTCCACGGTCCGGTTCTCGTCGAACTTGAAGCGCGAACACCAGGGAATCAGCAGGGGGGAACCGGGGGCCAGAACGACCGCCTGTCAATTTGAGGACAGAGCCCGTCAGGAATCTGCCACGCCTTCGCCGTCCGGGATCACGCCCTGCCTGGCCAGCAGAATCCCGGCCTGAAAACGGCTGGTTGCTCCGACTTCAGCCATGATGGCGGAAATATGGCGGCGACACGTACGCGTGGCCACGCCGAGGCGCCGGGCGATCACCTCGTCCTTGAGGCCCATCGCCATTAGCCGGATGACCGACAACCGCAGGTCCTCGGCGTGGTGGTACTCGGTGACCCCGCCTACGTCAAAAGGCTGACTCCCCTGCCAGACGGACTCGAAGGACCGGCACAGGTAGGCGACGACGGTGGGGTCGGTGACGATGGCCGCGCCCGGCGGTTCCTTGCCCTTGCGTTCCTTGGGGATGAAGGCGAGTTTGCGGTCGTAGACGATGAGCCGCTCGGACAGTTCCTCCGCGGTGCGGACCTCGGCACCCGCCTCGGAAATCTGGCGTACGTAGGCGCGGGTGGCCAGGCTCGCCTGGGCGGTGTGCTGGTAGAGGGTCCGGACGCGGATGCCGCGCTGTCGCATCTCCAGGGTCTGCAGCAGGTCCTGTTCGAGCAGTTCCGCGCTGCGGCCGCCGCCGGGCTGAAGGGTGATGCGCTCTTCGGTGCAGCGTCTTCGCGCGAGGTCGATCTCGCGCCGGACGTCCTCGAAGTCGTCGAGGACGCGGATGGGGACGCCTTCGGCCACGGGCTGGACGCGCGAGTGGTACATCGTCGACAGGACGCGCAGCTGCTGGTGGATGCCGGATATCTCGCGGCGGCGCTGCGCGATCGACAACTCCAGCGGCGTGACCAGTTCCGCCTCGGCGATCTCGGGGTCGAGCGCCACCTCGGCGCGGTCGCCCCCCGCCGAGGCGAGCAGTCTCAGGTTCTGCAGGGCTTTGCGGGCCTCGGTGACCCGATGGACATCGACGCCGAGGTGACAGGCGACGTCCTCGTCCCCGAAGGATCCGACCCGTAACGCGTACTCGTAGGTCGCAACGGCAACTTCATCCAAGAGGTGATTCTCGCCCATCGACCACCATTCCCACCGAATGCCCGATTTGCCGCTATCCACTTGCTGCCGCTCCATCATAGGACACCCCCTGCCACTCGAACTCGATCTTTAGGAGTGACAGATTTCCAGTGGCGACCGAAGAGGGCGCCGCCCACAAATTAGACATCCGGGGGGCACGAGACGTGAACGCACGCATATTCCTGGCTCATGGCGTCGTGGCGGCAGCGCTGACAATCGGAGTGATTCACTCCGCCGGGCTGACGGCCACGACGGCCTCTGCGGGAGAAGTGACCGGCAGGGTGATTCTCGCCGACGACAAGTGGGACGTCGTCTTGCCGATCGGTGGCGGGGCCGTCGGCACGGGTACCGGAAATTCTTGAATCGATGCCACCGACCGGAGGATTGATCGTGCTCCAGGGGAATTCTTTCGCGAATGAACTCCGCTCTTTCCACACCGATTCCGGAACCCTGCATTGGCCGCGGCGGATTCGGTAGGGACGCCCCACCACGCGATTGTCAGAGGGGCGGGCACGAAGCGCCCGCCCCCCTGATCAGAAGTGCACTCGCCGGTCCTGCGGAGTCACCCGGTAGCGGATGTCCCACAGGCTGCGCCGCACATACGTCCGCTGCAGCCAACGGTCCCGGCCGTCATGGCGGGCGTCGAAGCTCGACCGGGCGTGGACGCCCTTGCGGTTGTTGACGAGCAGAGCCTGTCCCGGCTCCAGCTGCACGGCGTGCGCCACCGAACGGCACACCTCCTGAAGCCGTTCGAAGGCCGCCGCGGCATCGCGGTTCAGCGCACGGACCCCATTGGCCGACACGGTGATCTCCGGGTGGGCCTCGGCACCGCTGATGACCGGCACCGGTTCGGACAGCACCTCCGCACCGCCGGCCATGCCGCGGGTGTAGCTGCCCGGCGCGTTCAGCCGGAAGAGGCGACTGCGCAGCAGGCCCAGCGCGTCGTCCGGAAGCTGCCGGCAGATGTCGCGGGCGTCGGCGTAATAGGTGACCGCGCTCCCGGAGCGGTCACCGCGCAGGCAGTTGAGCACGAGGAAGTCCGGGTTGGCGACGTCGTAACGGCCCGTCGAGTCGTACGTGATGTCGCTGTGGAAGTTCAGGAAGACCGCCGAACTCTGGTTGGTCTGGGTCCGCTCCCCGCCGACGACCGGAACGACGTCGTGGATCAGCCGGCCGCCCTTCTCCGTGAGCACGCCGAGCGGTTCGCCGAGGAGGCCGGTCAGGCCCAGCAGCACGCCTTCGCTGACGAATCCGCTCTTGTTCCGGCCGGGACCGCCGTCGAGCGGCGTCGGGCCCGGCTCCGCGTCAACGGGGAGGTTGCGCACCAGGGCGACCCCCGGCGTGTCGTTGTGCCGGCCGAAGTCCAGCAGGGAACGCAGGAGTTCCAGGGGCAGCGCCGCGAACACCTGGTGGCAGCGGGCCGTCGCCCGGTCGATGTCGCCGCTCGGATCGGGCAGCGCCGCGAGCTCACGGCCGATGACCTCCCGCACGGCATCGGGCAGCACCAGGTCCGCGAAGGTCGTGGTGGAACCGATCGTGTCGATCACGTTGGTCATGTCGCTCACACCCCTGCCTCTACGCCGGCCCGCCGCGGAACCGGGAAGTCCAACCTGTCGTGCAACCGTTGCGCCAGATGCAGCGCGTCCTCGCCGCCGGCGGCCACGTGCGTGGTGACCTTGCTGCCCCGCACCTCCGCCACGGGAACTCCCGCCGGGCGCCCGGCCTTGACGCCGTGCCTGCGCTGGACGGCCTCCTTGTCGACGTACCCGCCGATGACCGCGACCGACGGCTGCCGGTTGAGCCGCACGGTGTCGAGCCCTTCGAGGTGGAAGGCGTGGTGCGCGGCGTCGGCCTGCGCGTCGTCCGGGTAGTCGAGCACCACGGAACGCTCGTTGAAGACCACCGCCGCCATCTGGGTGCCGGCTCCGCTGATCGTCGTGCCCGCCGCGTACGGGGCCCGGTTGTAGCGCAGCACGATTTCGATCCGGTGCCGCAGCGCGAGCTGGACGGCGCGGCGGTGCAGCACCTTCGCCCCGTACAGCGACATCAGCGCCGCCATGTTGTACGAGACCTCCGGGAGCATCCGGGCCCCGGTGATCAGGTGGGGGTCGGAGGTGTAGATCCCGTCGACATCGGAGTGGATCTCGCAGACGTGGCTGCCGACGGCCCGGGCGACGGCCAGGGCCGACAGGTCGGAGCTGTTCTTGCCCAGCCAGGTCGGGCGGCCCTCGGCGTCCACCGCCTGTCCCCCGGGCACCACCACGACCTCGTGCTCCGCCAGCGCCCTGCGCAGCGGGCCGGGGTCGGTCCTGACCACGCGGGCCCACAGGAACGAGGCGTTGGTGGTCAGTCCGAGCTGGTGGCCCGCGAGCACGGTGGCGGTGCGCCCCCTGCGGTGCAGGGCGGTGGTCAGCAGATGGGCGCTGACCAGGTCGGCGGTGGTCAGCAGGCCCGCGGCGGTGTCGGCCCCCGGCTGCCGGTTGACCTCGTGCAGCCGGCCGCGCAGCGCCTCGGTCTCTCCCTGCATCGCGCTCACGACCACGGCCATCGGGCGGCCCTCGCTGCGGATCCGCTCGTCGAGCCCGGCCGCGAGTTCCTCGTAGGCGGCAGGGGTACGGAAGGTGGAGCCGCCGAACTTCAGTACCACCGGGGTGTTCACCGGGCACCTCCGGCCAGGAAGCCGCGGCCGAGGACGTACCCGGCGGCCAGGAAGCCGCGGCCGAGGACGTACTCGGCGATCTGGACCGCGTTCAGGGCCGCGCCGACCCGGAGGTTGTCCGAGACCAGCCACAGCCAGAAGCCCCGTGGATTGTGCGGCGACACCCGCACCCTGCCGACGTGCACGTGGTCGGGATGCCCGGCCTTCAGGGGGGTCGGGAAGCCCGCCCGGTTCTCCCTGTCGTGCACGGTGACCTCGGGCTGCCCGGCCAGCAGCGCGATCAGCTCGTCGCGGTCCACCGGCGCCTCGGTCTCGATCCAGACCGCTTCGGAGTGGGAGTTGACGACGGGCACGCGGACGCAGGTGGCGGTGACGTCCAGATGGGACAGGTCGAGGATCTTGCGGGACTCCTGGACCATCTTCTGCTCCTCCAGGGTGAAGCCGCTGTCCTGAAGCACGTCGATGAAGGGAACCACGTTGAAGGCGAGCGGCGGCCGGAACCGCTCGGACGGCAGTTCCGCGTCGGGGTCCCGCAGCGCGACCTCGCAGCCCTCCAGCAGCTCCTCGACGCCCTGGTGGCCCTGTCCCGACGCGGCCTGGTAGGTGCTGACCACGGCCTGGCGGACGCCCCAGCGGCGTTCCACCGGCCCCAGGACGCGGACCAGCGGGATGGTCGAACAGTTGGGGTTGGCGATGACGCCGCTCTCCGGAGGCCGGTCCAGGGTGTGGAAGTTGACCTGGGGCACGACGAGCGGGGTGTCGGGGTCCATCCGGTAGGCGTTGGTGTTGTCGATGACCAGCGCGCCCTTGGCCACGGCGGTCGGCACCCAGGTGCTGCTGATCGAGGTGCCGGCGGAGAAGAACGCGATGTCGGCGAGGCCGAAGTCGAAGTCCTCCAGGGCCTGCACCTCGTACGGCTTTCCGCCCACCGGTATCTGGCGGCCGGCGCTGCGCGAGGACGCGACCAGGTGCAACTCGCGATAGCGCAGCGCCCGTTCCTCCAACAGCTCGATGAGAGTACTGCCCACGGCTCCGGTCGCGCCGACGATGGCGATGCGCGGAGCGGCGGGGTCGGTGACTAGCGTCATCAGGCTTCTCCGTTCTGGACGATGGGGCGGCTGGTCAGTACAGGGGTACGGGGTAGTGCAGCCCGCCCGAGGTCCACAGTTGGTTGAGACCGCGGGGAACGTCGAGGCCGGAGGCGGCGCCGAGGTTCCGTTCGTAGACGTCCGCGTAGGTGCCGACGGCGGCCAGGACCCGGTCGGCCCATCCCTCGTCGAGGCCGACCGCCGGACCGTGGGGTCCGGCGCGCCGGGCCGCGGCCTCGGGCGTCTCGTACTCGGCGGCCAGCAGCAGCTGCAGCACCCAGCGGACGAGCCGGAACCAGTGCGGGTCGGTCTCGTGGACCGCGGCGGCCATCGGCTCGCGGGATATCGACGCCGGAAGGATGTGGTGGTCCCGCGGCCGGCGCAGCCGCGCCCGGGCGCCGGCCAGAGCGGTACGGTCCAACACGTAGGCGGCGCAGTCCCCGTCGGCGTAGGCGGCCAGGGCGTCGGCCGGGGCGTCGAAGGCGACGGGCTCGACGCTCAGGCCCCGGGGGCCGTACCAGGCGTCCAGGTTGACCGTGGTGGTGCAGCCCTTGTGGACGGCGAGGCGGTGGCCCGCGAGGTCCGCGGGTCCGGTGAATCCCGCGTCCGCGCGGACGAGGAAACCTTCGCCGTCGTAGCAGGTGATCCCCGCGAAGAGCACCCGGCGCTCGGCCTCCCGGGCCATCGTCCACGTCAGGTTGCACACCGTCAGGTCCACGCGGCCCGCTTCGAGCGCCGACAGCCGGTCGGAGGCCGTGACGGGGCGCCAGTCGACGGCCTCGGGGTCGCCGAGGGCGGCCGCGGCGACGGCGCGGGCGATGTCGGTGTCGAGGCCGGTCCAGCGCCCGCCCGGAGTGCGCAGCGACAGTCCGTGGATGCCCTGGGAGACGGCGGCCCGCAGGGCCCCGCGGACGCGTGCGGCGCGCAGGGTGGCGGTCGAGGCCGGGCGGCTCACGAGGCGCTCCTGAGCGGGCGCTGCCGTTCGTACCGGTCGGAGCGGTCGAAGCGGTCACAGCGGTCGAGCCCGTCGGAGCCGTCGAACCGGCGGCTGTTGAAGGTGAGCAGCTCGGTCAGCTGCCGCGCGGTGACGCGGGCGGCGGCGGCCGTGCGCGTGGGTGTCACGGGCATGGCGCCGGCCCGGCTCCAGACGAGCATGGACCGGGCGTCGATGGTGGCGCGGCTGCGGTTGGCGTTGTCGGGGTGGAGGCAGTACGGCACGTCCAGGACCCCGCGGGCGAAGGCCGCGACGAGGCACTCGCCGAGCGTGCCGCCCGTCTCCAGAGCGGCGTCGACGAGCGTACGGGCCTCTTCGTAGAGGCCGGACGCGGTGGCCGGGGGTCCGCCGTCCGCGCCTTCGGCTTCGTCCGCGGCTTCGTCCGCGGCCACGGAGCCCGCGTACTCGAGCGCCGCCACGTTCTCCTCGACGGTGGGGATGCGGTGCGCCTCGGCCGGCGTCTTGACGACCAGCCGGTCGGCGCCGCCGCGCGCGGCGAGGCGGGCGCTGGCCGCGAGGAGGCGGCGGCTGCCGAGCTCGGTGCGCGGGAAGACGCCCATGAAGGTGTAGAGCACGATGTGGTGCGCGGAGCCGGACAGCCGCTCGTCCGCGAGCCGGCGCAGCGCCGCGAGGGCCTCCAGGTCCTGACCGGCGTGGATCTGCTGGGCGTAGCTGAGGGAGATGCCCCGCAGGCCGTGCCGCTGGAAGAACATCGCCTCCAGGACCGAGAGCGCGACCAGCAGCGACGGCGGGCACAGCTGTCCCAGCATGCAGCCGCCGAAGGTCTCCATGTGCGGTGGTACGGGCTGTGCGGCGAGGAGCTCGCAGCCGGCGCTCCACTCCTGGACCGCCCGCGCGAGCGGGACCCGGCCGTAGGGCAGGCAGTACGAGACGGGGCCGCCCTCCGTGGCGTCCGCGCCGGCCTCGGCCATGGCCCGGAAGAGCCTCAGCGGGCGGGGCGTGCCGTGGCGGACCTGGACGGGGAAGTCCGGCGACGAGACCTCCTGGAGGAGGGACCGCACCGCCGGCACGCCGTGGGCGAGGAGCGGGAAACCGTTGAGATCGCCGGGGTGTTCGCGCAGTGCGCGGCGAGCCGCCGCGTCGTCGTGGCACCGGGTGTAGCTGTCCAGGGTGACGGTGCCCACCGTGGTGGCGTCCGCGTCCCGTACGGCGCGCAGACCGGCGCGCATGCGGTGGAGTTCGCCGAAGCCCATGCGGGGCTGGACGACGAGGCGGCCCGAGTCGCGGGCACTGCGTACGAAGCCGGTGAACCGGTCGGTCGCGTCCATCAGGCCGCTCCGGCCCCGGCGGCGAACCGCCCGCAGGAGCGGTCGGCGCCGATCCGGTCGAGGAAGGCGTAGAAGCGGGCGAGTCCGGCCCCGGGGCCGCCTTCGGCCGCGTCGTCGAAGACCGCGTCGTATCCGGCGGCGGTCAGCTGCGCGGTGGTCCCGGCGTGGTCGCGGCCGTCGATGCCGAGCTTGCCGCCGATGGCGACGGGCAGGGCGGAGAGGGCCGGTACGGCGCGCAGGGCGGAGATCAGGCGGAGCCCGTCCAGCCGGCCGTGGCCGTTGACGCTGCTGATGACGAGCAGATCCGGGCGTCCCGTCCGGCAGGCCCGGACGATCGTCCGGTCGGGGGTCGTGTTGCCCAGGTTCGTCACCTGGTGGCCCAGGTCTTCCAGGAGCAGCTGGAGGTAGACCAGGTTCCACAGGTGGGCGTCGGAGGACAGGCCGGAAACGACGATCCGCAATCGGTGCTCGGCGAAGGTCGTGTCGTTCATTCGGGCCCCCCGGGGGTATGCAAGCGATCAGTCGTGGAAACTATCCACGCCGCCCCGCGGCCCGGTCCAGCCGTGCCGACGGGG
This sequence comes from Streptomyces sp. NPDC091682, assembly GCF_044756625.1. NCBI lineage: Bacteria > Bacillati > Actinomycetota > Actinomycetes > Kitasatosporales > Streptomycetaceae > Streptomyces > Streptomyces sp. NPDC091682. Next base: position 475,003 of record NZ_JBIVTH010000004.1, on the reverse strand, counting down.
ATTCCCGATGCCCCCGATCAGGAATTTCTATCCTTGGTCGTCCAGCTCCTGCTCGTCGCCGAGAAGGTCGAGTCGGGCCGCCGCCACGCCGAGTTGGAACCGGGTCTCGACCTGGAGCTTCTCGCACAGTCCGGCCAGATAGCGGCGCACCGTGCGGGTGGAGACGGCGAGCTTGCGCGCGATGAAGTCGTCGGACCTGCCGCGCTCCAGATGCCGCAGGACGGCCATTTCCACATCCTCGAGAACCTCGTCGCCCTCGCCGTTCACGGTGACCGGACGCGCGTGTTCCCAGATGTGGTCGAAGATCACGGTGAGGAAGGTGACCACGGTCGGATCGCGGAGCACGGCCGCTCCGCCCGTCCCGGTGGGGACGACCGCGATGTCCTCGTCGAGGAGGATCAGCCGCCCGGGTATCACCGCGGCGGTGCGCACCTGGGCGCCGAGGCCGCCGAGGAGCGTCATGTGATGTAGCGCCTCCCGCTGCCGGCGGGCGGTGTGCGGTACCACCGTCCGGTACCGCACACCGCGGTCGAGGAGGTCACGGTCGAGCTCCCGGGCGGCGCGCAGCGTCTCCGGGCTGCCCAGGGTGGGGTGCACCGTGAGGACGCTGTGCCGTACCTGTGCCGAGAGCTCGGCGAGCCGGTGGCGCACGGCCTCGCCGTCGGTGAGCAGTTCGGTCGCGCTGCCCTCCAGCTCCCGGCGCAGATGGCGCTCGTACAACGGTCCCAGCGGGCCCAGCTCGCGGCGCGTGGTGTCGATCCGGCGCATCAGCTCGTGCACCTGGACGTGGGACGCGGCGGTCAGCGAGATCGCGGCGAGCCCCGGGGAGAGGGCTTCGTGGCGGTACGGCCCGTCCGGGCGCAGCAGCCGCCGGGCAGTGAGCCGGCCGACGGACTCTGCGAATTGCGCCGGCGAGAGGCCGAGCTGCTCGGCTCCCTCGTCCGCGTCCGGTGACACCTCCAGGAGCTGGCGGTAGACGCGGACGTCCTGGGGGGTGAGCGGGCCTTCGGACATGACGGTGTCGTGTTCCGGGGCCGTGCTCACAGCGCGAGGTGTCGCTCGGGGAAGTCGGTCGCGATGTCGCCCCGGTGGAACCGGGGGTGGTCGAAGACCTTCCGGTGCATCGGGACGGTGGTGTGCAGGCCGGGCCCGGGGACCTCGAACTCCGACGGGGCGCGCAGCAGATGGAACTGGCATTCCGGGTGCCCCCGTGGCCGGGTCACGGCGGCCTCACGCCTTCTTGGCGGCTTTGCCGCCCGGCACGGGGGGACGAACCCGCTGCGGGACGGATTCGGTGGCCGCGGCGATGCCGAACAGGGGGATGTTCCGGTAGACCGAGTGCATGCGCTCGGGGTCGACTATGTAGGCCTCGTGGAAGATGCCGACGGCGCCGTCGTTCCTGACCGCACGATTGAACCAGGCCCACATCGAACGGTGCTTGCCGGTGGTGTTGTGCGAGTAGCGCATCAGATCGTCCATGCTGCGCCAGTACTGGAGCATGATCACGGTCCGGTTGAACCAGGCGCGCGAGTAGAGGAATCCGTGGTCCTTGTTCTTCTTCAGCTCGATCAGCATCGGGATCATCGAGGCGATGACGGGCACCCAGCGGTGCACCATCCAGAACTTGTTGATCCGGGTGCCGATCAGCAGCACCACCGTGCCCTCGGGAGGCGCGGCGATGCGCGGCTCTTTGACGACCTTGAGGTCCATGGTTTCCTCTCAGAAGGGGTAAGTGCGCGCCGGGGTACTGGTGGTGAGGGTGTGCCAGCGGGTGAAGGCGTCGAGCGCGGCCCGGCCGCCGAAGCCGGAGGCGTTGCCGGAGGCCCCGATGCCGCCGAAGGGCAGCTGGGGGTCGTGGTTGACCGTCTGGTCACCCACGTGGACCACCCCGCAGCGCAGTCGGGCCGCGAGGGCCCGGCCGCGGTCGGTGTCGGCGGTGTAGACGGCGGCGGTGAGCCCGTAGTCGGAGGTGTTGGCGAGCCCGACGGCCTCCTCCTCGTCGGCGAAGGAGGTGATGGTGGCCACGGGGCCGAAGACCTCGTTGTGGAAGATGGACATCTTCGGCGTCACGTCGGCCAGGACCGTCGGGGGGAAGTACTGCCCCTGCACCCGCCCGCCGGTGACCAGGCGTGCGCCTTGGGCGACGGCGTCCTCGACGGCGGCGGCGATCCGGGTGAGCTGCCCCTGGTCGATGATCGGCCCGATCTGGGCGTCCGTACGGTAGGGGTCGCCGATGCGCAGCGCCGCGGCGCGGCGGGTGAGGGCTTCCGTGTAGCTCTCGGCCACGTCCTCGTGGACGAGGTGGCGGCGGGCGGCCATGCAGATCTGGCCCTGGTGCAGGAAGGAGCCCCAGGAGCCGGCGGAGGCCGCCGCTTCGACGTCGGCGTCGGGCAGGACGACGAAGGCGTTCTGCCCGCCCAGTTCCAACACCACGCGCTTGAGCAGCCGTCCCGCAGTGGCGCCGATCTCCCGGCCCACCTCGGTGGATCCGGTAAAGGACACCATGGCCACGTCCGGCGACTGGACGAGCGCGGCGCCCGCCTCCGCGTCGCCGTGGACCACTTCCAGGACGCCCTTGGGCAGCCCGGCCTCGGCCAGCACCTCGGCGAAGAGGCGGCCGCCGCTCAGCGGGGTGTGCGGATCGGGCTTGAGCAGGACGGTGTTGCCCAGCGCGAGGGCGGGGGCGACCGAGCGCATGCCGAGCAGCAGCGGGAAGTTCCAGGGCACGATCACCCCGACGACGCCCAGCGGTACGCGCCGTACCTCGCTGTCGCGGCCCGGGTCGGAGCCGGGGCCGTGCGGCACCTCGGGGGCGGTGGCCAGTTCGGCGGCGTGGCGCAGCTCGGCGGCGCCCGCGTGGACCTCGTAGAAGGCCTTGCCTGTGATGGAGCCGCCTTCGCGGACCAGCAGGTCCTGGGCCTCCTGGGCCCGCTCCAGCAGCAGGTCGGCGGCGCGGCCCAGGATCGCGGCGCGTTCGGCGGCGGTCCGCGCGGCCCACTCCGGTTGCGCCGCGGCCGCCCGGCGGGCCGCCGACAGCACGGCACCGGCGGAGGCGAGCGGGACACTGCCCAGCTCCTCACCGGTGATGATCTCGCGGCTCGTCAGCAGTCCGGCTTCGGTGACGGTGCTCACCTGAGTACCTCAGTTTCTCGGGGGAGGGGGCCTCGGGGGAAGGGGCCTCGGGGGGAGGGGTCTCGGGGGGAGGGACGGGTGGTGCCGGCGCGGGTCAGGACGGCGTGGGCGGTGATCCGGGAGGCTCCCGTGGTCACCGAGAGGGAGACGTCGCCGTGCAGGACGGTCTCCGCGTACTCGGCCACCTCACCCCGGAACACCAGGGTCCAGGGGCCTTCACCGGTGCCGAGCAGGTCGACGTCGCGCCACTGGCAGGCGACCCGCGGTGGCGCGGCCAGGGCACGCAGCGTGGCCTGGCGCAGCGCCCAGCGGACGGCCGAGCCGTCTCCGGCGGGGAGCCGCAGCGCCTCGGAGCCGTGCCAAGCGATCAGCCGCTCGACGGTGTCCTTGTCGACGCTGTAGCTGCCCACCCTGACGACGCCGTTGTCGTGCTCAGGCATGGGCGGCCTGCCCTTCGGCGAGCAGGTTCTCGACCATCGAGATGAGATTTCCGACGGACAGCTCGGCGAGCATGCGGTCGAGGGTCAGCTTTCCCGCCCAGCGGTCGGCGTCGAGCTGGGGCATGACGGTGTTGAGCCGTGAGAGTCCGCGCCCGCTGATGATTCCGCGGGCGTCGCAGAACTCCGCGTCGGGAACCTCTCCTTGGAGATACCGTCCGCATTTCTCGACCGAGAGGACGACCGGGGCACTGCATTCGATACGGAAGAAGATGTCGAGGAGATCCAGGGATTCCAGTCCGAGATCGGCGGAGAAGACCAGGTCCTCGTGGTACAGGTCGGTGGGAATTCCCAGCGTGTCGATGACGATGGACCGCACCAGTTCGTTCACGTCGTAGTGGGACATGCTCATCACTCCTGTCTGGCCTGCCCGGCCGACGCTTCGGGGCCTCCCCCCACCAGAGCCTCCAAGCGCCGCGGACCGGACACGTCCGGACGTACCCGGTCGGGGCGGCAGCGAGCACGGAGGGCCTCCTGCGGGAGGCGTTCACCCGCGTCGGCGGCGGCGAGGACGCGGTGCAGCCGGCGCAGGCAGCGGGTGCGGATGGGACCCACCGAGCCGACGGACATGGACAGGGCGGTGGAGATCTCGTCGTACGAGGCCGGCGGATCCGCGAGCGCCAGCATCAGGACGCCGCGGCACTGCTCGGAGAGCGTGTCGATGGCCCGCAGCGTCTCCTCCCTGCGCTGGGCGCGCAGGGTGATCTGCTCGGGGCTCTCGCTGTGGCCGGAGAGCCCGTCGAGGGTCTCGCTGTCACCGACCATGACCAGGCGCTTCCTCCGCGCGAGGACCTTGAGGGATTCCCGGCGGGCGACGGTGGCGAGCCAGTCGGCGATGCGTTCGGGGTCGCGAATGCGGTCGACGTTCTGTACGAGTCGCAGCCAGGTCAGCTGGCGTACGTCCTCGGCGTCCACGTCGTTCATTCGATGGCTTCGCACGACGGACCAGACCAGTCTGCCGAATCGTTCCACCATTTCGTCCCAGCAGGCCTGCTCTCCGCGCGCGCACCCCGCCAGCAGTTCCGCGTTCCCTTTACGTGACATGAGAATTCCCTTCGTGGGGGGCTCTTCGACGATTCCGGGTGCCTTGGGCGGGGTGGAATCCATGGAATCCGCTGGGGGACCGGCGCAGCAAGCGGGATCGGCCGTCAGCTAGCGGACCGGCCACAGGTGGACAGCGGCGGCCCGCCGCCGCGGCGCCGGTCACGAGTGCGCCCCGTCCGCCCCGTCCGGCAGGAGTTCCGCGATGGCCGAGCGCAGCCGGACCGGCAACGGCCCCGTGTCGCTCCGGTCGGCCCGGATGGCCACGCCGAGCGCGAACCGGTCCCACACCTGGAGGACCTGCACCTGCCACAGGTCCCGCTCCGTCTCGGGGATGTCCTCGTCGACGACGGCCAGGCCCCCGTCGCGCAGCCGGTGCACGGAAAAGGCGTCGAAGCCCCGGCACATGCCCATACCGGTGGCCTTCGTGTACGCCTCCTTGGCCACCCACGAATCGGCGAAGGCGTGCCCGCGCTGGTCCTCCCGGTTGCGGCGGAGCACCTCGTTCTCCAGCGGGGTGAACACCTTCGGCGCGAACTGCATCGCCTCGGGGTTGGCCGGGGTGACCTCGGCGTCCACGCCGGCGGTCCGCCCGCGGACCACGATGGCGGCGATCAGGCCGTTGGTGTGGGTGATGTTGAAGTCGAGCCCCCAGGCGCACCCCTCGACCTCGGGACGGCCGTACATGCCGGCCCGGAACCGCCAGGAGTCCGGCGGCACGTCGGCGTAGCGGGACAGGACCTGCCGGGAGAGCAGCCGGGCGCCGAGGAAGCGCCGCCGGGCGGCGGCGAACAGGAGCCGGTCGTGCCGGGCCCGCTCCTCGTCCGTCAGCATCGCGACGCCGCCCGTCGCCTCGGCGAACCTGTCCACGTCCTCCTCGGCGAGCAGCCAGACCTCGGCCGTGTCGGCGAGCGGGTCGGCAAACGGGGCCGCGCTGTCCATGGGATCGGTCTCCTTCCTGGATCTACCAGTTGACGGGGAAGGACCGGAACGAGAAGAGCCGGCCCTCGCGGTGCGCGGAGAACAGCACGTCGGCGACCTCGGCGACCTCCTGCGGACCGGTGACCCGCCGGGTGGGGTGGAAGCGCTTGAGCAGCCGCTCCAGGCAGACCAGCAGGACCGCGGGCGAGCGCAGCCCCGGATCGATGCTGTCGTGGCCGCGCAGGTGGAGGTGAACGACGGCGGCCGCCGCCGAGACGACGGTGTACTGCTTGGCCAGGTCGTACAGCTCGGACGACTGTCCGACTCCCTTGCCGAGGTCGGAGACGAGTTTGCGGTGCTCCTCGGCGATGCGGTCCAGTTCGTCGACGATCGCCCCCGCCGTGTCCGCCGCCGCGGCCAGGCGCGACGCGTCGCTCGCGGTGGCCGCCGCCGCGGCCCGGTGCAGTTCGTCGACGGCGGAGCGCAGGGCGAGCACCGGGTCGTCCACGCCCCGACTGAACAGCTGTTGCTCGGCGGGCCGATAGGGCTTCATGGGATGGGCCGGGTCGAAGAGCGTTCCGGTCCTCGCCACCGCGCCGGCCACCAGCGCCGGATCCTGACCGATCGCGTTGGCCAGCAGCTTGTCCAGTTGCAGCGCGATGTTCTTCAGGTTCACCACGGTGTTGCCGTCGGCGAAGTTGGAGATGGCGAAGTCCCGCAGCACCTTCTGGAAGATCCCGTGCCGGGGGTGCGAGCGCAGGTAGTAACGGGCGCCGAGCACGATGGCGAGCCGGCCGAGCGTCTCCTCCAGGAAGGTGGGGACGAAGTACTTCACCACCGACGACCAGATGCTGGCCTGGTCCGGGCTCAGCTGGAGGCTGCGCACGGCGCCGGTGGTGAGCGCGTCGGCGACCAGCAGGTCCGCGTAGCTCTCCACGAGCTGTCGCTGGGAGTAGGGCACCTCGGAAACCGCACCGCCAAAGATCATCCGCTGGGTAGCGAAGTCGAGGGTGGTGCGCAGCGCGGTGTCCACGCAGCTCATCGCGATGCTCGCGATCGCCACACGGGCCAGCTGGCTGCTCTTGAGCGCCGTTTCCAGCCCCTGCCCGGCCCGACCGACGAGCGCGCTGTCGGACACGAAGCAGTTCCGCAGCCGTACTCCGCTCATGTCCAGCCCGCGCAGGCCGTGCAAGGGCTCGTCGGGCAGGTGCTCGAGCTGCTCGGCGGGGACCGCGGACTTCTCGACGGCGAAGATCGAATAGCCGCCGGGTCCCCCCTTGTCCGACGTACGGGCGAAGACCATGACGACATCGGCGACGGTGGCGTTGCCGATCGTCCACTTCTCGCCGTCCAGCAGCCAGCCGCCCTCGGTCCGCCGGGCGGTGGTGTCGTTGGCGAGGACGTCGCTGCCGTGCCGCCGCTCGGACAGGCCCCAGGCCAGCTTGCCGCCGCCCCTGATCACGTCGGCGAAGTGCTGCCGCTGCTCGGGGGTGCCGGCGACCCACACCGGCATGTAGCTGAGACTGGTGAGGACCATGGCCGTGGCGGCCGTGGGGTCGCGGCGGGCGACCAGCCGGTACAGGTTGAAGCCGTCCTGCACGTCCACGGCCCGCCCCCCGTTCTCGGCGGGCACGATCCAGTCGTACAGGCCCCAGGAGGCGAGCAGATCGACGAACTCGTGCGGGTACTCCTCCCGTTCGTCCAGGTCGAGGACGCGGCTGTACGGCATGGGCCCGTCCGGGTCGTGCGGGTCGCCCAGGTGGCGCTCCAGCTCGGCCATGAGGGCCGGCAGATCGGTCATCGCTCCTCGACCTCCTCGTTCTCGTCGTTCCTGTCGTTCCTGTCGTTCCTGTCGTTCTCCGTCTGCTCGCCGGAGTCGCTCAGCCGCACCGGGAGGGCGGTGAACAGCCTTTGTTTCGCGTCGAGTTCGGTGACCAGCCGACCCGCCGGAGCGAGATCCCGGTACGCCGCGGTGCGCGGGTCCCGTCCGTCGGCGAGGGCGGTCAGCAGCGCGAGTACGGCGGTGAGCCACCCGGTGTCGCCGGGGGCGGCGCCGCCGTAGAGGCCGGCCCGGTCGCGGTGGTACCACCAGGCCAGAGCGGCGGAGGCCGCCGCGTAGAGCACGCAGAGGCGATCGGCCAGGTCCAGCGGTTCCGGGGAGACCTTCGCCGACCGGGCGCGGTCGCGCTGCGCGTCGGCCGCGTCACGGACCACCGCAGCCAGTGCCGCCCGCACCTCGGCGACCAGCTCCGCGGCCCGGGCCTCGCCCCGGCCGGACAGCTCGGCGGTGATCGCGCCGGCGTGCGCGGCGAACCCGAGCAGGACCTCGTCCTTCGGCCGTACGCCGAGGTCGAGGGCGGCGGGCCGGAGCTCGGGCAGCAGCTCCTGGTCGCCCAGGGCGAACACGGCGCGCAGCCGCCGCTCCCGCTCCGGGGCCGGGTCGGGGGCCTCCCGGGCCGTGTCGTCGGTCGGGTCGTCCGCGAACACGGTTGCGTAGGCCGGGAGGTGCATCGCGAGGGCGCGCAGGTTGCCGAGGACGCTCGTGTCGATGACCGCGACCATCGCGTTGTCCCGCACCGCCTTGTCGAGCACCGCGCCCGGACCGTCCCGCAGCACCGCGCGGGCGCCAACCAGGGCGCGCGAGCGGGTGGCGCAGGCGGCGGTGAGACGGGTGGCGACGTGCTTGACGACGGAGGACGCCAGACCGAACGCGCCGGGGGCGACGTGCACCTGGCGTGCGGCGGCCAGCACGGTGAGGTCGGTGGCGATCAGTTCGGCGGCGGCCAGGGCGAGTTCGCGCGAGCCGTACGGAGTGTCCGCGACCCGCTCGCCGCCCGTACGGTGCTCACGGGCGAACCGGAGCGCCGTGCGCAGCGCCGTGTCGGCGGTGGCCAGGCAGCCCGCCGTGCTCATCAGCCGGACGATCTGCTGGGCCCGTAGCGCACCCGCCAGGCCGCTGCCGACCTCGCCGACGACGGCGTCCGGCGCCACGACGAGCCCGTCGAACTCCAGGTCGGCAAAGTCAATGCCGCGCATCCCGGTGGTGCGCTGCGGCGGCAGCCGCCGCACCCGGGGGTCGGCGAGCTCCCGCGGCCCCAGCAGGACCGCGGTGAACGCGCCCGCACCCCGCTCCGCGGTGCGGGCCACGATCACGGCGGCGGAGGCGGAACTCCCGCGCCCGACCAGCCATTTGGTGCCGTGCAACGCTCCCTCGCCGGTCAGCCGGCAGCTGTTGGCGAGCACGTCGCTGCCGGCCTGTTCCTCGGACAGCCCGAAGGCGATCGTGCGCCCCTCGCGCAGCCAACCGGCGACCACCTGGTGCTGGGCCTCCGTACCTGCGGCGAGGACAGTCATGAGGGCCGAGATGCTGAACATGGTCGCGGGCATGACGTTGACGTCGCGGCGGGCACAGGCGCGGACCAGGATCTGGGTGTCCTCGAAGGAGCGCAGGTTTCCACTGAGCGCCGCGGGGAGGTGGCACAGGTGGAAGCCCTCCGCGCGCAGCCGCGCCTCGGCCGCCGCCGGGTACTCCTGCGCCGCGTCGCGGGCCGCGCCGGCCGCGAAGCCGAACGGGTTGTCCGTCACCCAGGGGTCGCCGAGCAGCCGGTCCAGCCGCTCCGCCTCGGCGAAGGGCACGTCAGCCACGGGCGCGTCAGCCACGTCAGCCGCGGCGGGCGGGAACACCGTGGTCACTGCCCCACCCCGACGGCGGAGTCGTAGGACGTGGAGTCCTCCGGCGACGGTCGGGTGGCGATGCCCGCGGGGAAGGCGATGCCGGCCGCCCGCAGCATGGCGAGCCGCTGGTGGAACGCCGCACCCGTCATGATCTGCCGGCCCACGTCCGCGACCCTGCGGTGCTCGGGCGCGGCCAGGTACGTCCCGCGCACCCACGCGTTGAAGCTGCCCATCGCCGGTCCGCACCAGATCTGGTAGTCGACCGCACGGTCCGCCTCACCGGTCTTCGCCCAGCGCGACGCCATCCCCAGGTACCAGCGGAAGACGAGCGCCGCCCGCCGCTTGGGATGGCCCTCCGCCCGGGCGAGCTGGGCCGGGTCACGGCGCCGGAAGTACTCGGCGGTCTCCTCCCAGACGCTCTCCAGCGGCCGCCGGAAGATCTGCTGCTCGACCCGCGCGCGCACGTCGTCCGGGAGCGCCTCGATGCCGTCGTACGTGCGGTAGAGCTCGTACAGCTGCTTGGCGCGCATGGGGAAGAACGTGCCGCGCTTGAGCACCTGCAGTTCGACACCCATCTCGAACATGTCGGCCGCGGGGGCCATCTCGCAGTCGGCGATGCCGGCCTGGGCGAGCATCTCCTTGACCCGCGGGGAGGTGCCGGCTTCCAGGCACGACTGGTTGATCGAGCCGGTCACGATGTAGTCGGCTCCCATGGCGAACGCGGCGGCCGCGGCGTCCGGGGTCCCGATGCCGCCGGCGGCTCCGATCCGGATGCGCTCGGGGTAGCCGGCCTCCTGCATGATCGCGTCGCGCTGCCGCATGATGACGGGAAGCAGGGCGGGGAGCGGCCTGCGATCGGTGTGGCCCCCCGAGTCCGCCTCGACGGTGATGTCGTCGGCGAGCGGGACCCGGGGCGCGAGGCGGGCCTGCTCCTCGGTGATGAGGCCGTCCGCGAGCAGCGCCCGCACCATGGCCTCCGGTGCGGGCCGCATGAAGAGTTCGGCCGTCTCGGTACGGGAGATCTTGGCGATGACCCGGTTGGCGGCGACGACTCCGTGCGGGCCGCCGGTGCGCAGACCGGCGAGCCGGTAGCGGACCAGGTGGGGGGTCAGCTTGAGGAAGGCGGACGCCTCCACGCAGGGCACGCCGTACGCCAGGAAGAGGTCGACGGAAGTGCGCTCCAGCCGGTCCTCGCTCGGGCTGTGGATGAGGTTGCAGGCGTAGCCGAGGCCGGGGATCTCGTCGCGGAAGCGGATCAGGGCCTTCTCCACCGCCTCGGGGAGCAGTCCGGCCGCGCCGTACGAGGCGAGGAAGCCCGCGCGTGCCATGGCGACGACCATGTCGGCGGAGGCGATGCCGTTGGCCATGGCGCCGCTCATGTACGCCTGCTTGAGGCCGTGCGCGGCGAGGAAGGCGGCGCTGCCGAGCCGTTCGGGTCCGAGCGGCGGCACGGCGGCGACGATCTCGTGACGGCCGCCGGAGGTGACCTCACCGCCGGCGGCCGCGCCCAGGCCGTACGGCCCGCGCACGATGTAGACGGGCTCGTCGAGGCGGATCAGGGTCTCGTACACCCCGGTGTCGCCGACGGCCGGCTCTCCCCGCCCGGTCCACCGCGGGCGGTACTGATCGGTGGTCATGCTGCGTCTCCTGTCGGTCGTGCGCGGGATCAGACCTGGTCGTGGTGGATCTCGATGCCGATGCCACCGAGCTGGTAGATCCGCAGGGTGGACTTCCAGACGCTCGCGTCGCCGAGCAGCTGGATCCGGCCCGGTTCGCGGCGCACCTCCTTGATGTGCACGTCGAACTCCATGTCGGGGTCGTCGCGCAGGATCTGGCCGCGGTACGACCAGGTCGTCTCGGCACCGGAGAGGAGGGCGAAGCGCGGGTTGACCAGACCGTCCGTGAGGCCGGTTTCCACGGCGTACACCTGCAGGCCCTGGAGCAGGGCCTCGACGCCGAGCGAACCGGGCATCACCGGGTCGCGGTGGAAGTGGCAGGAGAAGTACCAGTCGTCGGGGCGGATGGAGCGGTGCCCGCGCAGGTAGCCGCGGCCGTGGTCGCCGCCGGTGGGCACGACGTCGACCCACTCGACCAGGTCGAGGTGGCCCGCGCCGAGGCGGGGCACCGGCCGGGAGGCCTCGGCGGCCCGGTAGGCGGCGACGTCGACGCGGCGGACGTCCGCGGGGCGCGGGGCGTGCCGGTCGAGCCAGGGCGCCACGTGCTTGCCCTTGTCCAGGCCGACCTGGTTCTCCAGGGCCTTCGCACTGAAGTAGCCGAACAGCGACTCGCCCGTGTAGAAGACCTCTCCGTCCGCGGAGAGCTCGTAGCTGTAGTTCTGCAGGATGGAGCCCGGCATCTGGTCGCTGGACAGCAGGGTCGACCGGTGCTGGATGGTCTTGCCGCGCAGGTCGACGTCCTTGACCAGGGTGGCGCGCCCGTCGAGGTTGCGGATGCTGAACTGCTCGTCGGGGAAGGGCAGCGTGGCGCCCAGGTAGTAGCCGAGCAGGATGGCCGCCTGGAGGCTGGACTCCATGTAGACGCAGTTGGGCATGTGCGGGTGCCCGTTGTGGTCGTAGTACCAGGCGTCGTCCGGGGAGTCGTACTCGGTGACCATGACGGCCCCGCGCTTGAGGACGCCCCGGGTGCCTTCGAGGGCCATGACCCGGTCGACGAAGAGGAAGTCGCCGTTGGGGATGTACGGGGCGCGGCTGTTGGCGTAGATCTCGAACTCGGGTCCCATCGCCGTGGCCAGGTCGCCCTTGGCCGCGTGCGCCATGTGGAACTCGCTGAGCAGCGCCGGCTGCCCGGTGGCCGGGCTCAGGCGGCCGAGGAAGTGCGGCACCTTGCCGCCCGTCTCCGGGCGGAACGGGGTGCCCGGCTTCTCCACCAGCCGGATGCCGAGGCCCGTGACGCTGATGGACGCCTTGCCGTCCCGCAGGACGACCACGTCGGCGGTGATCGCCGGACGCGGCACCAGGGTGAGCGAGGTGATGTCGACGCGGTACTCGATCTTCTCGGTGTCCGGGGTGATCTGACCGCGGACCTTGACCTCCGTCGACAGACCGGGAACGGGCTGGAAACGGGCGTCGGGGAAGGACAGGTGCAGGCCGAGGGAGAGGGCGTACACCTCCAGCAGTTGTACGGCACCCTCCGCGACGAGCGAGCCGGCCAGGACCGGGTCGTCCGGGAAGTGGCTGGTGAAGTACCAGCCGTCCGGCACGAGGTGCTTCACGGCCTCGATGCGGCCCAGACCGGCCGGGCCGCCCTTGCGGTCGAGGACCGTGACCTCGTCGGCCATGCGCAGCCGCTCGCTCGGTAGCCTCAGCGAGGTGTTGCAGCCGGCGGGCTGACGGTGCCCGGGGCCGAACACCTCGGCGATCCGGCCCTCGGCGAGCTGCGCCAGGTCGACGGCGCCCAGTGCGGTGCGGTCGGTGCGGGCCAGCGGCTTGAACGCACTGGAACCGGAGAACGTGCCGTCGCCGACCGGCGGCCTGACCTTCGCCTGGAGGATGCCGAGGGAGCTCTCCAGCTCCTCGTCGGTGAAGAAGCCGGCGCAGGCGTTGTTGAGCTTGAGGATCAGCTCGCCGTCGGCGTAGCAGTCGTAGTGGAAGAAGAAGAGGAGGGTGTCGCCCTGCTGCACGAACTGGTCGATCCAGATGTCGTAGCGCAGGGTCTGGCCGACACGGGGCAGGTCGCCGACGAAGCTGAGGCTGCTGTCGAGCAGGCGGTACACCCGGTCGCCGCGGTTGGTGAAGTCGGCGCCGAGGTAGCTGATCAGCAGCAGGTCGCACTGGCCGGCCTCGATGGTGACGGCCGGGGGGACCTGTCCGTCGACCGCGTACCAGGCGTCCACCGGCACGTCGTACTCGGTACGGATGAAGGAGGGCTTGAACTCTCCCGGTTCGGCCTCCAGGGCGGTGACCCGGGTCGCGAAGTGGTAGGGCGGGGCGGGCAGGCGGACGCGGCGGCGGTAGCCGTCGATCTCCGCGAAGCGGGGGCCGAAGACATTGCCGATCTTGCCGGTCGCGAACTCCAGCAGATCGTGCTCGTCCCAGACGACGCCCTCGGGCTTGGGCGGGCGGGGCGTCGGGTGGTCCCCGGTGGTGAGCAGGGCGACGAGCTCGTCACGCAGCTCGCGCTGGGCCGCGAGCACCTCGCCGTGCGCCTCCAGCATCTCGCTGCGGAGTCCGCGCACCAGTACGGCGGTGGTCTCGTCGCTCGCGCGCGCCGGGCTCTTGGCGACCGGTGGCACGGGCAGGGGCGCGCCGGAGACCGCGGTCCTGGGCGGCGTGTCGGGGGTGATCGCGGGCGGCCCGTCCGGCGGTGCCACGGCACCGGCGGCCGGGATCATCGTGATGGGCTCCCGTTCCAAAGCCAGGGCTGGCGCCGGCGGCTGCGCGGAGGGTTGGGTAGGCATCGCGGTGTCCCATTCCGTGGTGGTTTCGGGGCCTTGGGCAGGCACCGGATCGGCATTGACGCCGCCCACGAGCACCGCGACCGGCGCGGTGGGGCGGGCGGGCAGGGCTGCAGGGGTGGCGGAGACGACGGGTGCGGCCGGGGTGATCGGGGCGGTACGGGGAGGGGCGGCGGGCCCGGCATTCGACACGCCGGAGCCGGTCAGGGGCGCGGCCGGCGCCACGGACTGGAGTACGGCCGGCGCCACGGGCAGAGATGCCGCCGACGCCACGGGCTGGAGTACGGCCGGCGCCACGAACAGGGGTGCGGGCGGGGTGACGGGTCCGGCCGGCCGCGCCGGAGCGTTCGGCAGGACCTCTACGGTCGGGGCCGCGGCCGCCGTCACCAGGGGCGGGACCGGGGCGCCGCCCGTCGGGAAGCGCCGCAGGCCCGGCGACGGGCGTGTACGGCCGTGCGGGAGGGGGGCGAAGGCGCCGAGGTCGACGGGGATGCCGTGGGCGGCGAGTCGGGCGGCCAGGCGGGCGATGTCGGACGCCCCCCGTGCGCCCCGCCGGTCGACGGACACCGACAGGTGCGGTTCGCCGGCCAGGGTCTCGTGGATCCACCGCGAGCACGTGCTGCTGGGGCCGACCTCGATGAAGCAGCGGTAGCCGTCATCGTACGCACGCCGCACCAGCCGCGGGAAGTCCACCGTCTCGCGCAGGGTCACCGCGATGTTCTCGGCCACCGCGTCCGCGTCGAAGTCCGTCACGGGCTCGTAGTGCCGGCTGCTGTAGAGGACCAGGTCCCCCACGTCGCCGGTCGGGTAGCGGTTGAGGTCGGCGAGTTCGGTCAGGACCCCGTCCACCACGGGGCAGTGCATGACGTGGTTGGCGGGTGAGCGGGCGCTGCGGCACTCGAGCTCGGCGATCAGGTCGCGGCACTGCCGCGGATCGCCCGCGACGACGGTCTCCTGGGGTGTGTTGACGTGGGTGAGGAACACCCGGTCGTAGCGCCGCAGGGCCGCCCGTACGTCCTCGGCCGGCGCGAGCAGCACATGGGTGGCCCACACCTCCGCGTCGGGGACCCCGTCGCCCAGGCCCCACAGCTCGCGCACCGTGCGCTTGGGTCCGCGCAGCATGTCGCCGAAGAGCGGCGAGGCGCTGATCTTCTCGTCGCCGCGTGCGCTCTTGACCCAGCCGCCGGTGGCGAAGAGCATGCTGCTCTCGCCCAGGCTGTAGCCGAACGCGCCGTGCACCGGGACTCCCAGCACCTCCCGCACCAGGTCGGTGGAGAGCAGGGCGTAGCTCGTGCCCGCCGCGAGCATCAGCGGGATGTCCTCGACGAGTTCGCCGTCGAGCCGCATCAGCTCGCGCCTCCCCAGCGGTCCTCGCGAACGGGGGTAGAGCGCCGCGCTGCGCAACAGTTCGGCGGGGAGTTCGGCCTGGGCCTCGAAGCGCGGAAGCAGCCCGGGGAAGGCCCGGAACATGGCGCGTCCCAGTCCCAGATAGGAGTTGAACGCACCGGGGAAGACCAGGGTGACCTTGGCGTCGGGGCCGAGCGGCCGCGCGGTGAAGCAGCTGCCGGACGGGGAGGACCACTCGCCACCGGACTCCCACACGCCGGGCAGGTCCTTCAGCGCCTGGTCGATCTGCCGGACGAGCCCGGCCGGGTCGTCGGCGACGAGCACGGCCTTGAGCTTCGCCGGCCGGTCCGTGAACTCCGCCGACCAGTCCTCGGTCCCGGCGCCGTCGGCGGCGACCGCGGAACGCAGTTCGCCCAGCCGTCGCAGCAGTCCGTCGAAGTCGTCCGCGGCGACCGGTACGACCACTCCCCCGCCGGACCGGGTCCAGTCGGCCTCGGTGATCTCGCCGCGGACCTGGCGGCCGGTGAGCACGAGGTGGGCGTGGCTGCCCGCCGTGCCGATGACGCTGACGGAGGCGGCACGCCGGCCGTCACGGTGGGCGCGCAGCCAGGGCCGGGAGTCGGCGGCCAGGAAGAAGGCCGAGCCGTCGGTGCCGTCCGCCGCGATCCCGTCCGAGGCCACCGGGAAGTACCCGTGGTGCAGGCAGAGCACGGCCCGGATGAGCCCGGCGAGCCCGGAGGCACAGCCCGTGTCGCCGACGGCCGACCGGACCGAGGACAGCGCGGTGTGCAGCTCCCCGCCCGCCCGCCCGGCGGTCCAGACGCGGGCGAGACCATCGATCTCGGCCGCCCGCGCTCCGCCGGCGGCCTCGACCAGTTCGACGTCCGACGGGCCGAGTCCGGCCGCGGCGAGCGCGTCCTCGGCGGCGCGTTCCACGAGTTCGGCGCGGACGCCCGGGGTGACGTCCGGCGCGTGGTGCACGGCGATCGACTCGACCGTGGCGTACACCCTGAGTCCCTGCGGCACGCTGTCCGGCCGGGTGACGACGACGGCGCCGGCGCCCTCTCCCAGGATCTTCAGTCCGTCCCGGACGGCGCCCGGTTCGAGGAGTTCGCGGGCGAGGGTGTTCTCCGGTCCGGCGGCCAGGTCGACCGCGCCGACGAGGACGGCCTCGATGGTGGGGTCGAGCAGCAGCAGCCGGGCGACGTCCAGGGCCTCGACACCGACCGCACTGTCGGAGGAGAGCGTGAAGGACGGGCCGGTCAGGTTCCACAGGGAGGAGACCCGGCTGGCCATGATGTTGCCGATGTAGCTGAGGACCTCGTTGGGCTCGATGGAGTCGTGGACTCCGTCGCGCGCGGCACGGGTCAGGTCCGCCAGCTGCTCCGGGGAGGGCTGGACCCCCGCCGCCGCACACCACTCGGTGAGTTTGCGGCCCAGTTCGTAGCGGGAGCCGTGACCGTGCGCGCTGGGTTCCATCTCCATGCCGATGACCACGCCGATCCGGCGCGGACCGGAGCCTGCGGCCCCGCCGCCGCCCGGGCGCTTGCGCTCGTATCCGGCATCGCGCAGCGCCTCCTCGGCGACGCGCATCATCAGCAACTGCTGCTGGTTGAAGTGGTCGAGGTCCTTGGGCGGGATGCGGTACGAGGTGGTGTCGACCTCGAAGTCCTCGATGTAGGCGGCGCGGGGGGCCGCGTCACCGCCCAGCCCGCCCCGGTCCAGGGGGCCGTTCTCGACGGTCTCGAAGCCGCGCCAGCGCTGTTCGGGCAGGTCGCGTACGGCGCCGAGCCCTTCGTATCCCGCGCGTTCGAACTCGTCGAGGGTGGCGAAGGAGCCGAAGTGTGCGCCCATGCCGATCACGGCGAGCGGCGGCGGCTCGACGGCCTCGGCACCGGCGTCCGCGGCGGCCTCCGCGGACGCGGCGTCCGGCGCCGACAGCACGACGTGGGCGTTCGTACCGCCGAAGCCGAAGGCGGAGACACCCGCGCGGCGGGGAGCGCCGGGAGCCGGGTCCGGCCAGGCCACGGCTTCGCGTACGACCCGGTCGGCGATCGTTCCGGGCAGCGGCCGCTCCACGCCGATCGTCGGCGGTATGACGCCGTGCGACAGGGACAGGACGACCTTGAGGAGGCTGGACATGCCGGCCACGGTCAGCAGGTGGCCGATGTTGGCCTTGACCGACCCCAGCAGCGGGGTGCGGCCGAAGAACGCCTCGGCGCCGCCCAGTTCGGTGCTGTCGCCGAGCGGAGTGCCGGTGGCGTGGCACTCCAGGTACTGGATCGCGGACGGGTCGACGCCCGCCTCGCGGTAGGCGAGGTCGTACGCGGCCAGCTGCCCGGCCTCGTTCGGCGCGAGGAGGTGCTTGCCCGGGCCGTCGTTGGTCAGGGCGAGCCCGTCGATGACGGCGTGGATGCGGTCGCCGTCGCGCCGTGCGTCGGCGAGCCGCTTCACCGCGATCATCGCGGCCCCCTGCCCGGTGACGATGCCTCGGGAGCGGGCGTCGAAGGGCTGGCTGAAACCGTCCTGCGGATAGGCCCGCAGGTCGGAGAAGGACAGGTGGATCACGGTCGGATCGGGCGCGCAGACGCCGCCCGCGAGCATGAGATCGGCCCGCCCGGTCTCCAGATGGGCGCAGGCCAGCTTCAGCGCGTACAGCGCGGAGGAGCAGGCCGCGTCGAGGGTGAACCTCGGCCCGTCCAGGCCCAGGGCGGCCGCCACCACGCGGGCCGGCATGCCGCCCGCCCACAGGTTGTGGGCGGTGACCGCGCCGGGCGCGGCCGCGGCGGCCGCGCCGGACGCGATCGCTTCGTCGGGCACGCGCAGTCCGGCGTCCGCGAGGCCGCGGGCCACGGCGGAGTCCCAGAGTTCACCGGCGAACCGGCCGGAGGCCGGGGTGGGGAACGGGTAGTTCCCGAACACCACCCCGGTCCTCCGCCCTGGCCGGCCGCCCGCGGTCGGGGGATGGCCCGCGTCGGCCAGTGCGTCCCCGGCCACCCGGAGCGCCCAGTGGAACGAGCGGTCCAGGCCGGCCAGGTAGTCGGGAGGGAGGAGGTAACCCTTCGGATCGAAGCCTTCGGCACCCTCGTCGTACTCGTTGAGGAAGCCGCCCCGCGTGCAGTAGATGCGGTGCCTGTCCTCCGGGTCGGTCTCCCGGACCTGCGGGGCGTGCCCGAAGATCCGATCGTCCCCGTCGGTGCGTGAGTCCACGCCGCCGATCAGGTTGCGCCAGTAGTCGTCGGGTGTCCCCGCCCCCGGAAAGAGGCAGGCCAGGCCGACGATCGCGTACTTGCCCATGGTTGGGTCAGCCTCCGGGTGTCCGAATGGATCGGTTCGGGAGTCGGGGGTTCGGTGGTCGGTTGTCCGTCCGGGCCGGGCCCGGACCGGGCCTGACCCGGACCGGGCCCGGGGAAGGGCCGGGTCCGGTCCGGCGGACGTCAGACCGAGACGGTCGCGGTGCCGGTCCGCTCGACGGTCGGCCCGAACTTGCCTTCCAGCTGCGGGTCTTCCACGACCGTGACCCCGTCCAGCACCTGGAGCACGCGGCCTTCGCGGTCGAGCGCGGTGATCGAGCAGCTGATGCCGCTCGGGCCGGCCGACACGTTCTCCACCGCGATCAGGAAGTCCTGGTCGACGGGAAGCTCCGCGTAGAAGCGGGCCCTGGTGACCTCCATCGGCAGGCAGGCCCGGTTGCGGAACCGCCGGACCCACACGAGCGCGGACTGGAGCAGCAGATCGGCCAGTACGGGGCTGAGGAACCGCCCGTGGTACGCGCCGCGCGCCGGCCGCCCGTCACCGAGCCGCGCGCCGAGCAGCAGCAGCCGTTCCTCCGCGACCAGCACGGAGCGGAGCCCGCGCAGCGCGGGTCCGTGGAAGAGCGTGCCGTCCAGGTAGAGCGGGCCCGCATCGGTGCGGGTCGCCTCTCGGGCGGCACGGGCGAGGTCCGTACGGTCCGCCGGAGCGGTGAGCTCGTCGGTGGCGAGGCCCGCCCCGTACGACGGCCTGCTCTGACCGGCATCGTCCACGGCCGAGGCCAGCACCTCGACCGACTGGGGGCGGGCCGCCGGTCCGGGCTCCATGAACAGCCTCAGCCGTGAGGCGGTCGGGCCCTCGCCCTCGGCAGCGTCCATCACCAGGCCCTTAAAGACCTTGAACGCGGTCACCTCGGTCACCGGCTTGCCGGTCACCCGCTCCGCCGCGTTGACGAGCGCACCCAGCGCGGCGGTGGCGGGCAGCACCCGCTTGCCGCCGATCGCGTGGTCGGCGAGCACCGGATCGGCGTCGATGTCCGCGAGCGTGCGGTCGACGAGCAGGGACGCCGGGGCGGACGCGTCGGCCGCGGGGGGCGCGGAGAGCGGTGTCAGCGGGCCGGCGACGATGACCGTGTCCTGCCCGCGGGCCGCGGTGAACTGCTCGGCGAACATGCCCGCACCGGTCGCCACCGGCACCAGCACCACACCGCGCGAGGCGAACATCCTGCGCAGGTCGTCGGTGACCATCCCGCCGTCCCACGCACCCCAGTTGACGGAGGTCACGCGAGCCGAGGGAAGCTCGTGCTTGAGGCGCACCGCCATCCGGTTGAGGGCCTCGTTCGCCACCGCGTAGTCCGACTGGCCGCGGTTGCCGAAGAATCCGGCGACCGAGGAGAAGAACACCAGGTGGCGCAGGGCGGCCGTACCGCGGAGCGCGTCCAGTACGTGGCCCAGGCCGACGATCTTCGTACCGAGGACCCGGTGGATCTCCTCCGACGTCTTGTCGGCGATCAGCCGGTCGGCCAGGACGCCCGCGCCGTGCACGACACCGGTGACGCGCGCGGCGTACGGGGCGAGGGCGGTCCGGACGGCGGCCGCGTCGGTGATGTCGACCACGACGTACTCGACGGTGGCGCCGGTCGCCCGCAGCCGGTCGAGGTTGGCCCGCACGTCACGGCTGCCGGTCACCTCGCGGTAGACCGCCTCGACCCCGCGCGGGGTGGGCTTCTCCCCCGCGGCGACGATCCGCTTGACGATGACGCCCTTGAGCGCCGCCCCTTCGAGACCCGCCGACCACTCGGGCTCGGCGGTCACCTGGCTGCGGCCGAGCAGCAGCAGACCCGCGGGACGGGCCTCCACCAGCGCCTGCAGGCAGTCCGCGGTGATCCCGCGGGCGCCACCGGTGACGACGAGCAGGTCCTGTACACCGATCTCCGGGACGGCTGCCACGTGGGCGGCGGGCGGCTCGGCGGACGGGACGACGGTACGCCGTCCTTCCGCGTCGTGGCCCACGTCGGCGGTGTCGACGGACACGTCGTGGATCTCGTCCAGGAAGCGCGTCGCGACGGTGCGGTCGTCCAGGCCGGGGGCGAAGTCGACGGTACGGGTGAAGAGCGCCGGTACCTCGATCGCCAGCGTCTTGACCAGTCCGCTCACGCCGCCCAGCAGGGCCGATCCGGCGCCGCTGCCGCGGTAGCCGTTCGCACCGTCCAGCTGGGTCACCGCGACGAACGCGGCCCTGCCGCCGGCCGCGGCCGCGGCCTTCAGCGACGCCTGGGCCCGCTTGGCCACGAGCACGGTGTGCGCCAGGCGGCGGGCCGCCTCGGCCCACTCCTGACCGGCCAGGGCGGCCACCTGCACCACCAGGTCGAGCCGCTGGGCGGTGATGACCCCGGCGAGCTCGTCCTCCTCCCAGGTACGGAGGGACCGTACGGAGTCGGCTTCCACCGCGGACGCGGCGCCCGGCAGCGTGACGACCTCCACCCGCCAGCCGTCGGCCCGCAGCCCGGCGACCAGCGGACGGGTCAGCGTCGACCCGTCGTCCATGACGAGCGCGGTACGACGCTCGGGGTAGGCCCCTACGACACGGCAGGGCGCCGGCAGTTCCCGTACGGCCGCGAAGGTACGTCCCACGCCGTTCGCCCCGGGGTACGTGACGACGAGGGGAGCCTCTACGGCAGGAGCCGGAGCAGGGACTGGAGCGACCGAAGCCGACGCGCCGGAAGCCGAAGCCAAGAACCCCGCGATGTCATCAAGGGTCCTCAGCTCACCCATCCGCTCCGGATCCACCTCACCCGACACCGGGAACCGCTCCTGCAACGCACCCATGATCTGAACACGCTTGATCGA
>NZ_JBIVTH010000004.1:28496-453776 GCF_044756625.1 Streptomyces sp. NPDC091682 | reverse complement strand
GCCTCCACATCCATACCCGGCTCCAACATCTCCACCGGATAACCCGTCTTCTCCGCCACCACCTCAAGCAGCGCACCCAACACCGCCACATCCACAGCAACCGGAACCGGAGCCGGAGCCGGAGCCTCTACAGCAGGAGCCGGAGCAGGAGCAGGAACCACCACGACGGGGACGGAGACCTCCGGCTCGCTCGGCGGCTGCTCTTCCCCTCTCAGCGCCTCGATCAGGAGTCGCGTCGCGCGTTCGTGCGCCGACGTGATCGACGCGCCGTGCTGCTCGATGAGCCGCAGCGCGGCGTTCGCGTCGGGGTGGGTGCCGGAGCGAACGGACCGTTCCAGCGTGCTGACCGCCTCGCGGATCGTCTCTACGTGCGCGTCGAGGATCTCGGCCTGCAGATCGAGCCCCTCGCGGACGACCTCGCTCAGTCCATCGGCCGAACCCTCGGCCGGGACGGCCGGGGCCACGGCCGGCTGAGCCGTCGGCGGCACCTCCCGCACCGGCTCGGCCAGCGCCTCCTGGTACGCCGAACGCCGCGCGGCCGTCACATAGTTGATGCCGCGGAGCGGAATCGCCATGCCCTTGCCCGCCGGCACCTCCGGCACCGCGGCCGTGTGGTCGTCGATGCCCGAGATCGGGAGGCCGAGGACGGCCAGTTCGATCGCGGCGCGCTTGAGCGCGATCTCGCCGTCCTTGGCGGGGCCGCCGTCGACGGCTACGGTCACGACGCCCTCGCGGCCTTCGAGGACGCGGTCCACCAGATCCGAGAGCACCCGCTTGGGGCCGAACTCGACGAAGACCCGGAAGCCGTCGGCGTACATCTCCTCGATGCGGTCGGCGAAGGCCACCGGCCGCAGCAGCTGGTCGACGAGGGTGCGTCGGCCCGCCACCGTGTCGGCGCCGTAGGACGCGCCGGGCGTGTTCGCGTACACGGGTATGCGCGGCGCGGCCAGGTCGACGCGGTCGACGGCCGCGCGGAAGGCGTCGGCGGCGTGGGCGACGAACCGGGTGTGGAAGGCCGCGGATACGGGGAGCCGCTTCGCGGGGATCGTGCCGCTCGCAGCGTCCGCGACGAGGCGGTCGATCTCGGCGGTCGGCCCGCCGACCACGATCTGGCCGGGGGCGTTGATGTTGCAGACGGTCACGTCCCGGTAGCCGGCGACGAGGGCCTGCACCGCGCTCAGCTCACCGCGTACGGCGGCCATGGCGCCGGGGTCGTGGTCGGCGGAGGCGTTCGCGGGCGGGGCCATCGCGAGACCGCGGGCCTGGGCCAGCTCGGCGAATCCGGCGTCGTCCAGCGCGCCCGCCGCCCACAGCGCGGTCAGCTCGCCGAAGGAGTGGCCGATCACGCCCTGGGGCGCGAAGCCGAGCTCACGGAACCAGGCGAACTGGCCGGCGGACAGCGCGCCGATCGCGGGCTGCGCGAACTCGGTGCGCCGCAGCGACTCCTCCTGCGCCTTGCGCGTCGCGTCGTCGAAGGCCGGCGGCGGGAACACGACGCGGCCGAGGGTCTCGGCGCCGGTGGCGAACCGGTTGGCCCGGTCGTACGCGGCGAGTACCGGCGGGACGGCGAGCGCCGCCTGCCGGCCCATGCCGGTGTACTGGCTGCCCTGGCCGGCGAAGACCGCGGCGGCCTTCGTCCCGGCGGGCAGCGCGGAGCGCCGGTAGGTGATCCCCTTGGGGTGCTGCCAGGCGGTGGCGCCGGACTTGGCCCGCAGCAACCCGACCGCGGTGGCGCGCAGTTCGTCGAACTCCGCGTCCGAGCGGGCCACGATGCCGATCCGGGCGTCGCCGACCGGCACCCAGCCGAGGGGGTCGGGTGCGGAGCCCTGCTCCAGGCGGCGGGCGAGGGCCTCGGGGTCGGCCGCGTGCCAGAGACCGGTGCGGGCGACGGGGCCGAGCACCTTGGCGCCGGCGGTGTCGTGCTCCTCCAGGACCATGTGGAAGTTGGTGCCGCCGAAGCCGAAGGAGGACACTGCGGCCCGGCGCTTGTCGCGGCCGGGGTCGGCGATCCAGGGGCGGGCCTCGGAGTTGACGTAGAACGGGGTCTCCGCCGGGTCGACCGCCTTGCTGGGCTTCTCGACGTTGATGGTCGGCGGCAGGATCTTCTGGTGCAGGGCGAGCGACAGCTTGATCAGGCCGGCCGCGCCGGCGGCCGCCTTGGTGTGTCCGATCTGGGACTTGACGCTGCCGATGGCGGCGTAGCCGCGGGCTTCCTGCCCCTCGGCGACGAACGAGCCGAGGGCGGACAGCTCGGTGTGATCGCCGACGGCAGTGCCCGTGCCGTGCGCCTCGAAGAGCTCGACGGAGCCCGGCGCGACGTCCGCGTCCTCGTAGGCCCGGCGCAGGGCGAGCTGCTGGCCCTGCGCACGCGGGGCGTAGATGCTCTTGAAACGGCCGTCGCTGGAGGTGCCGATGCCGCGCAGGACGGAGTAGATCCGGTCGCCGTCGCGCTCCGCGTCGGCGAGCCGCTTGAGGGCGAGCATGCCGATGCCCTCACCGATCAGCGTCCCGTCGGCGGACTCGTCGAAGGGCCGGATGATCTGGTTCTTCGAGAACGCCGGGGTCTTGCTGAAGCACATGTACATGAGGATCGTGTTCTCGGCGTCGCAGCCGCCGGTGATCATCAGGTCGGCGCGGCCCTCGATCAGCTCGCTGACCGCGAGCTTGACCGCGGCGAGGGCGCTGGCGCAGGCCGCGTCCACGGTGCAGTTGGTGCCACCGAGGTCGAAGCGGTTGGCGATGCGGCCGGCGACGACGTTGCCGAGCATGCCGGGGAAGGAGTTCTCCTCCCACGGGATGTAGGCCTTCTTGAAGCGTTCGGCGACCTCGTCCGCCTCGGCCTCGCTGAGCCCGACGCTGCGGACCACTTCCTTCAGGACGGGCGTCTGCAAGCGCGCGGAGAGCGGCTGGGTCAGCGAGTTGGCGCCGGTGACGCCGAGGATGACCCCGGTGCGCGCGGGGTCGTACCATCGGGAGCCCTCGGTGCCGGCGTCGCGCAGGACGTCGCGCGCGACGGTCAGCGAGAGCAGCTGGAGGATGTCGGTGACCTCCAGGGTGTTCGGCGGCAGGCCGAACTCCATGGGGTTGAAGGCGATCTCGGGCAGGAAGCCGCCGCGCCGGGCGTAGGTCTTGTCCTCGGCCGCAGGGTCCGGATCGTAGTAGTCGTCGAGGTTCCAGTGACTGTCCGGAACGTCCTCGATGCAGTCGTTGCCGTCGACGATGTTGTGCCAGAACTCGCGCAGGTTGCGCGACTGGGGGAACAGGCCGGCCAACCCGACGATGGCGATGGGGGTCTCGGCCAGACGTGAGTGGTGCACGACGGTCCTCTCATTCAAGTGCCGCGGGTGGGCAGGGCACGGATGCACAAGGTGTGTTCAGACGACGGCGGAGCCGGCCAGCAGGCCGGCGAGCACGCTCACGGCTCCGGGGTCCCGGAGCATCGTGTAGTGGTCGCCGGGGACGCCCGTCTCTCGTACGGGGTGGCTGCTGAGGCCGCTCCAGCCGAGGTCGCCCTCGTCGGGGAGCAGCGAGCGCTCCGGCTTGACGAGGGTGAGGGGCCGGTCGAGCGGGCCGGGCTCGTACGGGGCGGTGCAGCGGTTGTTGCGGGACAGGCCGCCCTGGTAGGCGGCGTACAGCTTGCGCAGTCCGGCGAGCTCCGTGCCTTCCGGCAGGAGGCCCTGGGCGATGGCCGCGGCGAGCACCTGGGGCAGTCCGTCCTCGGGTGCGGCGAGGGGCGGGACGCTCACGGTGAACGGCCGGCGGCGCTTGGCGCCGAGGTACATCGTGAACCAGTCGAGGAGCATCGCCGCGTCGAGCAGTTCGTCGGTGCGCTTGAAGGCGGGAACGGGCGCGATGCTGTCGAGCAGGACGAGGTCCCGCAGGAGTGCGCCGCGCCCGGCCGCGTCGAGGCGGGCGGCGATCTCGTAGGCGACGACGCCCCCGAAGGACCAGCCGACCAGGGTGAACGGTCCCGAGTCGATCCGCGCCCCGGCGAGTTCGTCCAGGCAGCGGGCGGCCAGGTCCCCGATGGGGATGACCGGCGCGCGGGGGTCGAGGGCGGCGGCGAGGAACTCGGGGACGCTGCCCAGGTCGAGCAGGTACAGGGCGGTGTCCGCGGGCAGCCGCCCGGCCAGGGGCCCCCACTCACCGGCCGCGAGCGCGCCCGGATGTACGGCGCAGATCCGGTGGGCGGCCGCCCCGTCCGCGTCCCGCAGGGTGCGCAGGACGGGTCGGGGGGTGGTCGGGTCAGGCCGCCGCGACATTGCGCGCGCTCTCCTCGGCGATGTGCCCGGACAGCGCGGCGACGGTCGGGTGGTACCAGAGCGCGGTCGCCTCCAGTTCGAAGCCGAGCCACTTCTCCAGCTCACCGGCGAGGATGAGGGCTTCGGTCGAGTCGAGGTCGAACTCGTCGAAGTAGCGGTCTACGTCGATCTGGGAGGGCTCGACGTCGAGCCGGACGGCCAGCTTCTCGACCAGCCAGGCCTGTGCTTCCGCTGCGGTGACAGTCTGCATGGGACTACCTCGATTCACTTCTTGATGTCGCGGGGATTGATGTCACGGGCGATGGACTCGGCGGCCTTCAGTCCGGAGACGAATCCGGCCTCGTGGGAGCCGATCAGGTCGTGGCCGATCTTCGGCGAGTGGAAGTACGAGCCGGCGAGCTTGATCCGGCCGGTGTCGTTGACCGCGTAGATGGTGCGCTGCATGGTGCGCACGTCCAGATTGATGATCGGGTGGGTGAACGGCAGTTCGCGGATGACGAGTTCGTCGCGCGGGACGATCGGGGAGTCGAGCGTGACGAAGTAGTCCTTGCGGGCGGTGAAGCCCTGAAGCGAGTTCATGTAGTACGCGACCCAGGTGCGGGTGCGCCCGTCGACCGTCTTGAGTCCGTAGTTCCAGCTCTGCCAGCGCTCGCGGCGGGGCGGCATGGCGGCCGGGTCGGTGTGCAGGACGGCGCTGGTGGAGCTGTAGCGGACCTTGCCCAGGATGTCGGCCTGGAGCGCGTTGGGCGCTTCGAGCATCGCGAGGGTCTGGTCGGCGTGCGAGGCCAGCACCGCGTAGTCGTAGCGCTCCTCGCCGTCGGCCGTGCCGATGACCACGCCGTCCGCCTCTTCGCGGACCCGGGTGACCGGGCTGGAGGTGCGCACCTTGCCGTTGATGCCCGCGACGACCCGGCGCACGTACTCGATGCTGCCGCCGGCGACGGTCTTCCAGGCGACGGTGCGTCCCCCGAGACCACCCGGGTCGTGCGACATGAAGAAGGCGATGACGGTGGTGGCGGGCATCTCCCAGATGAGTTCGGCGGGCACCGACCAGACGGCGGTGGCGAGCAGCACCACGTAGCCGTACTTGAAGGCGTCGGAGTAGCCACCGCGCCGCAGGTACTCGCCGAGCGCCATGTCGGTGCGCTTGCGCAGGAAGTCGCGCGGCGCCTCGCGGTGGAAGCGCTCGGCGTCCCGCCACAGGGTGAGGAAATCGGCCGGATAGCGCTGCGCGATCTCCTCCTCGGAGAGTTCGAACTCGGACGTTCCGTAGTCGAGGCCACGGTCGAGGTCAAAGAAGTCGAAGCCGCCCGTGTGGTCCAGGGCGGGAGCGCCGAGCTCCTCGAAGAAGGCGGTGATCTGGGGATACGTACGGGAGTTGAACACCACGAAGGCGGTGTCGATGCCGATCGTGCGGCCGTCCTCCTCCTCGACCTCGACGGTCAGCGCGTGGCCGCCGGGCCGGTCGTCCTTCTCGTACACGGTGACTTCGACGTCGTCTGGCAGGTGGTGGGCGGCGGACAGTCCGGATATGCCGGCACCGACGACAGCGACACGGGTGGTCATGGCAGGCAGCCCTTCGGCTCGAGCGTTGATCGTGGAACCGGTCGCCTTGCGCGACGGCGGCTGGAGCGCAGAGGAGTGAGACCTCTGGGGGCGGAACGTCGCGTGTGTCTCCCGCGGCGACGACGGTTACGGCGGAGTGCGACAACAGCGGTGTGGGTGGTGACGGCGGCGGCGATGGCGGGCCGGCACGGCTCGAAACGTAGGGCGGCGGCCTGACGGGGGTCAATCGGCGCATCGCGGATGCGCGGGTCGCCATCGGAAAGGCCGATGGCGGGGAAGTGCGGTGTCCGGATCCGAACGTCCCCGCGTACCGGACGGGATCGAGCCAACTCTTCGTGCGAGCCGAAGTTCATCCTCCGCGGCTGTCCGGAAGAACCACACGACGGGCTCTTCTCTGAGGCTGGTACTTGTGCCCTGATCCCGTGATCCCGCGTTCCATGCCGTAGTAGAGGAGAGAGCTCCATGCCCACCATTCCCTGGATGCCCGGGGCCGCCGCCAAGGATGCGACCGCCGACTCCGGCCAAGCCGTGGTCATGGCTTCCAAGCTCCAGGTCACCTCGCTGCTCCACGTTCCCCGGTTCTTCCTGCTGTCGCTGGTGGTGTGGAAGCAGGTGCGGTCGGCGCCCGGGGTGATCGGTGCCTCGCTGCGGGCGGAGCCGCTGAAGAAGACCTTCTGGACCCTGTCCGCGTGGAGCGGCCAGGAGGCCCTCGACACGTTCTCGCGCTCGGACCCGCACGCCCGGATCGTTTCCCGGCTGCGGAAGGTGATGGACCGTTCGGTGTTCGTCTTCTATCCGGCCGACCACGACAGCCTGCCCGCCGGCTGGGACGACGCGGTGGCACGGCTGAAGAGCAAGGAGGAGGGCCGGTGAGCGCCGTGACGGGACAGACTGCGGCCGACGCGCCCGCAAAGCCGGTCATTCCCCACGGGACGATGGTGCTGGCCGTCGCCTGCCTGGGTCTGTTCATGTCCTTCATCGAGGTCACGGCCGCGATCTCGACGCTGCGCGCCCTGCAGCTGGACATGCAGGTCGCGCCGGCCGACCTGAGCTGGGTGTCGAGCACGTACACCCTGGTCGTGGCGGCCTGTGTGCTCTCGGGCGGTGCGCTCGGCGAACGGTTCGGCAGGCGGCGGGTGTTCGTCACCGGTGTGGTGGCGCTCGCCGCGGGCTCGCTGGTGGTGGCGACCGCGAGCGGGTTTCCGCAGGTGCTGGTCGGGCGGGCGATCAGCGGGGTCGGCGGCGCGCTGGTGCTGCCGACGTCGCTGGCCATCATCACCACGACCTTCTTCGTCGATCTGCCGCGGATGCTGCGCTACATCACGATCTGGGTGTCCATGTCCGGCGTCGGCCTCGCGGTCGGACCGCTGCTCGGCGGTGCGCTGCTCGACCGCTTCGACTGGCCGGCCGTGTACCTGGTGAACACGCCGGTCGCCGTGGTGACGGTGGCCATGGCGCTATACGCGGTGAAGGAGACCAAGGTTCCGGACCGGGCGCTCGACCTGGGTGGCCAGTTCCTGTCCGTCGTCGGTCTGGGCACGCTCGTGTACGGGATCGCCGTCGGCGGCCGGCTGGGGTACGACGACCCGGTGGTCGTGGTCTCGCTGGCGGTCGCGGTGGCCGCCCTGACGGGGCTGGTACTGGTGGAGCGGCGGGCCCCCGTGCCGATGCTGGACGTACGCATGATGGGCTCGCTGCGGGTCTCGGCCACTCTGGTGGTGGCGGCGAGCGCGCTCTTCACCTTCGTCGGCATCGTCTTCCTCGAAGTGCTGTTCCTCCAGCGGGTCCAGGGCACCGAGCCGATGGCCACGGGCCTGAAACTGCTGCCCGCGATGGTTTCGTTCGTGCTGTCCACCCTGGTGGCGCAGCGGATCGCGGCGAAGGTGGGGCCGGGCCGGCTGCTGGCCGCCGGTTCCCTGGTCACGGGTGCGGCCGCGGTCGTCCTGGTCGCGCAGCAGCCCGACAGCGCGTACGGGATCACGGCCCTGGGCCTGACCCTGCTGGGTCTGGGCAGCGGCCTCGTGGTCGCGCCGTCGACGGCCGCCGCGTTCGCGGTCGTCGAGCCTGCGCAGATGGGCTCGGCCTCCAACGCGGTCACCGCCTTCCGGCAGGTCGGCTCGGTGCTCGCCACCTCGGTGCTGGGCTCGGTGCTCGCCGTGCGCTTCATCGGCGTGCTCCCGGACAGGCTCGACGCGGCGCACGTGCCCCCGGAGGTCGCGTCGACGGTCGTCGAGGTGGCGCGGAGCGGCGGCAACGGCAGCGGCCGTTCCACGGAAGCGGTGACGGAGGCCGTCAACGCCTCGTTCAACGCGGGCATCCACACCGGCATGTGGGTGGTGGCGGGCGTGTCCGCGCTGGCGGCGGCACTGTCCCTGGCCTTCCTCACGCGGACGAAAAAGGACGCTTAGCCCATCGAGAATCCAGATCCCGGGTTCAGTGAATTCGAGGACTCGAGAATACCGTTGGAAAGCAATTGACGAGCCGGCACTGCCACGCGAGCATTAATTCAGAAGTCGACGGAAAGGAAAGGGAGGGATCATGACGGCGCCCAGTGTTCTGAGTCTCCTCGACCCGAGCGCCCTCATGGACCCGCACCCGATATATCGGGAGTGGAATCGACAGGGTCCGGTCATCTGGGATTCTGAAATCGAGGCGTGGCTCATCACCGGCTACGACGAGTCTTTCCGGGTATTCCGAGACATCGAGAACTTCTGCCAGGACTGGCGTCGCATCGACGTGGAGACGCCCGCCTCGCTGCTCAGCCTGCAGACGCTGGACCCGCCGGAGCACACCCAGATCCGGCAGTTGATGCACGAGGGGTTCAAGGCCGTCAGCCCCTACGCCCTCGAGGACGCGCTCCGGTCGGGCCTCGAGGAGCTGCTCGCCGCGGTGGAACACCGGCCCGGTTTCGACTTCGTATCGGAGCTGGCCGAGCCGCTCACGCTGCGGGTCATTTCGGCGCTGCTCGGGATCCCCCAGCCCGACCCGGCCTGGTTCGTCCCGCTCTCGAACACCATCGTGGACGGTATGGACTTCAGCCTCCGGCCGGAGTGCTACGAGCCCGGCGTGGCGGCTCGGGCCGAGCTGTCGGCACTGGTCGGCCGGTGGTTGGAGTCGCCGCCCGCGGACGGGTTCGTGAGCCACGTGGCGCACAGCGGGAAGCGGGAGGGCATCGAGCACGACGTCCTGCTGAACTCGTTGCGCGTCGTCCTCCAGGCCGGTTTCCAGACCGCCAATCGTTTCCTCGCCACCGGCCTGCTCACGCTGCTCCGCATTCCGGCCGAGCGACGCCCGCGGGCCGGCACCGACGCCGCCGTCAACGAACTCGTCAGGTTCGCGGGCCCGGTGCACGTCGAGAGCCGCGCCTGTGTGAACGACACGGCTCTCGGGGGCCAGCTCATCCGCAGGGGGCAGGTGGTGTCGATGTTCCTCCCCGCCGCCAACCGGGACCCCCGTGCGTTCGCCAGTCCGGGCGAGCTCCTTCTCGACAGGAGTCCCAACCGGCATCTCGGATTCGGCCGGGGCCCGCACACCTGCCTGGGCGCACCCGTCGCAGTGAGCGTCGCCAGGGAAGTGTTCGCCACCATCGGCCGGCGCTATCCGCACGCCCGACTCCTGGGCGAGCCCGTTCCGAGGCCCAATGTGACGGAACACGGCTTCTACGAGTTCAAGGTTTCTTTTTCCGCGGAAGACCGCCCGACAGGGCGGAGCCCGCAGGAAGAAGGGGAAGTTGCCCACCGATGAGAAAAGAGGTGAAGACATCATGCGTCACGCCCACTGAAACGAAGCGAGCAGGGCTTAAGGCTACTGGTCGGACCCGCGGCAGCGGGTCCGACCAGCCCCTCCCCACCGGAGTCTCGGCCGTCCTGCGCCTGCCCGCGATGCGCGCCGTGTACCTCGCGCACGCGATCTCCATGCTGGGGACCATCGCCGCCGAGGTCGCCCTGTCCGTCCTGGTCTTCCAGCGCACCGGGTCCGCCCTGCTCTCCGCGCTGGTGTTCGTCTGCACCTTCCTGCCGTACGCCGTCGGCGGCACGCTGCTGTCCTCCGTCGCCGACCGCCTGCCCGCCCGCCCCCTGCTGGTCTCCTCCGACCTGATCTGCGCCGGCTGCGTCGCGGCGATGACGATCCCCGGAATGCCCGTACCCGCCCTTCTCGGTCTGCTCGTCGTCACCGGTCTCATCGCTCCCGTCTTCCAGGGAGCGCGAGCCGCGAGTCTGGCCCAGCTGCTGGACGGCGACTTGTTCCCCGTGGGCCGGTCGCTGCTGCGCACCATCAGCCAGACCGCGGTGGTGTCCGGGTTCGCGGTCGGCGGCGTCCTCATCGCCCTGGTCGGACCGCGCTGGGTGCTCGTCGCCAACGCCGCCAGCTTCCTGGTCTCGGCCGCACTGCTGAGACTGGGCACCCCCGCCACCCCCGCCAATTCGGCGGCCGGACAGGAGGGAGCGGCAGCCGAACCCTCCGTGCTGCGGGAGTCGCTGAGCGGCCTGCGGTACCTGTTGCGCACCGCGCGGCTGCGCCGGCTGCTCCTGCTGTCCTGGGCGGTGCCCGCCTTCTCCTCGGTGGGCGACGGGCTGGCCGTCGCCTACACCGTCCAGACCGGCGCTGCCGCCACGGCGGCCGGCGCGCTGTTCACCGGCTACGCGGTCGGCACGGTCGCCGGCGAGATCACCGTGGCCCGGCTGTCACCGGCCACCCGCCGGCGTCTCGTCGTGCCGCTGGTGATCCTCAGCCAGTTGCCGCTCGTCTTCTTCGCGGCCTCTCCTTCCGTCCCCGCCGCCGCACTGCTGCTCGCCCTGTCCGGTGCCGGCTTCGCCTTCAACCAGGGCATCGACCCGCTGATCCTCGCGGCCACCGAACCCGCCTACCGCGGACGGCTGTTCACCGTGCAGAGCAGCGGCCTGATGACCGTCCAAGGCGTCGGCATCGCCCTCTTCGGGGCCGCCGGTACGGTCTTCGCCCCCGGCCTGGTCGTCTGCGCGGCCGGGTCGGTGGGTGCCGTCGTCGCCCTCACCCTGGCCCGTTCGGCTCTCCGTGCGACCCCGTCCCCCGTCATCCCGGCCCCCGCGCCGGCCGCCATGAGCGAATAAGGGCCCTCGCCACCCGGGCAGGGCCCTGACCGAAATCGATCCGGCTGTGAGACGCGCCACGTCTCACAGCCGGATTTCGCCGTTTGTCCACGACAAACCAAAAGAAGTGAGGAATCGGATTCCCCTATCGGAATTCAGGAATTCCGATGCCCCGCAGAACGTTCCCGGAAAGGCTTTACGCGCCACCCTCGGAATGATGTCATTGATTCAGCGCGGAAATCCCGCCGCAATTACCCGGGAGATCGAGGGAGGTGTAGAGATATGGACATCGTCATCATCGAGGACCGCGAGGTCGTGGCCCACCACCCGAGCCTCTGACGAGGTGATCCGATCCTGAAAGCTCCGAAGGGAGGTGAACGGAATGGACATCGTCATCATCGAGGACCGCGAAGTTGTGGCCCACCACCCGAGCCTCTGACGAGGTGATCCGATCCCGAAAGCTCCGAAGGGAGGTGAACGGAATGGACATCGTCATCATCGAGGACCGCGAAGTTGTGGCCCACCACCCGAGCAAGTAGCTGAGAAAGGGCCCGCATGAACGAGGGGCCCGAAGCATGAAGCGCTCGGCTGCGAGACGGGCCGTGTCTCGCAGTCGGGCGTGCTCGCGCCACCAAGCGACTTTGCACCTTCCAACGTAATCCCCCGCACTGCGCCCAGGAAACGGATGAGGAGACTCGACCATGAAGGTCCGCCGCCGGGAACACCTGGTCTGCAGCTGGCAAAAAGACGGACTGCGCATGGGAATTCCCGGGCAGCGCCGCTGGATCGAGGTCACTCCCGATCTGCTCGACCTCCTGGCCAAGGCCGGCGCGGGGGCCGACGCGGAGGAGCTCGCCGAGCGGTATCCCGTCGAGGAGCGCGCCCGGGTGCGGCAGGCCGTGGAGACCCTCACCGGCCTCGGCGTCCTGGTCCCGAACGAGGGCGCTCCGCCGCTGCCCGAGCTGTGGGAGCGCTGGGGCCCCGTCACCGAGCGCTTCCACGACGAGGCGCGCAACGCCAACTACCTGGTCCATTCACCCCAGCGGGTCGAGCTCGTCGAGGAAATCCTGACCGAGGGCGGCGCCCCGGACATCTTCAAGGAGTATCCGGGGAACCCGGTCGTGATGCTGCCGCGGCGACCGCTGCGTCTGGACGTCCCGGTCGAGGACGTCTTCGCCACCCGGCGTACGCACCGCAAGTTCACCGGCGCCCCGGTCTCCCTGGACCAGCTCGGGACCCTGCTGTTCCACAGCTTCGCGCCGCACCGGTTCATCCACGGCGGCCCGTTCGGCGCCCAGCAGTGCCGGGTCAGCTCCTCCGCCGGCGGCCGCCACGAGGTCGAGGCGTACGTCGTGGTCTACGACGTCGAGGGTGTCCAGCCGGGCCTCTACCACTACTCGGCCGCCCGCCACGCCCTGGAACTGCTGGACCCGGACGCGCCCCGGGAGCGGGTCGCGGAACTCACGTACCACCAAGAACCCTCCTACGAGGGGGCGTTCACGATCTTCACCACGGCCGTCGCCAACCGGCTCGCCTGGAAGTACCGTCATCCCCGCGCCTACCGGCTGTGGATGTACGACGCCGGCCACTACGGCCAGACCTTCGCCCTGGCCGCCACCGCGCTGGGCCTCGGCCCGTTCCAGACCGTCGCCTTCGCCGACGACGAGGTGGAGCGCTTCCTCGGGGTGGATCCCGCCGAGGAGTTCGCCGTGTACCTGCTCTCCGCCGGCATCCCGGACGGCCCCGGGCCGCTGGTCCCCGCCGACTTCGCCTTCCCCCCGCCCCAGGAAGTCCGATGACGATCACGACCGCCGACGACGCCGTCAAGGCCGCACACGCCCCCGCCGCGGCCGACGCCGACGGGCTCGCCTCGCTCGTGGGCGACCCCGAGACGTTCCTGCGCGCGCACTGGACCAGGACCCCCCTGCTGCGGCCCGCCGCGTCCGCCGACGCCTTCGCCGGCCTCCTCGCCCTCGCCGACATCGCCGATCTGCTCACCACCCGGGCCCTGCGGCTGCCCCACGTCCGCCTGGTGCGCGACGGACAGGCGGTCGCCGAGAGCCAGTACACCGGCATCCGCCACATCGGGCACGGCACCGTGACCGATGCGATCGTCCCGGAGAAGGTGCTCAGCCACTTCAGTCTCGGCTCGACCCTCGTCCTCGACGCCGTGGAACTGCTCGTCCCCTCCGTACGGGCGCTCTGCGGCCGGCTCGCGGCCGCCCTGGCCTGCCCCGTGGACGCCGTCGCGTTCCTCACGCCGCCCGACCGCAAGGGCCTGGCCCCGCACATCGACGACGAGGACGTCTTCGTCCTCCAGCTCTCCGGCAGCAAGCAGTGGACCGTCCACGAGCAGCTGCGGCCGGTGCCCCTCACACCGGGCGCCCTGTCACCGTCCGCCCTCGGCCCGGTCGCGCTCACCCCGCTGCTCAACCCCGGCGACGTCATGTACGTGCCGCGCGGCACCCCGCACCACGCCGAGTCCACCGGCGGCCATTCCCTGCACCTCTCCCTCGCCGCCCGGCGGCCCACGCTCGGCGCGCTCACCGCCGACACCGTGCTCTCCGCGCTGCGCGAGGCCGGGCAGGACCGCGACCTGAACACGCTCGACCCGGCCGAGGAGATCGGCGCCCTGGTGCGCGAGCTCGCGTCCGGCGCACTCGACCGGCTGCCCGCCGTACCCGCCCCGCCCGCCACCGTCGGCACGGGCGAGGGGGGCACCGCGCTCGCCGCCGTGCTGCACGGTCTCGAGGCCCTGGCCACACCCGGCGCCCGCTACACGGCGGCCGGCCGGATCCGGCTGCGCGACGACGAGGGCGGAGCGCTGGAGGCCGACTTCGGGCGCTTCCGCGCCCAGTTCCCGGCCACCGCCCGCGAGGTCCTGGAGCGGCTCGCCGGCGGCGGCACCGTCCGCTCCGGCGACTTCACCACCGACGATCCGCACGCCGTGGGCAGCGGCCCGCTGAGCCAGCTCCTGGTGCGCGGCGCCCTGCGCCTCGCACCCTGACCCCGCACCTCTGCACGCCCCCCCCTCTGCACGCCCGTCCGGCAACTGGCGATCCGACAACCGAAGGGAGCGGACCATGGCCCTGGGACGCTGCATCTCCACATCCGCCGACACCTTCCGCGACCGGATATTCGGCCGTCGGCACCTGCACAGCACGGCGGCCGAACTGCCCGGCGGCTTCGCCGACCTCTTCTCGCCCGAGGCCCTGGACGACGTACTCGCCGCGGGCCTGCGCACCTCCTCGATCCGGCTGCTGCGCGACAACGTCGAAGCGCCCGTCACCCGGGGCGCCGTAGCCGAGGAGGGCGACACACCGGGCGCCGCGCCGTTCGTGTCGACGGACACCGTGCGCTCCGCGCTCGCGTCGGGGCACACCCTCATCATCCGTTCCCTGCAGCGCATCCACCCTCCGCTGCGCCGCTTCGCCCACGAGCTGTCCGCCGAACTCGGCCACCCCGTACGCATCAACGCCTTCGTCACCCCTCCGCACTCACAGGGCGTGGACCTGCACTACGACATCGAGGACGTCCTCGTCCTGCAGATCACCGGCAACAAGCGGTGGGAGCTGCGCACCCAGCCGTTCACCGACCCCCTGCCGCGGCACGCCTGGTTCGACTCCACGGACCGCCGCCGGAACGAACTGCGCGCCGAAAGCGAGCCGCTGGCCGAACTGGTGCTGCGCGAGGGCGACTCGCTGTACTTCCCCCGCGGCACCTTCCACTCGCCCCGCACGCAGGAGGACCTCTCCATGCACCTGACGATCGCCATCCCCCCGGTCACCCGCCACGACCTGCTGACCGAGCTGGTCAGCCAGGCCGTCGGCGACGATGCCTGGCTGCGCGGAACCGTCTCGCTCGACGCCCTGGAGGACGACGCGGAGCTGGCGCGCACCGTGCTCGCCGAGGCGGCGGAGCGGCTGGCCGCGTCCGCGAAGACGGCCGACCCCGCCGACGTCCTCTGGGCCGTGCGCAAGGCCGCCTTCAAGTCCGTCGTCCCCGAACCGGTCTCCGTGCTGCCCGGGTCCGCGGCGGCCGCCCCCTACCGACTGCGCGACGG
Organism: Streptomyces sp. NPDC091682; assembly: GCF_044756625.1. Taxonomy (NCBI): domain Bacteria; kingdom Bacillati; phylum Actinomycetota; class Actinomycetes; order Kitasatosporales; family Streptomycetaceae; genus Streptomyces; species Streptomyces sp. NPDC091682. The sequence continues at coordinate 438,816 of NZ_JBIVTH010000004.1, read as the reverse complement.
GGCGGTGTTCCGGGTGACGGAGGAGAAGGACGGCACCGCGCTGCTGACGACGGGCACCCACTCGGCCCGCCTGCCGAAGGCGGTCGCGCCCGCACTCCGCTCCTTGCGCCGCGGCCCGGACCTCGACTTCGGGGCACTGGTCAAGGCGCTCGGCGTCCAGGACGCCACGGAGGTCTCGCAGGCGCTGGTCAGCATCGGGCTCGTGGCACCGGTCGGCCCCCGCGAGCGCGCTCAGGACCGCGATCACGACGGTGACGGCGACCGCGACGACGAGGCCGCCGCATGAGCACCGAGTTCGTACCGGGCCAGGCCGGCCGGGCCGGCCCCGTCCCCGAGACCCTGCGCGCGCATCCGCGGTTCCTGCGGGTGTGGCTGGGCCAAGCCAGCGGTGCCGTCGGCGACCAGCTGCTGCCGGTGGCGCTGAGCCTGTACGTACTCAACTCGGGCGGCGGCGCCGGCGAGGTCGGCCTGGTGCTCGGCGGCCGCGCGGTGTCGCTGGTCCTGTGCCTGCTCGCGGGTGGTGTGCTCGCCGACCGGATGCGACGCACCCGGATCCTCTTCGCCGCCGATCTGTTCCGCGCCGTACTGATCCTCACCGCGGCCGCCCTGCTCACATGGCTGCCGATCGCCGCGCTGCCCGTACTGACCATGCTGATGGGCGGGGGAGAGGCGATGTCCCGCCCGGCCGCCCGCTCCCTCATCCCCTCGCTGCTGCCCGACGGGCTGCTGGAGCGCGGCAACGCCCTGGTCGCCGGCGCTCACCGCAGTTCGGCCGTGCTGGGCGCGCTGCTCGGTGTCGCACTGGTGGCCCTCGTGGGTGTGCGTACGGCGCTGGTCCTCGCCGGCCTGGTCTTCGCGCTGGGCGCGCTGACCGTGCTGAACGTGCCGGAAGAGGCGCCTTCCTCCGGCAGCGAGCGCCGTTCGGTGCTCAAGGACGCGGCCCACGGGCTGCGGGAGGTGCGCCGCAGGCCCTGGTCGATGGCCGTGATGTTCACCGTCTGCCTGCACCTGTTCGCCGGGTCCGCGACGGCGCTGACCCTGCTGCCGGTGGTGGCCCGCGAGCACTTCGGCGGCGACGTCGCCTACGGCGTGGTCCTGGCCTCGATGGCCGTCGGCGCGCTCCCGGCGATCGTCGTGGCGGGCCGCTGGCGTCCGAAGGCCCCCGGCACGGTGGCCATGCTGGTGCTCACCGGGTACGCCCTGGTCCCGCTCTCGCTGGCGGGCCCGTTCCCCCTGGCAGGGGTCATCGCCTGCTTCGCGCTGGGCGGTTTCGTCGTGGAACTGTACTTCGTGTACTGGGTGTCCGCGCTGCAACGGGCCTTCCCCGGCGACGTCCTGGGCAAGGTGTTCGCCCTGGACCAGCTCAGCGCCTACGCCCTGCTCCCCCTCGGCTACCTCCTGGTCGGCCCGTTCGTCGGCGCCTTCGGCGCCCGCGCCACCCTGATCGGCGGCGGCGTCCTGGTCGTGGCGTCGAGCCTGTTGTGCCTCGCGGTCCCGGGAGTGGCCCGCCTCGGCGACCGGTCGTGACATCCGGCGAAGGGGCCCACCGTCCGGGAGGGCCCCGTCGACGGTGGAAGCGACCGGCCGTGCGGATGAGTGCGGACGAGCGACGCGAGATCCTCGTCCGGGCGGCGGTGGTGGAGTTCGCCAGAGGTGGCTACCACGGCACGTCGACGGAGTCGATCGCCCGGCGGGGCGGTGTCTCACAGCCCTATGTCTTCCGGTTGTTCCCGACCAAGCAGGTGCTCTTCACCGCTGCCACGGACCGGTGCTTCCGTCGCGTCGCGGAGGTCCTCGTACAGGCGGCCAAAGGCTCGTACGGTGTCGAGGCGTTGGCGGCGATGGCCGATGCCTACGCGGGACTGCTCGAGGAACGTGACGTGCTGCTCATGCAGATGCAGGCCTACGTCGTCGCCGCCTCACCGGAGCAGTCCGCATTCGCGGAGGGCCTGCGTCAGCGCTGGTTCGATCTGTGGGAGCTGGTCCACAGCCGTTCCGGGGCCACGCGGGAGGAGCTCGACGCGTTCTTCGGCAGCGCCATGCTGATCAACACGCAAGTGGCGCTCGGAGCGGCGGTCCGGAGCGCGGCGCCCCGCTGATCGTCCCGCGGCAGCCTTCGCAGGTCAGATGCAGTGCGCACGCCGAGCACCGAGTGGTTCCCGAGCGTGTGGCGCGGGTTCGATCCCCGTCGTCCCGGCCGGGGCGCGGAGCCGCCGCGGTGCGGCGGGCATCAGCGGCGGAGGGCTTCCGCCGGCTGGATGCGCGCCGCGCGCCATGCGGGGTAGAGGCCCGCGACGAGGCCCGTCGCCAGTCCGATGGCCGGTGCCGCTGCCGCCGTCGCCGGGTGGACCACCGGGGTCCAGTCGCGGACCACGGCGACCAATACCACGGTCAGGACGCCCAGGGAGGTGCCGACGAGGCCGCCCAGCGCGCCGAGTGCGCCGGACTCCGCGAGGAACTGCACCGTGATGTGGCGTCCGCGTGCGCCCAGCGCCCGGCGCAGACCGATTTCCCCCGTGCGCTCCAGTACGGCGACCAGGGTGGTGTTCGCGATGCCGACGGCGCCGATCACGAGGCAGATGGCCGCCAGGAGGAGGAACAGCCGGTTCAGGTCGTCGCCGACCTGGCCCCGCAGCGTCTTGGGGTCCGGTGGCGGAATGACCTTGAAGTACTCCGGGTGATCGGGGCGGAGCGCCGTCGGGGCCTCGTGCCCGATCTGCGGAGCCGCCCCGAGACTGGTCGTGACCAGCATCTTCGCTCCGCCGGAGGTGGGCGTGCCCCAGATGCGTTCCGCCGTGCTGCGCGGTACGACGACCGACAGCAGCAGGTCGGCCTTCCGCTCCGTGCCGGCGACGATGCCGATGACGGTGAACGGCCGGTTGCCGATGAAGATCGCCGGGTTGGTCTCCAGTGTGGTGATGCCGAGCCGGTCGGCAACTCCCGTCCCGATGACGGCCACCGGCGCCGCTTGATCGGAGGCGTAGGCGTCGTAGAGCCTTCCCTCCGCCAGGCGGGCGCCCGCCGCGGCGAGCACCCCGGGCGAGGCGGCCACGACGTCCGTGGTGTTCTGGGCCCCGCCGCCCCCGACGACGGCGGAGGAGCGCACCGCCTCCTCCGCCTCCAGCCTCACCGGCCAAAACACCCCTGCGTGCTCGACCCCGTTGAGCCGCTCGATCCGTGCGTCGGCGTCCGTCGGGAAGGCGAGCCCGGCGAACTCGCTCTGTTCGTGGCCGATGTCCTCGATGGTCACCTCGGTCGCGCTGAGGGCGTTGAACCGGGTGTCGATCTGTGAGGAGGTGGTGGCGGTCAGTCCGAGGATCGCCACGAAGGTGCCCACGCCGAGGACCGTACCGAGGGCGGTCAGAGCGGAGCGACCGGGCCGCTGGAGCATTCCGGCGAGGGACTCGGAGAGCACGTCGTGCCAGGCGAACACGGAAGGCCGGATGGGGTTCGTACGCCGCGCGCGCCTCACGTGGCCACCTCGGAAGCGACCGGGTCCGAGACGCTCAGCACTCCGTCTCGAATCGTCACGGTGCGCTTGGCGCGGGCGGCGACGAGCGGATCGTGGGTGATCACCAGCACGGTCATGCCGTCCGCGTGCAGCCTTTCCAACAGGGCGAGTACGGAGTCGGCGTTCGCCGTGTCGAGGTTTCCGGTCGGTTCGTCGCACAGCAGCAGGGACGGCCGGGTCACCAGCGCCCGTGCGATGGCCACCCGCTGCCGCTCCCCGCCGGACAGCCTCGTGGGCAGTGAGTCGACGCGGTGGCCGAGACCGACCTGCTCCAGTGCGTGCAGGGCACGGGCGCGCCGCTCCCGCCGGGGTGTGCCGTCGTAGACCAGGGCGAGCGTCACGTTCTCCAACGCGCTGCGCTGGGGCAGCAGGTGGAAGGACTGGAACACGAACCCGATGCGCAGTCCGCGCAGCGCAGTGCGGTCGGCGTCCCGGAGGGTGCCGGTGTCTATGCCGTCCAGGAGGTACGTTCCGCCAGTGGGGGCGTCCAGGAGCCCGACGATGTTGAGGAACGTGGACTTCCCCGACCCCGACGGGCCGACGACGGCCACGAACTCGCCCTGCTCGACGGTCAGGTCACAGGCTCTGAGAGCGGTCACGGGAGGCGGTCCGGGATAGGTCAGTCCGATCCCGCGGAACTCGATCACCGGCTCGGCCGTCGCCCCGTCGGCGGCTGCGGCCCCGTCGGCCTCGGCGGCCGCGGTCGCGGTCACGGGGAAGCCTTCTCCCGCGGCACTCCGGTGATCACCCGGTCGCCTCCGGTCAACGAACCGTCCGCCACGGGTGTCACGGCCACAAACCCGTCCCCCGCCGTACCCGTCCGTATCTCCACCCGACGCCGCTCGCCGCTCGCTTCGAGCACGGTCACGGTGGTCCGGCCGTCGGCTCCGGAGCTGATCGCCGTGATCGGCACGACGAGCGCCTTGCCGTCCGTCGACGCCGCGGTGACCGTGACGCGTACGTCCTGGCCGGTCAGGTCGGCCTTCAACGGCGTGCTGGGAGTGATCTCCACGAGCCAGCCCGTCGCCCCCTGCCCGCCCGCAGCGGGCACACCCGCCCCGCCCTTCGCCTGTCCGGTCGACGAACCGGCAGTGGAACGCTTGTCCGAGACGAGCGTGACCTCGCCCTTCGCGGACGTACCGGTCACCTCGGAGTAGATCTCGGCCGCGCGTCCCGGCCGTATGAGGTCCTTCTGGTACTCGGGGACGTACGCCTGCACCAGGAGCTTGCCGGCGGACAGCGTCATCGCGGTGCCGGTCGCCTCGCCACCGACCTTCGCGGCCACCGAGTCCACCCGGGCCGGGAAGCTCTGCAAGAACACCACCTCGGCCGCGGGCAGCTTCGGCCCGGCGACCGTCTCGGCGGCGGCGAGCTTCTTCTGTGCCGCGGCCAGGTCCTCCTGCGCCCTGCGCACGGCCTTGCCGTCGTCACCGCCGGCCGGGCCGGCGGTGGTCGCCCCGGAGCCCGGCTTGGCACCCTGCGTCCGCGCGCCCTGGGCGTCCTCCAGAGCGCGTTGGGCGGCGGTGACCTGGCTGCGGGCCTCCGCGACCGGGTCGCCTTCGGCACCGTTCGCGGATATCGGGTTGTAGCCCGCCGCCTTGTAGAAGGAATTGAGTGCGGCCTTCGTACCGGAACCGAAGCTGCCGGCGGCGTCGGGCGCCGACGAGTGACCGAGTGCCCGCAGCGCGTTCTGCAACTGCTTGATGTCGTCGCCCGTGGCGCCGGGGCTCAGGTCACGGTAGACGGGCAGGCCGCCCTCCAGGGCGAACACGGGTCGCCCGGACACCTCCATCAGGACCTGTCCGGCCCGCACCGTGTCCCCCGGCCGCACCCCCGTCTTGGTGATCACCGGGCGCGCGGCGCCCTCGCCGGCGGTCACCTGGGGAATCACCTCGACCGTCTGGCCCGCGACCACTTGGCCGCGGGTGATGACCGATGACGTGAGCACCCGGTTCTCCACGGGCGCGGTCAGCACGTCCGGCCGGGGCGCCGCGGCTTCCGCGGCGACCTGCGCGGGCGACTTCACCAGCAGCGCCGCCCCCAGGCCCCCGAGGGTCGTGAGTACCGCACCCGCGGCAACGGCTAGCAGCCATCGGCGCCGGCCCGATACGCCGCTCGAACCCGCTTCGGGCACCGCCGGTTCCAGAAGGTTCGACTGAGCCGCATCCGTCGTGGTGCCACTGTCCTGCGCCATCCGTGCCCTTCTTCGTATGACAGGCGTACGCGGCTCAGCCGCCGACCGCGCCGCCGCTCGCGTCCGAGGAGCACTTCCGAGCGGCGAGCTGGAACGTGGCCGTCGCGTACGTCGGCTGCTCCTCGGCGGTCAACTCGACCACGGCCGTCTTCGGGTCGGGGTCCGGGTAGTTGGGGAAGCCGTTCTCGCGCACGCAGGCGCTGAACTTCTTCGCCTTGGCCACGGCGTCGGCCGGTGCCGGAGCGGCCGCTTCCCGGCCGGGAAGCAGATCGGCGCACTTCGCCTGCGCCTTGGTCTCGACAGCGGCGTCGTACTTGTCCTTGTCCACCCGGAGCTGCCCGTCGTCGCGCTTCTCCAGAGTGACGCCGTTCGCTTCGAGGCACCGGTAGTAGGCCTGCTCCTGGGCGCTCGGCGGCGGGGACTTCGTGTCCGACGCCTGGCCGGAACCTCCCGAACAACCGGTGACCAGGGCGGAGGCGAGCAGCGCCGCCGCCACGAATCCGGGCACGGCCGGACGAACGAGCATGGAGACTCCGATGAACGTGAACGGGGTGAGCGGGCACGGGTGCCCCAGCCTCGCCCGGCGGAACCGCCGGAGGCGGAGCAGGCATGAGTCTGCCGGAGCCTTCCGGGCCGAATGATCGAAGAGTAATTCGATCGGATCGGCTACGTCTAGCTCCTCAAAACAAGTAGACAGTCGAGTTATGGCCATGCTCTACTGCGGCTGCTTTCGAGTGATCTTGACCATCAACTCGCAACCAGGGGGCGGAACATGGACATCAAAAAGACCAAGAGGCGCGTCGCGACACTCGCGGTGTCGGCAGCCGCGATCAGCGGGCTCGCGCTGAGCACCGCCGCACCGGCATCGGCCTGGACCCAGTACAACGGCAACCTGGAGTCCATGGAGTTCGGCCTGTACTACAACTCGGGGCAGGGCGGCTGCGTCTTCGACCTCGGCTCTTCCCTGGGCGACTTCGCCGGCCACACGTTCGTGGGCGGCTGCTCGGGCTCGGGCCAGAAGACGAACGACAACACGGCGTCGTACTGGAGCCGCTCCAGCTCCACCTGGTACGTCTGGACCGACCACTACCAGGAGGGCACGCGCGGCTCGATCCCCGCCGGTTACAGCGGCAACGCCTCCGACACCTACAAGAACAAGATCTCCTCGGCCTCGTGGATCATCTTCTGATCCGGCGCCACGTGGCCGCCGTCGGTGCCGTCCTCGCTCTGGCGGGCTGCTCCGCCACGGGCACGGACGGCACCGCCGGAAACACGGAACCGCCGGTGAGCTCCACTCCCGCCATGCTCAAGACCGTGGGCATCAGCTTTCCGCTGGACGCCTACGAGGCCACTCCCGAGCAGAGCGACACGCTGACGCGGGCACAGTCCACGCTCACCAGCCAGTGCATGGCGCAGCTCGGCTTCACGTACCGGGCCCCCGAGCAGCGCATCCCCTCCGCCAACAAGTCGAACGCCCGTGTCTTCGGTCTGTCGGACCCGGACACGGCGGCCCAGTACGGATACATGAATCCCGGGATGGCCAACGCCCCGGAGCAGCCGAACCCGGGGAGTGCGCTGACCGAGGCGGAGACGCTGGCCCTCAACGGATCGAACGACCTGAACCCGGCCGACTTGCCCAAGAATCTGGACGAGGCGCAGAAGTCCGGCGGAAGCAGCGTGAAGTTCAACGGGAAGCCGGTGCCCGTGGGCGGCTGCGTCCGCGAGTCCTTCCTCAAGCTCTACGCGCGCAAGGCGAACGAGGTGGACATCCTCTTCGTGTTCAACCTCAAGGGCGAGGCCGAATCGAAGACGCGCGAGGACTCCCGGGTCCGCGCGGTCAACAAGCGCTGGTCGGAATGCATGTCGAAGGTCGGGTACCGGGCCACGGATCCCATGCAGGCGACCAAGGAGCTGGGTATCGCCGGGACCGAGCTCTCCGGCCCCAAGGCGGTCGCCGCCGCCAAGGCTGACGTGCAGTGCAAGCAGGAGGTCAACCTCGTGGGAGTGCACTACGCGGTGACGACGGCCTACCAGCGACAGCTGGCCGAGAAGCACGTGGAGACGCTGGCACTGGTCAAGGAGCAGCTGGAGTCCCGTCTGCAGCTGGCTGCTTCACTGACGCACTGAGTCGCGCCGGGCGTTCGCGGTGGAGGGAGACCCAGGTCGGCGACCTGGGCCTCCTTCGTTGCCTGCACCCGGGTCAGCGGACGACGGCGGAAGCGCCGGCCGGTCCGGCCCAGCGGTTACTGCGGCCCGCGCAGCCCTGCGACGAGGATCGCGACCAGTTGGCGGGCGTCGTAGCGGGGGTCGCTCTCGGCCCCGATGCAGAGGTTCCCGATGCCGCGCATGAGCTGGTACGCGGTGAGGCCGGTACGGATCTCGCCCGCGGCGGCGGCCGCCTCGAGCAGTTGCGTGCACACGGGGACGAGCCGGTCGAGGAAGTGGGCGTGCAGCGCCTCGAAGCCGGCGTTGTCCGCCTGCATCGCAGCGGCGAGGCCGTGCTTGGTGACCAGGAAGTCGACGAAGAGGTCGACCCACCGTTCGAGTGCGGCGTGCGGTGTGGGGCCGGCCGCCAGCAGGGCCGGGCCCGCTTCGGCGCAGGCGTCGACCTGGTGGCGGTAGACGGCGATGACGAGGTCCGCCCGGGTGGGGAAGTGCCGGTAGAGCGTGGCCACGCCGACGCCCGCCTTCGCCGCGATGTCGCGTACGGGCGCTTCCACGCCCGAGGCGACGAAGACCGCCGCGGCCGCGTCCAGCAGGGTCTGCTGGTTGCGCCGGACGTCCTTGCGCTGGGGTCCTGCCGCACTCTCCTGCCGGCCACTGTCACCCACTGCGGCACTCCTTCCACGACGGGCCTTGCAAAGTGGAACTACATTCCGTATCGTTCTTAGCGGAACAATGTTCCGCTTTGCTCATCATGGCAGACCCGGGGACCGCCGTCACGCGCCCCGTGGACACGCGGGCTCCCCGCCGAAGGAACCCCACCGGCGTTCGGCCCTATCCGAGCCCAAAGGTCGGGGCCCACGGGTCGTCGATGTCGAGCGTGATCTCGAATCCCGCGGTCGAGCTGACGGTAGCCACGCTCCCTGACCGTCGAATCCGATCGAACGGATTGGATTCCTCGAAGAACATCGCCCAGATGAGCGCGCGGTCAACGGTCAAGCGCGCAATGAACCCCTCCGACCCGTGCGCCCCCTCACCGCCCCACAGCAGCCCCTCCCCTCCCAGGTCCACCGCGGCGAGCCCATCGACCGAAGACACCCACGACGGATCGCCTTCCAGCACGTCGTCGAGGTCGAAGGGGGCGAGCACCGTGAAACCCCTCGGCGCTTCGGGGTCGAGGGCGACGCCGCAGGAGCGTCCGTCGGCATGGTGCAGTGCGTCCTTGATGGGCAGCTGAAGGCCTTCCCACAGGCGCTCGATCGCAGTCATTCGTCCTTCCCGTTCCAGGGACACGCCCCCAACCACCCGCCCAAAAGGCCACGTTGGTCCGAGCGCGCCCCCCTCCCACGCCTCCTGGAAGGCAGCCGGCACGTAGATCGATTATCGGCCATAGATTCGGCCCCTTGTTCGATATTCGCTCGCGGTGGCAGACGATCTTCTTCTTTACTAGAGGAGGGTGAGCCATGTTCAGATCCGCACGTCGCGGAGTCGTCTTCGTCCTGGCATCGGCGCTCCTGGCTACGGCCGGGGTCACCGATGCAGCGTGGGCACGACCAGCGGCTCGGGCCGCGCAGCCGCCGGATTGGGCGGCGACGCAGTTCGCCAAGGACTTACCGAAGCAGCCCAAGGCCATGTCCTTGGCGGAGCGCCGGAAGGAGATGGACCGGTCCCGGGGGGACCATTCACCGATGCGCGGCTTCGTACAGCCGAAGCCGCCGACGCTCCCCGCAGCTCCGGCGCAGAAGCCGAGTGCCCCGCCGAAGACCGGCCCCGCCAGCAAACCCGCCGGAGAACGGAGCGGTCCGTCCGGGCAAGCGGCAGCAGGGGTGCCGAATCCTGACTGGGTGTCGGCGTACGCGACCGCCTACCCCGGCATGCTGACCATCGGCGGACAGACGAAGTTCTCCTCGGTCCCGGCCTCGTCCGTCTCGGGCCTGTGGCTCTACGTCATGGACGAGCAGAAGAACCCGGTCCTCCAGCAGGAGATCAAGCGCTCGACCGACGACCCGACCGGCAAGTGGGTGGACAGCGGCGCGTGGTGCTACGGCTGGTGGTCGTCCAACCCCTACCCCGTTGACCAGTGCTTCTGGTGGAGTTCCAGCCTGCTCAACGGGCATCTCCAGGACGGCAAGAAGTACTACGCCTGGATCTTCCTCATGGGTTCCGACGGATCGGCGAGCCCCGGGGGGACGACCTCGCCGCTCGTCCAAGCCTTCTACACCCCTGACATTCCCGGCACGCAGGCAGGTCTGTGCACCTGCTACGGGCAGAGCTACCGGGCGGACCCGGTCAACACGGCGACCGGCATGTTCTACGACCGGAACACCGACGCAACGCTGCCGGGCTCCGGGACGCCGTTCTCCCTGGACCGCAACTACCGGTCCGACTCGACCACCGCCGGGCTCTTGGGACGCGGCTGGTCGACGCCCTTCGACTCCAAACTGACGATCGCCGCCGGCAGCAGCGCGACACTTCATTCGGCCGACGGCGCGCAGGTGGTCTTCAAGGAGCAGCCGGGCGGGGCCTACACCACCCCTGCGGCCTCCACCCTCACGCTGGCCAAGACGGGCGCGACGTACACGGTCACCGCCTCGGACCACACGCGGCACACGTACAGTGCCTCGGGCCAGCTCACGTCCATCGTCGACCGCAGCGGCCAGGGCCTCACCCTCACGTACTCCTCGGGCAAGCTCTCGTCGGTCAAGGACGCGGCGGGCCGGAACGTCTCCTTCACGCTCGACGCGGCGGGCCTGCTGACCAAGGTCACGCTGCCCGACGGGACGTCCCTCTCCTACGGCTACACCGACGGCCTGCTGACCTCGGCGACCGACCAGGCCGGCAAGGCCGCCAGCTACACCTACGACGCCAACAAGCGGGTGGCCACGGCCACCGGCCGCGGCGGCGGGAAGGTGTCGAACACCTACGACGCGGCCGGCCGGGTCATCTCCCAAACCGACAGCTCGGGCAAGACCACGAAGTTCACCTGGGACAACAAGCGGGAGTCCCACACCACCGACCCCAACGGTGGCATCTGGACCGACGTGTACTCCGGCAACGTGCTGATGGAGAGCGTCGACCCGTACGGCAAGAAGGTCTCCTACAGCTACGACCGGTACCTGCACCCGGTGTCCATCACCGACGCGCGCGGCAACACCACGGAGATGACCTACGACGCCGCCGGCCGCATGGCCACGCGGAAGTCCCCGACCTCGGTGGGGCTCACGGAAAGCTGGGCCTACGACGCGGCCGGGAACATCTCCCGACACACCGACAGCCGGGGCAAGACCTCGACGTACACCTACGACGCCGCCAACCGCGTCGCATCGAGCACCGACCCGTCCGGTGGGAAGGTCGTCTACGCGTACACGGCCGTGGGCGCGCTCGCGGGCGTCACGACCCCGCGCGGCAAGGCCACCACGTACGCCTACGACACGGACGGCAACCGCACCTCGGTCACCACGGCAGCGTCCGAGAAGACGACGTTCCGTTACGACGCCGCCGGGCGGGTCACCGCGATGACCGACCCGCGGGGCAACGTCTCCGGCGCCGACCCGAACGCGTTCACCACCGGCTACGCCTACGACCAGCGCGGTCTGCTCAGCTCCACGACGGACCCGCTCGGCCACACCACCACGTACGGCTACGACAACGCGGGCCGGCTCACCTCGGTGAAGGACCCTGCGGGCCGGACCACCGCCTACGCCTACGACACGGCCGGACGTCTCACCAAGACCACGAGCCCGGCGGGCAAGGTCACGACGCGCGGCTACGACGCCAACGGCAACCTGGCCTCCTCCACGGACGCCCTGGGCAACAAGACCACCCACACCTACGACAAGTCGAACCGGCTGCTCAGCACGGTCTCGCCGCGCGGCAACCTGTCCGGCGCCAACGCCGCGGCCTTCACCACCACCTACGGCTACGACGAGAACGGCAACCAGACCACGGTGACCGACCCGTCGGGCGCCGTGACGACCACCGCCTACGACGCGCTCAACCGACCCGTCTCCGTCACCAACGCCCTCGGCCAGATCACCAAGACGACCTACGACGGCAACGACAACGTCCTGACGAGCACCGATCCACTCGGAAAGGTCACCAGCTACACCTACACCGACTCCGGTCTCCCCGCGTCCTCCACCGATCCGCTGGGCAAGGTCACCTCCTTCGGCTACGACCCGGACGGGAACCGGACCAGCCTGACGACACCACTGGGCTTCAAGACCACCACCACCTACGACGCCGACGGGCGCATGGCCACGCAGGTCGAGCCCCGGGGCAACGTCGCGGGTGCGGACCCGGCGAAGTTCTCGACCACGTACGCCTACGACCCGGCCGGCAACCTGACCAAGGTCACCAACCCCCTCGGCAAGGCGACCAGCACCTCCTACGACGCCACCAACCGAGTGGTGGCGACCACGGACGAACTGGGCAGGACCACCAGGTCCGACTACGACGAGCTCGGCCGGATCACGAAGGTGACCGGACCCGACGCCGCCGTGACCAGCTACACCTACAACGCGGCCGGCGACCTGGCCACGCGCAAGGATCCGAACGACCACACCACCACCTACGGCTACGACGACACCGGCCGCCCGACGTCCGTCGCCGACCCGCTCGGCCGCAAGGACACCTACGGTTATGACGCCGACGGCAACCGGACCAAGGTCACCAATGCCCGCGGGGTCACCGCCACCGCCACCTTCGACGCCCGCGGCCTGACGACCGCGGTCAACTACAGCGACACCACGCCCCAGGTGACGGCCACGTACGACGCCCTCGGACGTCGGAAGACGGTCACTGATGCCACCGGCACGCGAACCCTGGGCTTCGACGCCGCCGGCCGGCTGACCGGAGTCACTCCGAGTGCGGGCAAGGGTTCGTACAAGTACGCCTACGACGCCGCCGGTCACTTGACCTCGCGGACCATCGACTACAGCGCTCCCCAGCCGCTGGACTGGAGCGGCGCCACCCAGACCGCCTCCGGAGACCTCGACGGCGACGGCTACACGGACGTCATCCGCACCGATGCCACCAACGGCATCCGCACCTTCCTCGGACGTTCGGACGGCACCTTCACGACCGGACCCGCGGTCAGCGGATCGGGCACCGGCTTCCAGCAGGTCCTCACGCTCGAGTACACCGGGGACGGCAAGCTCGACCTGCTGGCCATCGACAAGGCAACGGGTCATCTCCTGCGCTACGACGGCGACGGCAAGGGCGGCTTCGCCGCAGCCGTCGACCTCGGAGCCGGCTGGGGACCGATGACCCTCACCCCGGGCGACTTCAACAAGGACGGCAAGCAGGACTTCCTCGCCGTCAGCTCCACCGCCAACACCATGTACCTCTACCCGGGCAACGGCACGGGAGGCTTCGCGGCCCGCACGACCGTCGGAACAGGCTGGAAGACCTACCGGGTCGTCCCCATCGAATTCAACGGGGACGGAAAGCTCGATCTCCTCGCCGTCAACCCGTCCGACGGGCACCTGTACCTCTATCCCGGCGACGGCGCGGGCAAGCTCGGTGACCGTACCGACCTCGGCGCGGGCTGGGGCGCGATGCAGCTCGTACCCGGCGAGTTCGACAACGACGGCAAGCCGGACTTCCTCGCCGTCGACACCGCCAACCACAAACTGCGCTTCTACCCGGGCAACGGCACCGGCGGCTTCGGCAACCACGTCGTCCAGCCGGACGACTGGACCGCGTACGGGACACCGGCCGTGGGCCGCTTCGGGTCCTCCGCCAACCAGGGCGTCGTCGCCCCGGACACCAGCAACCAGCTGCGCAAGTGGAGCGGCGACGGCAAGGGCAACCTGACCGGCAACGCCGTCGCGACGGGCCCGGCCGGCGGTGCCAAGGTCAGCTACGGCTATGACGCGGACGGACGGCGCACCAGCCAGTCCGGCTCCGCGGGCGCCATCACCTACGGCTACGACCCCGACGGCAGGCTCACGAGCACCACCTTGCCGACGGGCAACGGTCACGTCGAAAGCCGGGCCTACGACAACGCGGGCCGACTGTCCGCCATCAGCAACAGCAAGGCCGCCGCCGTCCTCGCCGAATGGCAGCTCACGCGCGACGACGCCGGCCGGACCACCCGCGTGGCAGCGACCCGTGCCGGCCAGCCGGCGAGCTACCAGTACTACGGCTACGACAGCGCCGGCAGGCTCCTCACCGACTGCACCTCGACCACGCAGGCGGCGAGTTGCCCGGACACGGCAGCCGCCACCACCTACACCTACGACTCCGTCGGCAACCGCAAGACCCAGACCAGGGCCGGTGCCACCACCACCTACACGTACGACGCCGCGGACCAGCTGACCGCCGCCGCCACGGGCTCCACCCACCGCGGCTTCACCTACGACGCCGACGGGAACCAGACCTCGGACGGCGCCAACACCTTCGGCTACGACGCGAAGAACCAGCTCACCTCGGTCACCGTCGGCGCGGACAGCTACACGTTCGCCTACGACGCCGACGGCAACCGCACCAAGGCCTCCAAGGGCAGCACGGTCCTGCGCACCTCCGCCTGGGACGTCAACGCAGCCCTGCCCGTCATCGGGGCCGAGTACGACGCCGCCGGTTCCCGGACCGCCGAGTACCAGTACAACCCCTTGGGCCAGATCCAGAGCGAAACCACCGGTGGCCGCGGCTACTTCCTGCACCACGACCAGCTCGGTTCCGTCACCGACGTGACCGACACGAGCGGAGCCGCACGGATCCGCTACGGCTACACGGCATTCGGTGAAGCCACCAGGACCGATGTGGCTGCCGCTCCGCCCGCCAACCCCTTCACCTACACCGGCGCCTACACCGAGCCCAGCACCAGCGCGGCCGGCTACTACCTGAGGGCCCGCAACTACGACCCCACCACCGGACGGCTCACCGGAACCGATCCCGCAGCGCTTCCGGCCGGCAGGCCGTACATCTCGGCGTACGCGTACGCCGACAACTCACCCACCCGCTTCACCGACCCGACCGGCCTCACCCCGGACGACCCCGACGACGGCAAGGTCCACTCCTTCGGCCAGGCCGCGAGCATCATCGGCGACGGACTGGTGGAGGGCGCCAAGCTGCCCTTCCAGTTCGTCGCGGACATCTACCACGCGCTCAGGGGCCAGAACGGCGGCAGTGGCGCGTTCGTCGACAAGTACCTTCCCGTCCGCCCGGCCTACCGCCTCTACCGGGCCGCCGAGATGTTCCGCGACCAAGGCTGCGAGGAGCTGGCCGACGTCTACAGTCACGCGGGCGACGAACTCGCCCAGCAGCTGGCCGTCACCGGCCTGGGCGGTCTGACGGGGTGGCGCCGGAGCGTCGCCGAGTCGGAAACGAGCATCCTCCGGTCCGAGGGCGCGGCGCGCCCCCCGCTGCCTCCGCTGCGCCAGGCCTACATCGACGAGGTGGAGGGATTGACCCGGCAGGCCGCGGAGATGCGGGCCGCGGGCGCCTCGCCCGAGGTGATCGCCCGCACCTTGCACAAGGCCCGCCGGGACATCGGCGTCAAGTACAAGGACCTCACCCCGGAGCCCAAGCGGAATGAGATCTACGAGCGCAACCTCGGGAAGTACGGTGACAAGCTCGGTCCGTCGATCGATTGGCTCAGGGCGAACGGCAAGACCTGGGAGCAGATCATCGAGAGCGCGACCCGCACCGGCGGGAAGGACCTCGGTCTCGAAAAGAGGACGGAATGATGATCATCCGGTCGTTCGACCGCTACGGCGAGTGGGCCGGTTTTGAACCGGCCACGGGATCACTGGAGGTCCACGGCAGGGGCGAACCGACACCACCCGGCGCGCCGGACCCAACGGGCCACTACGGCACCTTGGGTGACGTACCGGTGGTGTTCTACCGGCACGGAGCGACCCTGCACCTCCGCATCGGCGATCAGGAAATCGGACTGGGGAGCAGCCCAGAGGCGCGACACGAACGGCTCGGAGGCCGCTGCCGGCTCACCATCGGCAGCACGTCCGTCGTGTACGCGGCTCCTGCGACCCTGATCGACCCTGCCGAGGACCCCACGCCCTTCGCCGAGCCCGAAGACTTCGACATCGGCCTGTTCATCGTCAACGTGCTCGAAGACCCCGCACGAAGGGACTCCCTCTACACCTCCGAACACGGCTGATCCCGCCGTACCGCCCGGCACGGGGCCGGCACCGCTCCACGGTTCGAGCCCCGTGATCCACTCCATGACGAAGCCCCAGGTCAACGACCTGGGGCTTCGCCGCTTCGGGGCCCGTGTGGGTGGCCGACGGCTGGGTAGCCGCCGGGTGAGAGCGGGCTCCCCGCGCCGCAAAAATACCCCCGGGGGTACCCGTGCTAGGCTCGAAATATACCCCCGGGGGTAATTGTCAGCCGAAAGGAGCAACCGCGTGTTCTTCATCGACACCATCGAGACCGAGGGACTCGGAAACCGCAGCTACCTGGCGGGCGGCGCCACGACCGCGGCGGTCGTCGACCCGCCCCGCGACATCGACCGGGTCATCGCGGCGGCCGCCGCCCGCGGGGTGCGGATCTCCCACGTGGTGGAGACCCACCTGCACAACGACTACGTCACCGGCGGCCTGGACCTGGCCCGCCTGACCGGCGCCGCGTACCTGGTGCCGGCCGGTGCCCGCGTCTCCTTCGCCCGGACGCCGGTGGCCGACGGCGACACGGTGGGCGTCGACGACGGCATCGCGCTGCGGGCGCTGGCCACCCCCGGCCACACCCCCCACCACACCTCCTACGCGCTGGAGGAGCACGGCCGGGTGGCGGCGGTCTTCACCGGCGGTTCGCTGCTGATCGGCTCGGTGGGCCGCCCCGACCTGGTCGAGCCGCGCCTGACCGAGGAGCTGGCCCGCGCCCAGCACGCCTCCGTCCACCGCCTGGCCGCCGAGCTCCCCGACGAGACGGCCGTGCTGCCCACCCACGGCTTCGGCAGCTTCTGCTCCTCCTCCCAGTCCGAGGGCGACGCCACCACCATCGGCAAGGAGAAGAACGTCAACGACGCCCTGGTCAAGGACGTCGACCGGTTCGTCGCCGACCTGCTGGCCGGCCTGGAGGACGTACCCGCCTACTACGCCCACATGGGCCCGGCCAACGCCGCGGGCCCGGATCCGGTGGACCTGAGCACACCGCCCCTGACCGATGCCGTCGACATCGCCGAGCGGCTGGCCGCCGGGGAATGGGTGGTCGACCTGCGCAACCGGATCGCCTTCGCCGAAGGTCACGTCGCGGGCTCGTTCAACTTCGAGGCCGACGGAAAGATCGCCACCTACCTCGCCTGGATGATCCCCTGGGGAAAGCCCGTCACCCTGCTCGCGGAGTCACCCGCCCAGCTCGCCGCCGCCCAGCGCGAACTGGTCCGCGTCGGCCTCGACCGGCCCGCGGCGGCGGCCACCGGCACGCCCCGCGACTGGATGCCCGAAGGGCACGGCCCGCGCTCCTTCCCCCGCGCCACCTTCGCCGACCTCGCCAACCGGGGCGCCCGGGACACCGACTCCACGACGGTCGTCCTGGACGTGCGCCGCGCTGCGGAGCGCGCCCGGGGGTGGATCGCCGGTTCCGTGCACATCCCCGTCCACGACCTGCACCGGCGCCTGACCGAGGTCCCGCCCGGCACCGTGTGGGTGCACTGCGCCGGCGGAATGCGCGCCGCGATCGCCGCCTCCCTGCTGGACGCCGCCGGACGTGACGTCGTCGCCGTCGACGACTCCTTCGACGCCGCCTCCGAGGCCGGCCTGCCCCTCACCGACGGCGACCGGGACCTCTGAACCCGTACTCCCGTACTCCCGTACTCCTCCTGCCCCATCGACCCGGAAGGAAGACGGATGTTCCTCTTCCGCCGCGGCCCCGCCCGCATCAGCCCCGCCCGCATCACCCCCGCCCAGGCCCACCGGCGCACCACCGACGGCGCCGCCGTCCTCCTCGACGTGCGCGAGCAGGTCGAGTGGGACGCCGGGCACGCCCCCGGAGCCGTCCACGCCCCGCTCTCCCGCCTCGTCGCCGGCGCCGCCCTGCCCTCGACCGCGCGGAACCGGCCGCTCGTGGTGATCTGCCGTTCCGGACACCGTTCCCGGCAGGCAGCCGAGCTGCTGACCGGCCGCGGGGGCGACGCGGTCGACGTGAAGGGCGGCATGAACGCCTGGGCTTCCGCCGGACTGCCGGTCGTCGACGAACGCGGAAGCAACGGCCGAACAGCGTGAGCACGCTCATCCTCGCCCTCGCCGCCGGGGCCGTCGTCGGACTCGCCCTCGGGGCACTGGGCGGCGGCGGCAGCGTCCTGGCCGTCCCGGCCCTGATCTACCTCTTGGGCTTCACCCCGGCTGCCGCCACCACCGCCTCCCTGATCATCGTCACCGCCACGTCCGCCACCGCCCTGTACACCCACGCGGCGTCCGGCAACGTCCGTTGGAAGACCGGCGCCCTGTTCGCGGCCGCCGGCATCCCGCCCGCCCTGGCCGCCGCCACCTTGGCCACCCGCGTTCCCGAACCGGTCCTGACCGCGGCGTTCGCCGCCACGGCCGGCCTCGCCGCCTGGCGCATGTTCACCGCCCCCGCCCCCGCTTCCGGCCGGCAGCCCCGGCCCGTCCGACCCGCGCGGGCCGCCGGGGCGGGTGCCGGACTCGGCTCGATCACCGGCTTCCTCGGCGTCGGCGGCGGCTTCCTCGCCGTCCCCGCGCTCGTCTCCGTACTGGGCCTGCGCATGCGCGCCGCCGTCGGCACCAGCCTCCTCGTCATCACCGTCAACTCCCTCGCCGCACTCGCCGCCCGCACGGGCACCCACACCCCGCTGCACTGGGCGGCCATCGCCCCCTTCACCGGAGCGGCCGTCCTCGGAGCCTGGGACGGCAAACGCCTCGCCGCCAAGGTCTCCGGACCCGCCCTGCAGCGGACCTTCGCGACCGTCCTCCTGACCGTCGCCGCCCTCATGCTCATCGACGCCCTGCACTGACCCCGTGGCCGGCTCCCCTCGACCACACCCGCTCACATACCCCCCGGGGCATCAGGAGCGGATCCCCCCACAAGGACGGAACACCACACCATGGCCCAGCCCCGCCCCCACGCCCTCGACATCCACCAGGCCCACGGCCGCCTGCACGACCTGATCGTCCTGGACGTCCGCACCCCCGGCGAATACGCCACCGGCCACCTCCCCGGCGCCCTCAACATCCCCCTCGACCAGCTCACCCGCGCCCTGCCCGACCTGCGCGAGGTCGCCGCCCGCAGCGACCTCCTCGTCGTCTGCGCCTCCGGCACCCGCGCCGAGAACGCCCGCGCGACCCTCGCCGACAACGGCATCACCGCCACCACCCTCACCGGAGGCACCGGAGCCTGGACCGACGGCGGACTCGCCCTCCACCACCCCGACGGCAACCGGCGCACCACCTGGACCATGGAACGCCAGGTCCGCTTCACCGCCGGCGCCGTCGTCCTGAGCGGCCTCACCCTCGGCCGCCTGCGTCCCGCCTTCCGCCTCGCCTCCGCGGGCATCGCCGGCGGCCTGGTCTACTCGGCCCTCACCAACACCTGCGGCATGGCAGCCCTCCTCGCCAAACTCCCCCACAACCGCCCCCGCCAGGGCGACCTCGAAGCCGCCCTCACCGCCCTCCGCAGCCAATGACTCCCACCGCCCGGATACCCCCTGGGGTACTATCGGGGGAGAACACACAAGGCCAGGAGGCACCGGTGAAAGTCGACGACGACGCAGTCAACGCAGTCCTCAACCGCCTGCGCCGCGCCCAGGGGCAGCTCGCGGGCGTCATCGCCATGATCGAAGCCGGCCGCGACTGCAAGGACGTCGTCACCCAGCTCGCCGCCGTCTCCAAGGCGCTGGACCGCGCGGGCTTCAAGATCGTGGCCAGCGGCATGCGCCAGTGCATGACCAACGCCGACGAGAACCAGGCCCCCATGACCGAAGAAGAACTCGAGAAGCTCTTCCTCGCCCTCGCCTGACCGGCACCCGCCCCGGCCCGGCCCCCCCCCCGGGGCGGGGCGGGGGGGGGCCCGGGGGGGGCCCCCCCCCGGCCCCCCCCCCCGCCCCCCCCCCCCGGGGGGGCGGGGCGGGGGCGAGACCGGGGGTGCGCCGCCCCCGGAAGCAACGCCGCGCACCACCGGCACGCACATTCCCCTGAGAAAGGTGTTATCGCCGCGCGCCCCACGGGTCTCCTTCAATGTCAGGCCAGGTGGGCCCTCACCTTCGAGGAGATGCGATGCGGTATCACGGCGATGAGTTCACGTACGGCGCGGAGGCGGACGTGAACGCGGACGTGGACGGTGCTGGTTCCGGGTCGGGCCGGCGCGGGCGGGCGCGCGCCGCGGGCAGGGCGGCCCGTGGCCACCGCAAGAGCCGGCGCCGAACTCCCCTGATGGCGGCGGCCGCCGTGGTCCTGCTGGCCGGGGTCGGGAGCGGCTACGCCCTCATATCCGGCGGGGCCCCGGAACGCACAGCGGCGACGGGCTCCCCCTCCGCGCTCGCCGGCCGGCCGGACGCGGTGGACGCCCCGCCGACCGGCGCGGCAGATCCGACCACCGGCGCCGACCCGTCGCCGGCCGACGGTACGGCGAGCCCGAGCACCGCCGCTTCCGCGTCCGCATCCGCATCGGCACCCGCATCCGCGCCCGCCGCGCAGGCGAAGGAAGCGGAGCAGCGCTCCGGAGCGACGGCCACGGAGCGCACTGCCAAGCCCACCGCGCCCCCGACCCGCAGCACCTCGGGGAGCGGTCCGACGGGACCGGACCCCAAGGTGCCCGGCGCCCGCACCTCGACGCAGGACGTCGCCACGGCCCAGTCGCTGTCCCTGCAGCTGCTCAACAACGAACGGGCCGCCGTCGGCCGGCCCCCGCTCGCGCTCAAGCAGGACCTCAGCGACTTCGCCCGCAAGTGGGCCGAGCACATGAGGAAGAACGGATTCGCCCACTCCTCGTCGGCGGACCGCGCCTACCTGAAGACGGGCTCACGCACCTGGACCGGCGAGAACATCGTCTGGTTCAGCGATGCCTCGATGACCGCCCAAGAAGCCGCCGAGAAGTTCCAGTCGATGTGGCGCCACAGCTCCGGGCACTACAAGGCGCAGGTCAACCCGGACTTCACCGAGGTCGGCGTGGGCCTCTACCGTGACTCCTCGGGCTGGTGGGGCGTGCACAACTTCTCCGACGGCAAGTGACGCGGCTCCCGCGCACGGCACCGGGAGCAAGGCCAGGACCCTGATAGCCGGTCCTTCTGCTCGCCAGAAGGACTTCCTCTTGGACTTGGCGTGCGGCAGCGCGGACCCTGGTGCACGGGCGTGCAGCCGCCCGCACCCGCCCGCCGTGAGCACCGACGCACAGGAGCCGACGAACATGCGCACACGCCTTCTGCTGGGCCTGGCCCTCCTCTCCACCGGGCTCCTCGCCGGCGCGTTCGGCTACGGAGCGGCCAACCTCGTTCCCACCTTCAACGCGGTACCGCTCGACATACGCCTGTCGTTCCACACCGAACTGATGAAGATGAACGGCATCACCATGCAGGCGGCGATGGGCGTGTCGATCGTCAGCTCGCTGACCCTCACCGCCGTGACGCGCGGCCGTACGCGGCTGCTCGCGGGCGGGGCCGGCCTGCTGGCGCTCACGTCCCTCCTGGTCACCCGGTTCGGCAACGTCCCGATCAACGGCCGGATCAAGGAGTGGGCGCAGGGCTCGGCCCCGGTCGATCACACGGAGGTCCTGCGCCACTGGGAGATGTTCAACGACATCCGCACCGCCACCGCCGTGCTCGCGTTCGCGCTCCTGATCTCCGCCGCCCTGAGGGCCCCGGCCCGCGACTGACCGCGCCGGTACGGGGCCCGGGCGCCCCGACCGTGCCCTACGACCCGGACTGCGCCGCACGGACGATGGCCGCCGCGGCCCGGGACGCGGCCCTTACCGGATCGGCGCTCCGCGCGGCACGGCCGAGCATGAACGCGCCCTCCAGCAGGGCGATCACCGAGCTCGATAGTCTCCCACTGGATCGGTCTATCCAGTCGGAGGTAGCACCTTGCCCGAGATCGAACTGAGCGCAGGCGTCATCGAGTTCACCGACACGGGCGGCGACGGAGAGGTCGTGGTCCTCGTCCACGGACTCGGCTTCGACGAGTCGGTCTGGGACCAGGTGGTGCAGGAACTGCGGCCCGACTTAAGGGTGGTGGTGCCCGTACTGCCGATCGGCAGCCACCGCAGGCCGATGCGGCCGGACGCGGACCTCTCCGCACACGGGATCGCCGCGCTCCTGGCCGAGTTCCTGGAACGCCTCGACCTGCGCGACGTCACCCTGGTCCAGAACGACGCAGGCACGGCCCAGCTCCTGGTGGGCGTGCGCGACGAACGCATCGGCCGCCTGGTGCTCACCTCGTGCGAGGCCCTGGACAACTACCCGCCGGGCATCCAGGGCCGGACCCTGCACGCGGCCGCGCGCGTGCCGGGCGGCCTGTTCCTGCTGCTGCAGTCCTTCCGGGTCCCCTTCCTCGTGCGGATGGGGAGCTCGCTGGGCGGGATGGCGCGGCAGCCGATCCCGTACGCGCTGGTCCGACGCTGGTACCGGCCCCTGCTCAGCCGGCGTGCGATCCGTCGGGACCTCGCCAAGTTCTGCCGCAGCACCCGGAAGGACACCTACCTCGAGGCCGCGGAGAAGCTCGCGGACTTCGACCGGCCCGCGCTGGTCGCCTGGGGCGCCGAGGACCGCATGATGCCGCCCGCCACGGGCCGTCGGCTCGCCGAACTGCTGCCGCAGGGGCGGTACGTGGAGATCCCCGGGGCGCGCACGCTCGTCCAGCTGGACAATCCCGGGGCCCTCTGCGCGGAGTTGCGCCGTTTCATCCGGGAAACCGCTTGAGGCCCGGTCCGTAGCCGCCGTCCGCCAGCCGCCGAACTGCTGCTCGACACCGTCGCCACCGATGCAGACCGGAAAGCGCCGCCCGTGTCCGCATGAGAACCGTCGACGGCGAAACCCCCGGGTATCGGACCACGGTCCGATACCCGGGGCCGTGGAAGTGGACCGTGCTCCGACGCGCCAGCACCCTCCCCGGCGCGATCGTTCCCGGTATGACGACGACGCCGAGGACACCCCCCGTACGCGACATCCCCGCACCCGCACCCGCACCCACAGTCACGCCCACCTCCGCACCCGTCCCGGCGAAGGCCCGGCTGCTGCCGGTGGACCGGTCGGGCGACTGGTCCTTCCCCGGCCGGTGGGTCGGCGGGGTCTCACTGGTGACCGGACCGCTGCTGCTGGCCACCGGAGTCCTGCTGCGGCTGCCGTTCCACTTCTTCTACCCCGAGCAGCTCGCCGCCCGCGTCGAACACCCCGGCCTGATGGCCACCGCCTACGGCGCATTCGCCGCCGGAACGGTCCTGCTGTGGCCCGCCCTCGCCACGCTCGCGGCCCGGATCGCGCCCCGCAGCCCGGGCGCCGCACTGTGGGGCGGTGTCTTCGCCGTCCTCGGGCTCTTCGCCCGAACCTTCCACGCCGGGGTGGACCACCTCGCCTTCCAGCTCGCGGACCGGCAGGGAGCGCAGGCCGCCACCCGGTTCGTCGGCGAGACGTACGGCGCCTTCCACGTCTTCAGCAGCCTCAACATCGCGATCACGGGCGGCTGGCTGATCCTCGCCGTCGGAGCCTGGCGGGCGCGCGTACTCGGCCCGGTGCGCGCCCTCGCGCTCGCGGCGGCCGCCGCGCTGCCACTCGGCGTGCTCAAGGGCACCACCCCGCTGTCGGTGGTGGCCGCCGCGGGCCTGTGCCTCGCGCTCGTCCCGCTGGGCATCGCCGTCCTGCGGGACGGCGGACCGGCGCCGCGCCGTGCGAGCGTGCTGCGCTGGACCGCGGCGATCGCCGTCACCGTGGCCCGGGGTCAGCTCCGTCAGGGCGTACGAGGTCGGCCACATCGTGCCCTCGTCCAGCGGGGCCGGTCGCTGAAGCCGAGGGTGGCGTACCGGGTCTTGAACTTCTGCGTGCCCTTCATGTGCAGGTTCCTCGCTCGCGGAGCTCGATCGGATGGTGCGGGTCATGGATCAGGCGGTGGTGGCCGGTACCGCTGCTTCCCACGCGAAGCCGTCCGGGTCGGTGAAGGGCCCGCCGGCGCCGCCGATCACGAGCCGGTGGGAGCCGGACCCGTCGATCGGGACGCCGACGTCCTTGGCCAGGGCGCGGCGCCCGTACAGCGCCAGCTTGAAGGGGCTCGACGGGGTGGCGAACTCGACGTACTTGCTGCCGAAGCTCCGGGCGACGGCGAGGCCGCGGTCGACGTAGAACCGCTTGGTCTCGGACACGTCGGCGACTCCCAGCAGGAGCACGACGTCGTCGATCCGCCCGGTGGCCGGGCCGGCGTCCCGCTTCGCCGACGTCGCGAGCTTCCAGATCGTCCCGTCCGGGGCCTGTACGACCGCGCCGTAGCCCCAGAACGACTTCGAGGGGGGCTTCAGTGCGGTGGCACCCGCGTCCAGGGCGGCGCCAGCGAGGGCGTCCACGTCGGCCGGCCGGGGGACGGTGAGCGAGAGCGCGAACCCGCGGAAGCCGGTCGTCGGTGCCCCCGAGGCCCGCAGGCGGACCTGCACGCCCGGAGCGAAGGCGGTGTAGAAGCGGTCGGCGGCCTCGGTGTCGGCCACCTCGAGGGTGAAGGTTTCGGTGGAGGTCATGAACACCACGCTAGGTGTGCGGTGGGGGCGGACGCTTCTCGAATCCTGACCGGTTCGGCGGGTTCGGCGGGTTCGGCCGGCGGTCGGGCGGCGCGCGGATACGCGTCGGGCGCCACGCCGACCAGCTCGGTGAAGCGGGTGGTGAAGATGCCCGGCGTCGGGCAGCCCACCGCGCGGCGGACCTCGGCGACGCCGAGGTCGCCAGCGCGCAGCAGGGCCGTCGCGCGCTGGATGCGGCGCGCCGTCAGGTAGGCGTACGGGGACGCGCCGTACGCGAGCCGGAACTGGCGGCCGAGGAGCCCGGCCGCCATGTCCACGGCGCGGGCGAGTTCCTCGACGTCCAGTGGGCGGGCGTGCTCCCGGTCGATCCGGTCCCGGACGCGGCGCAGCCGCGCCAGGTCCTTCAGGTGCGACGCCTCGATCAGTGCCTGTCTCCACGCTGGACGACACATGGCGGACCCCCTTCGTCGACGTGTGCGCTCAGCGGAGTTCTTGGATGCGGATCAGGTTGCCCGCGGGGTCGCGGAAGGCGCAGTCGCGGACGCCGTAGGGCTGCTCGGTCGGCTCCTGGACGACCTCGGCATCGCCGGCCTGGATCTTCTCGAAGGTGCTGTCGAGGTTCTTGGTGGCGAGGAGGATCCAGCCGTAGGTGCCCTTCGCCATCATCTCGGCGATGGTGCGGCGCTCCGCCTCGGTGACACCGGGGTCGACGGCCGGCGGGGCGAGGAGGATGGAGGTGCCGGGCTGGTCGGCGGGGCCGACCGTGATCCAGCGCATCTTGCCCTGGCCGACGTCGCTGCGGACCTCGAAGCCGAGGACGTCGCGGTAGAAGGCCACGGCGGCGTCCGGGTCGTCCTGCGGGAGGGTGCTCATGTGAATGCTGATGTCCATGTCCGTCACGGTAACTACGCCTGGAGCAAGGGCGCTTCTCGAATCCTGACCGATTCGGGCCCCTCCTCCGGCGCCCCCTCCGGCCCCTCCTCCGGCCCCTCTTCCACGTCCCGGTCGCGGCCCCCGCTAGCGGGGCCGGAACCGGCCGTGCCGGGGCGGCGGCGACCCGGTTCGCGGAGGGGGCCGACCGGTGTCCGTGATCACCACGGGTTGCAGCCGGGCGGGGGACCGGGCGGCGGGCCCGCGGACCGCCGTCGGCGCAGCTCAGGGCGGTGCCTTCACCCGGGCGGCCCGAAGCCCGGACGATCTTCCCGGTGTGCAGTGCCGGACGCGTCGGCATAGGTCTGTGTCCGTAGGCGTCGTAGGCGCCCTGTGCCCCCGCACGGGCACCCGCCGCTCCAGCACCCCTGGTGAGGAGTCACATGTCACGTATCAAGCGCCGATCCGCGCGACGATCAGCTCCCCGAGCCGCCCGCTACGCTGCCCGTCGGGCCGCGATCTCCGTGCTCGCTGCCACCGCCGCCCTGGTCACCGCCGTCCCGGCAGCCGCGCACGACGGTTCGGCCCGCCCCGAGGAGAAAGCGGCCCTCGGCACCGAACACGCCCAGGAGCATACGAAGGTCCGCGAGCAGATCCTCAAGCTGGGCGGGTACTCCCAGCTCGCCCGGATCGACAGCCTGAACTCACTGACCCGGTCCCAGGCCGACGTGAACGCCCGCTTCCACCCCAAGGCGTTCGGTCAGTTCGCCGAGTACTTCCAGTCCCCGGACTTCGCCGCCCACATCGCCATGCTCCCGACCGGCAAGGTGCTGCTCTTCTCCTTCGAGCGCATGGAGACCGACCCGACCGAGGAGCCCGCACCGACCAACACCCTCGGCAAGGCCAACGCCGGCCGCGCCTTCCTGTGGGACCCGCGCCGCGGCACCGGCGCGGCCGCCTTCACGAAGGTCACCCCGCCCGAGCTGGTCGTGCCGGACGGCACGGGCGAGAAGCGCCCGGCGCCCTTCTTCTGCGCCGGACACGCCTTCCTGCCCAACGGCATGGTCGGTGTCTTCGGCGGCAACCTCGGCTACGGCGGCGGCGCCGGCGCCAAGCTGTCGCTGGTCTTCGACCCGTGGACCGAGAGCTGGTCCGTGAACAAGGACATGGAGGTCGGCCGCTGGTACCCCTCCGTGGCCGCCGCCCCCGACGGCCGCCTGCTGATCATGTCCGGCCACACCGATCAGGGCTGGGGCACCTCCACCTCCGTGATCGAGCGCTTCCCCGCCAAGAGCCACCCCGTTCCCTTCGAGAAGACCCTGATCCCCAAGGACGTCCCGACGGACACCCTGCGCGTGGACGCGCCCTTCGGTACCGACAGCGACTACCCGCACCTGTTCACCCTGCGCGACGGCAAGGTCTACGGCCTGGGCCGGCACGCCACCAAGCAGTGGGCCTTCGACCCGGTCGCGGAGACCCGTACGGACCTGCCCGCACGCCCCGACGGCGTGCACCGCGGCTATGGCTCCGCCGTGCCGCTGCCCGCCGGAGTGCGCGGCCCGGACTCCGTACTGGTCCTCGGCGGCGACCGCGACGACCCCAACACCTACCGGCTCACGAGCGGCGGCGACTGGGAGAAGCAGCAGCCCCGCGCCTTCGGCCGGACGCAGGACGACACCCTGCTGCTCCCGGACGCGAGCCTGCTGACCGTCAACGGCGCCTACGGCATCCGGGACTACGGCAACGGCGACTACAACCCCAAGTCCGATCTGAAGTACCGGCAGATCGAGACCCGCAACGCGCTGGGCGAGTGGAAGCTGGGACCGGCGCAGCGGTTGCCGCGCGGCTACCACTCCAACGCCGTCGTCCTCCCGGACGGCCGGGTCATGGTCACCGGTGACGAGTTGCAGCAGCTCGCCAACGACCCGAAGATCGACGACGACATGAACGGCAGCATCGAGATCTTCGAGCCGTCCTACCTCCACCAGGGCGCCCGCCCGGCCCTCGACCGCGCCCCCGACGGGCCGCTGCGGTACGACACCGCCTTCACCGTGGGGACCTCCACGCCCGACCAGGTCAAGAAGGCCGTCCTGCTGGCCCCGACCACGGCGACGCACTCCCTCAACACCAGCCAGCGCCACCTGGAACTGGCCATTGTCAAGCGCCAGGGGAACAGCCTGCGCCTGCAGGCGCCGCCCTCGGCCAACGACGTCCCGCCCGGCTACTACATGCTCTTCCTGCTGGACGAGAACGGAGTGCCGAGCGCGGCCAAGTGGGTCTCCTTCCGCTGACCCACCGGGCCTGGCGCCCCACGACACAGCCCCGGGCCGTCCGCCCGGGGCTGTGTCGTCGCCTCCCGCGGACCTCCGGCAGTCGGCCGGCGGGCGTCAGCGGTGGCGCAGCGCGTTCTGGCAGTCGACGTACCTGAGCATGAGGCGGGCGAAGTCGAGGCGGTCGCGCTCGCTCCAGTCGGCCGTCACGTACTCGAAGGCCGCGCGCTGGTGCCGGCGAAAGCGGTCCATCATGTTCCGGCCCTCGGGGCTGAGGTGAAGGATCGTGCGGCGGCCGTCCTGCTGGGAGGCGGCGCGGACGAGGTAGCCGGCCGAGATGCTGTCGGACACCATGCGGCTGGCCACCGAGGGGTCGACGGCCAGGTACTCGGCCACGGCGCCGACGGTGATCTCGCGGCCGTCGCCCTGTTCGGCCTCCAGGACGATGTTGAGGACCAGGGTGCGGCTGAGGTCCTTCTGCGAGATCGGGTTCTCGACCTCCAGGAGCGAGGAGCGCCGCAGTTTCCCGAACGCCGGGCCCACGGCGTCCAGCACTTCCTCGTCGGTCGCCGGCTCTTGCTTGGTCATGCCCCTCATCGTACATACGTGAGCTCGCGCAAACATGTGTTGACGCGAAAACGTGTGCATGCAAGCATGCATATGCATCTACGAACAAATGGAGCTCTCGTGACCATCCTCATCACCGGTGCGCGCGGCAAGGTCGGCCGGGCCGTCATCGACCGCCTGCACTCCGCCGGTCTCCCCGTCCGGGCCGCGAGCGCCCGCCCCGCCGAACTGACCGTCCCGGCCGGCATCGAGACCGCCGAGCTCGCCCTGGACCGGCCGGAAACCTTCGCCGCCGCGCTCCGCGGCGTCCGCCAGGTCTTCCTCTATCCGGAGCCCGCCGGTATCCACGACCTGATCAAGGCCGCCGAGGCCGCCGGGGTCGAGCACGTCGTCCTGCTCTCCTCGTCCTCGGTGCTCGCCCCGGACGCCGAGGACGATCCGCTCGCGAGCCACAGCCTGAAGGTCGAGCGCGCCCTCGCAGACTCCGGTCTGACCTGCACGTTCCTGCGCCCTGATGCCTTCGCCAGCAACTCGCTGGGCTGGGCCTGGCCCGTCGGCCGGTCGATGCCGGTCCAGCTCGCCTACCCGGACGCGCAGATCGCACCCATCCACCCCGAGGACATCGCCGACATCGCCGCCCTGGCCCTGACCGGGGACTCCCTCACCGGCCGGGCACTCACCCTGACCGGCTCCGAGTCGCTCTCCTTCCGCGAGCAGCTCGCCGTCCTCTCGCAGACCCTCGGCCGTACGGTCCCGGTCGAACGCATCACCCGCGCCGAGGCGGAGGAGCAGATGGGCCGGCACATGCCCGCCCCGATGGCGTCCTCCCTGCTCGACCTGTGGGAGGCGGCCGACCACGGCCCCGCCGTCATCGGCGAGACCACCGAGACCCTGCTCGGCGTACCCGCCCGCACCTACCGGCAGTGGGCCCGCGAGAACGCGGACGCCTTCACCGGCCACTGATCCGCCCACCTTCCGAAGGAGCAGGACATGAAGCCCATCGGCTACTGGCTCAACCGCACGGACCAGGCCCTCACCGCGTCCATGGACGCGGCACTGGCCGACTTCGGCCTCACCCGGCTCGGCTGGCAGGTCCTCAATGCCGTCAAGGACGATCCGCGGGCCACCGACTCCGCCGTCCGGACCGCCCTGGCCACGGGCGCCGACACCGCGGCGCTGGACTCGGCCGTCGCCTCGGTGCTCGCCGGCGGCTGGGTGACCCGCCCGCGGCCGGAGGGCCTCGCCCTGACCGACGACGGCCGCGCCCACCTCGCCGAGGTGGCCCGCCGCGTGGCCGACTTCCGCGAACGGTCGGCGGCCGGGATCACGCGCGAGGAGTACGTCACCGCCGTCACCGTCCTGGAGCGCATGACCCGCAACCTCACCGGGTCGCCAGAGGGGTCCGCAGCTCGGCCGTGACCGGCCGCGGGGTGCTCTTCGGGCGACGCAGGACGGTGGCCGCGATGCCGAGGGCGGCCAGGATCAGCGCGGCGCCGACCGCGAAGGCCAGGTGGTAGCCGCCGGTCAGCGCCTCGGGGACGGGAGCACCCGCCGCGGTGAGGAACTCCGTGCGGGAGGCGGCCAGGGTGGAGAGGACCGCGACGCCCAACGCCATGCCGATCTGCTGGGTGGTGTTGAAGAGCCCGGAGGCCAGGCCCGCGTCGGACTCCTTCGCGCCGGACATGGCCAGCGAGGTGAGCGCGGGGAGGGCGAGGCCGAAGCCGGCGGCCAGCAGCATCACGGGGAGCAGGTCGGTGAGGTAGTCCGCCTCTTCGGCCCGACCGGGTACGCGCGTCAGCAGACCGAGTACGCCGACCAGCAGGACCAGACCGGCCAACAGGACCTTGCGCTCGCCGAAGCGGGAGTTCAGACGGGCCGAGACGGTGAGCGAGACCAGTCCGATCACGGCGGCGGCCGGCAGCATCGCGAGACCGGTCCCGGACGCCGAGTATCCGAGCACGTTCTGCAGGTAGAGCGCGACGAGGATCTGGAAGGAGAACAGCGCGGCGACCATCAGCATCTGGACCAGGTTGGCGCCGAGGACGCTGCGCGAGCGGAAGACGCGCAGCGGCACGAGCGGGTTGCGGGCCGTGGCCTGGCGGACGAGGAAGCCGGCGAGCAGGGCGAGCGCGAGGGTGCCGAACCCGAGGGTGCGGGCCGAAGTCGCCCCGCAGGTCTGGATCTTGACGACCGTGTAGATACCGAGCATCAGACCGGACGTGACGAGCAGCGCGCCGAGGGCGTCCGCGCCCGCCCGCAGGCCCAGCCCCCGGTCGCCGGGCAGGGCCGGGAGGGCGACGAGGAGCACCGCGATGCCGATGGGCAGGTTGATGAAGAAGATCCAGTTCCAGGTCAGTGCGTCGGTGAGGACACCACCGAGGACCTGGCCGATCGAGGCGCCGGCGGCGCCAGTGAAGCTGAACACCCCGATGGCTCCGGCTCGTTCGCGCGGCTCCGCGAAGAGGGTGACGAGGATGCCGAGGCTGACGGCGGAGGCCATCGCGCTACCGGCGCCCTGCAGGAACCGGGCCGCGATCAGGACCTCGGGCGAGGTGGCGAGCCCGGCCAGCAGCGAGGCGGCGGTGAACACCGCGGTACCAGCCAGGAACATCCGCTTGCGGCCGATCAGGTCGCCGAGGCGGCCGGCGAGCAGGAGCAGCGAACCGAAGGCGATGAGATAGGCGTTGACGACCCAGCTCAGCCCGACCGGGGTGAAGCCGAGGTCGCCCTGGATGGCCGGCATCGCGACCGTGACGATGCTGCCGTCGAGGATCGTCATCAGCATTCCGGTGGCCAACACGCCGAGGGCGAGCCGGCGCGAACGCGCGGGGGGAGCGGAAGGGGAGGGGGTGGTGGCGGTGGTGGGCACGGCGGTCTCTCCTGTCGTTGGAGGCAACAGGAAGGACCGTAACAGATAGTTTTGTTGCAGACTATCTTTTACGGATCCACTACTGGGGCGACCGCTCCCCACTACCCCTTCTGGCGCGCCCGCCGGGCCGGCCGTGAACCCTCGACGGGAGTCTCCAGATGCCCCGTGACCAGGCGGTTCAACGCCCGGAGCAGCACTTCGCGCTCATCCTCGGGCAGAGCGCCGAGCGCGCCCTGGTGGACCTGGTCGACGATCTTCTGGCTCTCCTTCGCGACCTTCGCCCCCTCCTCGGTCACCGCGATGACCCGGGCCCGGCGGTCGGTGCTGGAGGGCCGGCGCTCGGCGAGACCGGCCTTCTCCAGCGCGTCGACGGTGACCACCATCGTGGTCTTGTCCATGTCGCCGATCTCGGCGAGCTGCGCCTGGGTGCGCTCCCCCTCCAGGGCGTGGACGAGCACGCAGTGCATCCGCGGGGTGAGTCCGATCTCGCCGAGCCGCGCGCTCATCTGCGTGCGCAGCACGTGACTGGTGTGGTCCAGGAGGAAGGACAGGTCCGGTTCGGTGCGCGTGGGTGCCATGGCCGTCATGTCCACCAGGGTAACGAGAATCGATCCGTCGCGGATTATCGACAACCGAACTACCGCTACCGCTCGGGCCCCACCGCTACCGCTCAGGCCAGGATCTTGGCCTTGGCCCGGTCGAATTCCTCCTGGGTGATGTCGCCCTTGTCCTTGAGGGCGGAGAGTTTGTGCAGCTCGTCCGCCGAGCCCGACCCGGCGCCGGCCGTCTGCTGCACGTACGCACGGAAGGCCGCCTGCTGGTCCTCGGCCTGCTTGCGGTCCCGTTCGTGCATGCTGCGCCCACGGGCGATCAGGTACACGAAGATGCCGATGAACGGCAGCACCAGCACCAGGATGAGCCAGCCCGCCTTCCCCCAGCCGCCAAGGGTGTGGTCACGGAAGATGTCCGTGATGACCTTGAAGAGGAGGAAGAACCACATGACCCACACGAAGAACCACAGCATCGTCCAGAAGAAGTTGAGAAGCGGGTAGTCGTCCATGCTCCACTCCGATCATGCACGTGGTCCTTCATTCATACAGGCGACCCCGGCGGTCCGCATGCGGAGGACCGGCTCCGGTCGCGCTCCGGGCTCCGGGCCGTTCTCCTGAAGGCATGGAACGCAACGCAGCCGACCAGCGCCGCCGCGTCCTGCTGGGCCACCTCCTGCGCTCGGTGCTCTCGGTCGCCCTGCTCACGGGGCTCTACTACGTCGCGCCCCTGGAGGGCGGGTTCGGCATCACCACCGTCCTGACGCTCGTCCTCGGCCTGGCGGTGTTCGGCCTGCTGACGGCCTGGCAGATCAACGCCGTCTCGCGTGCCCAGTTCCCGCGGATGCGCGCCCTGGAGGCGATGGCCACCGGCGTACCGCTGTTCCTGTTGCTGTTCTCCGCGACGTACTACCTGCTCGCGACGCAGGACCCCGCTTCGTTCTCGGAGCCGCTGTCCCGCACGGACTCCCTCTACTTCACGATCACCACCTTCGCCACCGTGGGATTCGGGGACATCGTCGCCACCGACCAGGGCAGCCGGGTGCTGGTCACCGCCCAGATGGTCGCCGACCTGATCCTCATCGGAGTGATCGCCAAAGCACTCGTCGGCGCGGTCAAAATCGGCATGCACAGGCGCAGTTCGCAGACCCCCGACCCGGACGACGAGCCCTGAGCGGCGAAGTGCGCCCCCGAGGTGGACCATCGAGGAAGCGGAAAGGAAGTGAGCCATGCCGCAGTCGCGCCCTCGATCGCAGCCGCCCCCCGGCGGAACGCAGCCGCAGGAGGCCGACGTCCTGAGGCAGACCCTCCGCAGCCCCGGATACCTCAAGCTGCTGTTCTTCTGCGCCCTCATCAGCATCCCCGTGTCCCTCGCGTCGTTCTGGTTCCTCGCCGCGCTGCACAAGATGGAACACCTGATGTGGACGGACTTCCCCGAGGCCCTGGGCTGGGACGCTCCGCCCTGGTGGTGGCCGCTGCCCCTGCTGCTCGTCGCCGGTGTCGTGGTCGGCCTGGTCGTCCCGCACATGCGCGGCAACGGCGGTCACCTCCCCGCGGGCGGCCTGCACACCGGTGGGGCCTCGGCCGGCGCCCTGCCCGGCGTCATCATCGCGGCGGTCGCAAGTCTGCCGCTCGGCGCGGTCCTGGGTCCGGAGGCCCCGCTGATCGCCCTCGGCGGCGGGTTGGCCCTGCTCTTCCGCAACCTCGCGCAGGCACCGGTGACCCCGCAGGGCACCGCGCTCGTGGGCGCCGCGGGAGCCGCGGCGGCGATCGCCACCATCTTCGGGAATCCGCTGATCGCCGCGGTGCTGCTGATCGAGGTGGCGGGCGTGGGCGGGCCGCAACTGTTCACCGTGATGCTGCCGTCCCTGCTGTCCGCCGGAGTCGGGGACCTGGTCTTCACGGGCCTCGGACGCTGGACCGGACTGCCGATCGGGAGCCTGAAGCTCGAACTGGGCGTACCCGTGCCCCACCTGGACGTGCCGGACGTGCTCTGGGCGGTGCTCATCGCCGCGGCCCTGGCCCTCGCCCTGCACCCCGTACTGACCGGCGCCCGCGTGATCGCCGCGTACGTCCTCGAACGCCCCCTCCTACGGACCGTCCAGTGCGCGCTGGCCGCCGCCGCCTGCGCCAGCCTCTACGCGCTCATCACCGGCCTCACGCCCGCCGATGTCACCGGGTCGGGCCAGGCACTGATCGGCAGGCTGGCCGCCGACCCGCACGCCTGGGGCGTGGGTGCGCTGATCGGCATCCTCCTCTTCAAGGGCGTCGGCTACGCCATCTGCCTCGGCAGCCTGCGTGGCGGACCGGTCTTCCCGGCCCTGTGTCTGGGCGCCGTGGCGGGCGTCCTGCTCGGGCCGCTGCCCGGTCTCGGCATCGTGCCCGCCATGGGGGCGGGCATGGCGGCGACCGCCGCCAGCGCGCTGCGGCTGCCGGTGAGCAGCGTGGTGATGGTGGTCCTGATGCTCGGCGGCACCGCGATGATCCCCGTCGTGATCATCGCGTCCGTGGTCGCCTTCGTGGTCACCGAGCTGCTGCCCGTGGGGCCCCCGATCCCCGAGCTGCCCGCCGTACCCGCGAAGCGTGCCGCACCCGCCGAGCCCGCAGCGACGTAAGCAACCGGTCGCAGACGGGGAGGACCCCGCCCGGCGTCCCGGGCGGGGTCCTCCCCGTTCGCGACCGGCCGACCGGTCGTCAGCAGCGCAGGCCGGTGGCGGCGGCCGCGGCGGCCTGGTCCAACTGCTCGATCTGCGGCTGCAACTGGGTGCGCGCGTCCTTGCCGGTCGTGTCGCCGGGCAGGTCCTGGTAGCTCTTCTTGAGGTTCTCGGCAGCCGACTGGACGGCGGCGCGCTCGGCGTCCTTCAGCTGGTTCGCGTTCTCCTTGACGTTGGCCCAGTCCTTCTGGACGGCCTCGTAGGCGTCCTTGACCTGGTCCTTGGTCGCGTTGGCGGGGTCGAGGGCCTTCAGCTTGGCGTTGTCGGCCTTGAGGGCATTCAGGTCGGTGCAGAGGTCCGCCGCGGCCTGGGAGGCCTCCTCCGCGGGCGAGCTGCTGTCGTCGGAGCACGCGGAGAGACCGAGAATCGCGCCGACGCAGAGCACACCGATCACCGGGAAACGCTTCATGGGGGCCTTCCTCAATCTGACGAACCGGGTGTACCGGACTTTCCGGTACACCCGGCAAAAATATGCAGATGAAGGATGACTCCGCATCCGCACCGCCGCGCCTCAGGGCCGGATGTTCTGGTTCAGGTGGAACAGGTTCTCCGGGTCGTAGGCGCGCTTGACCGCGACCAGCCGGTCGTAGTTGCCCTTGTAGTTGGTCCGGATCCGGTCCTGGTCGTCGTCGGCCATGAAGTTGATGTAGCCGCCCTCCTCCGAGTGCGGGGCGGTCGCCTCGTAGTAGTCGCGCACCCAGGCGGTGGCGGACTCGTTGATGGCGGGGTCGGGCCACATGCCGGCGATCACCGTGGCGAACGAGGCGTCCCGGTAGGCGAAGGCGGTCGCGTCGGGCGCGACGCGGTGGCAGGCGCCGTTGATCGGGTAGATGTGGACCGTCGAGTTCACGGCGGGCAGGCCCGGCGCGTGCCGCAGGTGCGCGTCGATCACGTCGTCGGTGAGCTCGGTGACGAAGTTGGCCTTCCAGTAGTGCTGGAGGCCGGGCGGTACGAGCGCGTCGAAGGCGCTGTTGAGCGCCGGGTAGGGCATCGGGCCCACGTGCTCGGCGACCACCGGCGCGAAGTCCCGGAAGGCTCCGACGGCGCGCTCCCCCGCGTCGAGCGGCCCGGACCAGCACGCCACGATCAGCGCGAAGGTGTCACCGTGCCGGTCCTCCGGGATGAACGGGAGCGGCGGGGCTATCTGGAAGGCCGGGAAGCCGCCGAGCTCCTCCGGCGCGTCGGCGATGAGGTCGGCGAAGGAGCGCAGCACGGTGGGAGCGTCCTCCAGCTCGAAGAGCATCGGTCCGCCGTAGATGTCCTTGACGGGGCTCAGCCGGAACTCGAACGAGGTCACCGCGCCGAAGTTGCCACCACCGCCGCGCAGCGCCCAGAAGAGGTCGGCGTTCTCCTCCTCGCTCGCCACCACGAGCCGGCCGTCCGCGGTCACCACATCGGCCGAGAGCAGGTTGTCGCAGCTCAGACCCAGTCCGCGGGCCAGGTAGCCGATGCCGCCGCCGAGGGTGAGGCCGCCGACGCCAGTGGTGGAGATGATCCCGCCGGTCGTGGCCAGCCCGAAGGCGTACGTGGCCGCGTTGAAGTCGCCCCAGGTCGCCCCGCCCTCCGCGCGGGCCGTGCGCCCGGCGGCGTCGACGCGGACGCCCCGCATCCCGGACAGATCGGCCACCACGCCGCCGTCGCAGGTACCGAAGCCGGGCACGCTGTGCCCGCCGCCGCGCACCGCGAGGTCGAGCCCGTTCTCGCGGGCGAAGTCGACCGTGGCCATGACGTCGCCCGCGTTGGCGCAGTGCACGACGGCCGCCGGCCTCCGGTCGATCATGGCGTTGTGGACCTTGCGCGCCTCGTCGTAGGACTCGTCGTCCGGGGTGACCACCGCCCCGCGTACCCGTTCTCGCAACTGGTCGATCGAGAGCTTGCCCATGGCCATCGCTCCTCGTGCATCGCGTCGTTCCACGCTGCGTCGTACTACGGCTGCAGGTGGCTGAAGCCCACCTCGAAGCGTTCGACCGAAACGATCCGCTGGCCCTCCCGCTGCGCGGTCTGCTCGCGGATCCGGGCGGCCTGCTCCTCGCTGTCCAACATGGTCCGTTCGTCGTCCCACAAGGTCAGCGACTTGGCCACGCCCGTGGCCCGGTCGACGAGGTAGTAGGCGCCCCGGAATCCGGGAACGTCCTGGACCTGCCTGACAATCGCCTCCGAATTCGCGGTCACGTCTCCCTCCGCGGGGACCGGTGATCCCTGGTAGGTGCTCAGCCTCGCGAACATCTGCGGCAGTCCTTCCTCGCAGGGCCGCCGGTCGGGGAACAGGCGGCTCCACGACCAGGGTGCTCCGGCGCGCCGGAGCCCGCATGCCGGAGCGGCGCGACAATGGTGGGGACGGACGCGCGTGCCGTTGCGCTGCCGTCGCCGTAGCCGTTGCTGTCGCCATGGCCGTAGGCGTAGCCGTAGCCGGAGCCGTTGCGAGGGCCGAGAGGCGGGACGTCGAGGTGCCGTACATAGCTGTGACCGCCCTGAGTCACGTGGGGCTGGTGCGCGAGCACAACGAGGACAGCCTCGTCATCGGACCGTGGACCCTGTGCGGGACCGTGACCCAGAATCCGCAGACCCTGGTCTTCCCCTTCGGCAGGCCGCTCGTCGTCGCGGTCGCCGACGGCCTCGGCGGCCAGCCGGCCGGCGAGATCGCCAGCGAGCTGGTGGTGCGCCAGCTCTCCTCGCTCGGGCCCACGCTGGACGGCCCGGAAGCCGTCGGTGACGCGCTGAGCATCTGCAACCGCGCCGTGTACTCGGCGACCGAGGGCCGGCCGGAGCTGGCCACCATGGGGACCACGGTCGCGGGCGCCCTCGTCCTGGCGGATTCGCTGCTCATGTTCAACGTCGGCGACAGCAAGGTCTTCCACGCGGCGCAGGACGGGCTGCGCCAGATCAGCGTGGACGACAGCCCGCCGCCGACCCCCGGGTACCGCACCACCTCCGCGGTCACCCAGGTCCTCGGCGGCACCCGCGGGTACAACGAGATCACCCCCCACATCGAGGCCTTCTCGGTGGCCGAGGGCGACCGCTACTTGGTGTGCAGCGACGGGCTGACCGACCCGGTGCCGACCGAGGAGATCGAGGGGCTGCTGCGGGTGCACGACGACGGCCGGGCCGCGTTCGAGCTGTGGCGGGCCGCCATCGACGCCGGCGGCCCCGACAACATCACGCTCGCGCTGCTGCGCATCGGCGCATAGCCGAGCAGGCGCGCAGCCGCGCAGGCGCTGTCAGTGCGTCTGAGGCCGCCACACCGGTGCGCATCACGGGGTCGCCACGCTCTTGGTGTAGGCCTCGCCCAGGTCCCGTACGTCCACGGAGGCGTGGACCTCCAGGCCGGTGGCCTTCGCCGTGTGGCGTTCCACCAGCTCCAGCACCGCTCGGGTCAGGCGCGACTTGGTCTGCGCCGTGCGGCCCCGGGCGATGGCCATCTCGACGTGCACGACCACCGCCCGGCCGTCGGTGCCCTCCCCGACGACGGACTCCTCCAGCCGGTGGAAGCGCGTCTTGCAGTTGCCGATCGCCGTGTCGAGGATTTCGGCCACCAGCGCGTGCAGTTCGAGCGCGAACGCCCGGCGGTCGAAGGCACCGGTCAACGAGTCCGAATAATCGACGACTGCGTGGGGCACGGGGCGCTCCCTGCTCTACGGATGCGGGGCGCCGGGCCCCGGTCCCGCGCCGGTCGGCGGGTACGTGAGTGAAGGTAACCGAGCCGGCCCCACCAGGGGCGAGTACCGGACATCGTCCTCGGGGCGGCACCACGGCAACGGGCGGGAAGGGGCCACGAAAAACGTTCCGCCATTTATATGATTTTCCGTTTCACATTTCCGCCACTCGGGTGCAGAATTACGAGTGGGGCACGCCGAAATTTCCCTGGCCGCCGACACCCGCTGTGCTAACGTGACGTCCGTTGCAGTTGTGGTTCCCAAAAACTTACAAGTGCTCTCACCAGATTTTCGGTGGGCGCACTTTTCATTTCCGGTGCATGCAGTGAAATCTACTCGTTCCGGTCGGGCCAATCATCACGGCGACACCGGGCCCGCACAGTGCGGGTCCGGGCACTGCCCCAAAGGAGAATTCATATGGCATCTGGCACCGTGAAGTGGTTCAACGCGGAAAAGGGCTTCGGCTTCATCGAGCAGGAGGGCGGCGGCGCCGACGTCTTCGCCCACTACTCGAACATCGCCTCTTCCGGCTTCCGTGAGCTTCAGGAAGGCCAGAAGGTTACCTTCGACGTCACGCAGGGCCAGAAGGGCCCGCAGGCCGAGAACATCGTTCCCGCCTGACGCCCGACGCCTGACGTTCGAGGTCCACGCCGGCGCCCGCGTCGGCGCGCTGACGCGGCCGAGGCCCGCACCCTGGGGTGCGGGCCTCGGCCGTCCGTTCCTCCCCGAGCGCCCCGAACAGGCCACTCCTCGGAAGCCCGGCCGGTGGGCGAGCGCGCTTGCTAGAGTCCGTGCCCATGTCGATCCCTGACGACCTGCTCCTCGATCTCGCCGCCATGGTCGAGTCGGAGCAGACCAATCAGATGTCCCTGACCGTCGTGGTCCACGGCGCCGTCATCACCGGCCGTCTCGCCCCCGAGAGCGTCTGGCGCCAGCGGGTGGCCGAGGTCCTGCGGGACTCCGACCAGCTGGGCCCGTTCGCCGAGGTCTTCAGCTCTCCCGGACGCGGCGACAGACAGCGGGCCGAAGCACCCTCACACCTTCATTTCCACGTGGCGCGCATCCTCCAGGGCACCTTGGGCATCCCCGAGACCGGCGGAATGTACCGGATCGCGGTCAAGGACGTCAGCGCCTGGACCGTCGGGGACTTCAGCTACTCCGACAAATAGCCCACCCTCCGCCCCGGCACCACGGAGGACGGCCGTCCGCAATTCACCCGCGGGGGCCGTCCTCGATGACCCGAGCCGGACGATGGAATGGCAACGCCGCCGAACGGCCCCGCACAATGTCGCCATGCGGATCTCGATGCTGGGGCCCCTGGACGTACGGGGCGAGGACGGAAGCGGCGTCGGAGTCGGGGGGACCCGCCTGCGGGCACTGCTGATCCTGCTGGCGCTCGAACCGGGGCGGGTGGTCGCCTCCGAGCTCCTGGTCGACGGGATCTGGCACGACGCTCCACCGGCCGGCGCCACCAACGCCCTTCAGGCACTGGTGTCCCGGCTGCGCCGGGCCCTGCCCGGCGCAGCGGTGGAAGCGCACCCGGCCGGATACCGCCTGGTCGTCGAACCCGACGCGGTGGACGTGGTCCGCTTCGAACGGCTGGCCTCGGCAGGTCGCGGGGCACTGGCCCGGGACCCCGCCGCCGCGGCGCGCCTGCTCCGCGAGGCCCTGGAGCTGTGGCGCGGCCCGGCCCTGCTGGACGTCGCGGCCTCCGCGCCCTTCCGGGCCCCGGTCACCCGGCTGTCGGAGCTGCGGATGGCCGCCCTGGAGGACCGGATCGAAGCGGACCTACGGGCGGGACGCGGCCGGGAGCTGACCGGCGAGCTGACGGCCCTGGTCGCCGAACACCCCTTGCGGGAAGGGCTCGTCGGGGCGCTGATGCGGGCCCTCGTCGCGGCCGGACGGCCGGCCGAGGCGCTCACCGCCTACGGGAACGCGCGCGAGGTCCTCGCCGAAGAGCTCGGGGCGGACCCCTCCCCCGAACTGTCCGCCCTGCACACCGCCGTACTGCGCGGACAGGTCGAGGTCCCCGCGGGGCCGCCGCCCGCGCCCGCCGGAGCGCCACCGCCGTCGCCGTCGCCCTCGCCGTCGCCGTCGCCACCGACCAACCTACGGGCCGGACTGGCCAGTTTCGTGGGCCGGGACGAGGACCTCGGCCACATCGACTCCCTCATCAGCCGGTTCCGGCTCACCACGCTCATCGGACCCGGCGGTGCCGGAAAGACCCGGCTGGCCGTCCAGAGCGCCCGCCCCCTGCTCGCCCGATTCCCCGACGGCGTCTGGCTGGTGGAACTCGGACCGTTGGGCGCGGAGGCCGACGTAGCGCCCGCCGTCCTGAACGCGCTGGGCCTGCGGGACCAGGCGCCCGCAGCGGGTGACCCGCTGGACCGGCTCGCCGCGGCCCTGCGCACCCGTACCGCGCTGCTGGTCCTCGACAACTGCGAGCACCTGGTCGAAGCGGCCGCCCGCACCGCTGACCGGCTGCTCGGCGCGTGCCCCGGGCTGCGCATCCTCGCGACCAGCCGGGAGCCGCTCGGTCTCACCGGCGAGGCGCTGTGGCCGGTGCGGCCGCTGCCCCTCCCGCCCCGGGACGCCGACGCGGCGCACGCCCTGTCGTACGCGGCGGTGCAGCTACTGCACGACCGTGCGGCGGCGGCCCGTTCCGACTTCGCCGTCACCGAGGCGAACGCCCCGGCCGTGACCCGGATCTGCCGGGCCCTCGACGGAATGCCGCTGGCCGTCGAACTGGCGGCGGCCCGACTGCGCACGATGAGCGCCGAGCAGCTCGCGGCCCGGCTCGACGACCGCTTCCGACTGCTGACGGGCGGCGCGCGGACGGCTCCGCGCCAGCACCGGACCCTGCGCGCGGTGGTCGACTGGAGCTGGGAACTGCTGACGGATGCCGAGCGGGTACTGCTGCGCAGGCTCGCCGCCTTCCCCGGCGGCGCCACGGTGGAGACGGCCGAGGAGGTCTGCGCGGGCGGCCCGGTCGAGGCGTACGACGTGCTCGACCTGATCACCTCGCTGACCGACAAGTCCCTGCTGGTGACGGCGGGCGACGGGCGCTACCGGATGCTGGAGACGATCCGTGCGTACGGGCTGGAACGACTCGAAGAAGCCGGTGAGCGGGAAGTGCTCCGCCGCGCGCACGCCGCCCACTTCACCGGGCTGGCCCGGACCGCGGACCCGT
This sequence comes from Streptomyces sp. NPDC091682, assembly GCF_044756625.1. Taxonomy (NCBI): domain Bacteria; kingdom Bacillati; phylum Actinomycetota; class Actinomycetes; order Kitasatosporales; family Streptomycetaceae; genus Streptomyces; species Streptomyces sp. NPDC091682. The sequence continues at coordinate 397,641 of NZ_JBIVTH010000004.1, read as the reverse complement.
ACCTGCGGCGGGCGGAGCAGCTGGAGTGGCTCGGGCGGCTGACCGAGGAGCACGACAACCTGGCCGCGGCGCTGCGCGGCGCGATCGCGGCGGGCGACGCGCGGGCGGCCGTACGGATGGTGGCGGCGGCCGGCTGGTACTGGTGGCTCGGCGGGCACAAGGCGGAGGGCGCCGAACTGGCGGCGCGGGCACTCGCGTTGCCCGTCCCGGACGCGGCGGACGAAGCAGACGCGGCCGACGGGGACGCCGGGGCGGACGGGGACGACGCGGCCCGCGCCGTGGCCTGCGCACTGGCGGTGCTCTTCGCCACGGCCGGACTCGGTGACGACCGGCGGACCGGGGAACTGCTCCGCCAGGGGATGCTGCTCGCCGCACGCAGCGGGAGCCGGCATCCGGTGGTCCGCTTCCTGGAGCCGCTGGAACGGCTGCTGCGCGGTGCGGAGGGGGGCGAATCGGCCGTGCCGGACGCGTGGGCGGGGCTGCTGACCGACGAGGACCCCTGGGTCCGCGCGCAGGCCCGGCTGGAGGGTGCCAAGACCCTGCTCGGGGCCGGCGGCCCACCCGCACGGGCGCGGGCCTCGATCGAGGCGGCCCTGGCCGGGTTCCGCGGGCTCGGGGAGCGCTGGGGGACCTCCTTCGCGCTGACGCTGCTGGCCGACCTGGTGGCCCGGCTCGGCGACCACCGCGCGGCGATCGGCCACTACGAGGAGGCCGTGGCGGTGATCGGCGAGCTGGGTGTCGTCGAGGACCGGCTGTACGCCTGGGTCAGGCAGGCGCAGCTGCGCGGGCTGGCCGGGGACCCGGCGGGCAGCGCGGCGGTGATGGCCCGGGCGGAGCGGGACGCGGTGGCGGCCGGCTGGCCCGAGGCGCTGGCCATGATGGCGCACGGCAAGGCGGACCTGGCGCGTTGGAACGGCGAGCCGGCGTCGGCCCGGGCCGAACTGGCGCGGGCCAGGGAGGCGGTGCGCGAGGTCGCCGTGCACCCGGTGTTCGAGGTGGTGGTGCTCGACTCCCTCGCGTACCTGGACGCGGCGGACGGCGAGTTGGCCGCCGCCCGAGCCCACCGCGCCGAAGCGCTGGAGCTGGCCGTGGCCTGCGGTCACGCGCCGACGCTCGCCCAGGTGCTGGTGGGCGTCGCGGACCAGGCGGTCCGGCTGGACCGGCCGCGGGAGGCGGCCCGGCTGCTGGCCGCGGCCCTCGCCGTGCGCGGCGGGCCGGACCACTCGCGCCCCGACGCGGCCCGGGTGGAGGGTGCGGCGCGCGCCGCGCTGGGTGACGCGTTCGAGGAGTACGCGCGGTACGAGGACGCCGGCGACGCGCCGCGGCCGGCGGCCGCGGGGGACCTCGCGCGGGTCACCCTGAACGGTTGAGCTCCCGCGGACGCAGGCGGCTCGGTTAGCTGCGGCTCCGGATTCCCCGGCGGGAATTCACACACACATTCGCCCATTGCAAAAACGATCGTTGTGTCAGTGACCGTACTACGCTTGCACGCATGCCGACGGAGAGCGTGGAAGTACGGCGCGGGCTGCCCGAGGGGGCCGCCGCGCGCGTCGCCGAGCTGTACTGGGAGGCCTTCGGGGGAAAGCTGGGCCTCGCACTCGGCCCCGCGGAGGCTGGACGGAGGTTCATCGCCGGGCACCTGCACGCGGACCGGGCGGTGACCGCGCTGTCCGGCGGCGACGGCCAGGGGGGCGGCCGGGTGATCGGCGTGGCGGGCTACCAGCTGGCCGGGCGCGGCCTGGTCGGTGGCGACGCGGCCGCGGTCATGGCCCAGTACGGGCGGGTCCGGGGCCTGTACCGGGTGGTCCTGCTGGCGCTGCTGGAACGCACCCCGGCCCGCGGCGAGCTGGTCATGGACGGCATCGCCGTGGACCGTGCCGAGCGGAGCCGGGGCATCGGCGGGCTGCTGCTGCGGGAGATCGAGGCGATCGCCGTGGAGCAGCGGTGCCGGCGGATCCGGCTGGACGTGGTCGCGGAGAACCCGCGGGCGCGGACGCTCTACGAGAAGCACGGGTTCCGGGCGGTACGGGTGCAGCGCACGCCCTGGCTGCGGGACGTACTGGGATTCGGGGGCGTGACGACGATGCACAAGGAGGTGGCGGCGCGATGAGCGGGATCCCCACGCGGATGGTGGTGCACGCCCTGGTCCGGGAGGACGGGACGGTTGCGGGCGAGGAGCTGTACGAGGTCGCAGCCCTGCTCGGGATGACCGACCAGCAGGTGCGGCTGTGCGTGAAGCGGCTGGTCACCGAGGGCCGGTTCACGCTCGAGGGCCGCGGCCGGCGGGCCGTGCTGCGCCTGGCGGGAGCGGAGCCGGGGGCCGGGCTGCCGCTCGTACCGGAGGTGGAGTTCGTCCGGCACGCCTACCGGCAGGACCGGGGTCTGGAGCCGTGGGACGGACTCTGGCACGCCTTCGCCTTCGCCGTACCGGAATCCGCGCGGGCCGCCCGGGACTCCCTGCGGGACGCACTGACCGGGCTGGGGGCGGCGCCGGTCCAGGGCGGCCTGTACGTCACGCCGAATGCGATCGGGCCGTACGTACGGGCGCACGCGGCGGAGCTGGGCCTCGCGGAAGCGCTGACCTGCCTGAGCACGCGGGACCTGGCGGTGGGCGGCACCTCGGACCCGCGGGCCCTGGCGGAGCGGCTGTGGCCGCTGCCGGAGATAGCGGCGCGGTACGGGGAGCTCCGCGCGCTCGCGGAGCAGCCGGCCCTGCCCGGCCGGCCCGCCGGGCTGGCGCACGCCGTGACGCTGGCCGCCGCCTTCTCCGCCGCGATGCTCCCCGATCCGCTGCTCCCCCCGGAGCTGCTGCCGCAGCCGTGGCTGGGGACGACGGCCCGGGCGGCGGCGGCGGAGGCCTGGGCTGCGCTGGGGGCCGCCGCCGCCGCCACCGGACCCCGATTGTTCCGCCTGTACGGCGAGGCCCTGACCTGACCCGGCGCGGACGCCCGGGACCGACCCCCGCCCCGTCCACATCATGGACAACTACGCTCGTTTCATGAACGCAGAAGCCGACGCCCTCGCCGCCGTGAAAGACGCTGACCGGAAGCACGTCTTCCACTCCTGGTCGGCGCAGGAGCTCATCGATCCGCTCGCCGTGGCCGGCGCCGAGGGTTCGTACTTCTGGGACTACCAGGGCAACCGCTTCCTCGACTTCTCCAGCGCCCTCGTCTACACGAACATCGGCTACCAGCACCCGAAGGTCACCGCGGCCGTCCAGGAACAGGCGGCCAAGCTGTGCACGGTCGCGCCCGGCTTCGCCGTCGACGTGCGTTCCGAGGCGGCCCGGCTGATCGCCGAGCGCACCCCGGGCGACCTCGACAAGATCTTCTTCACCAATGCCGGCGCCGAGGCCGTGGAGAACGCCGTCCGCATGGCCCGGCTGCACACCGGTCGGCCCAAGTTGCTGTCCGCGTACCGCTCGTACCACGGCGCCACCTCCACCGCGATCAACCTGACGGGCGACGCCCGGCGCTTCGGCAACGACTCCGCGACCGCCGGTGTCGTGCACTTCTGGGGGCCGTTCGCCTACCGCTCGCCCTTCTACGCGGCCACCGGGGCCGAGGAGTGCGAGCGGGCCCTGCGCCACCTCGAGGACACCATCGTCTTCGAGGGACCGCAGTCCATCGCCGCGATCATCTTGGAGACCGTCGGCGGCGCCCCGGGCGTGCTCGTGCACCCGGACGGCTACCTCGCCGGCGTGCGCGCGCTGTGCGACCGCTTCGGCATCGTCTTCGTCCTGGACGAGATCATGGTCGGCTTCGGCCGCACCGGAAAGTGGTTCGCCTCCGAGCACTGGGATGTGACCCCCGACCTGATCTGCTTCGCCAAGGGCGTGACCAGCGGATACCTCCCGCTCGGCGGGGTCGCCATCTCGGCCGCCATCGCCGAGACCTTCGCCCGCCGGCCCTACCCGGGCGGCCTCACGTACTCCGGGCACGTGCTGGCCTGCGCGGCCGCCGTCGCGACCATCGGCGTCATGGAGGAGGAGGGCATCGTCGAACAGTCCGCCCGGACGGGTGCGGAGCTGCTCGGCCCCGGCCTGCGCGCGCTCGCCGAGCGGCACCCCTCGGTCGGGGAGGTCCGCGGGCTCGGCACCTTCTGGGCCCTGGAACTGGTGCGGAGCAAGGAGACCCGCGAGCCGCTGGTCCCGTACAACGCCTCCGGGGCGGACAACGCCCCGATGGCCGAGTTCGGGGCCGCCTGCAAGAAGGGCGGGCTCTGGCCGCTGATCGCCGGCAACCGCATCCACATCGCGCCGCCGTGCAACATCTCACCGCAGGACGTCGCCAAGGGGCTGGAGATCCTCGACGAAGCCCTCACTGTGGCGGATGCACACACGGCCTGACCTGGGCTTCTGTGGGGTCGCCCAAGGCGAGGGGGCTGGTGTTCGGAGGATCCGTACGGGGATCAACCCTCCGTGCGCATGCTGCAATCCGTGCAGGCCGTAAGACACACAACAGGCCAAGCACCTACGAACCGGGATGCACGTCAGGCCCGGGGCGGTCCCTCCGCGAGGGGCCGAACGGCGGGGAGCGGGACGCCTTGATTCGGGCGGGCGCTGGACGCCGGGCGTACGGGATCCAGACCACCGGACTCCGTGTTCCCGAGTACCCGAAGGAAGACAGCATGAGCAAGCACGTCCTGGCCCAGAACCAGTACGGCAAGGCCGAGAACCGCATCGTGAAGGTCACCCGCAAGGGCGCAGGGGGCACCTCCCAGACGGAGTCTGGGGGAGGCTCCTGGCACGAGATCCGCGACCTCAACGTCTCGGTCGCGCTCCGCGGCGAATTCCGCGACGTCCACCTCACCGGCGACAACGCCAACTGCCTGCCGACGGACACCACCAAGAACACGGTGTACGCCTTCGGCAAGGAGCACGGCATCGACTCTCCCGAGGCCTTCGGCATCCTGCTCGCCAAGCACTTCGTCTCCTCGCAGCAGCCGATCCGCGAGGCCCAGATCCGCATCGAGGAGTACGTGTGGGACCGCATCCCGGTCCCCACGCGCAAGGAGCAGCACTCCTTCGTCCGCAAGGGCCAGGAGGTGCGCACCGCGCAAATCACCTACAGCGAGACGACGGGCCTGCAGGTCATCTCGGGTCTGAAGGACCTGACGGTGATGAACTCGACCAATTCCGAGTTCCACGGCTACATCAAGGACAAGTACACGACCCTGCAGGAGGCGTACGACCGCATCCTGGCGACCAAGGTCACCGCGCGCTGGGCGCACTCGGCGCTGGCCGCCGACGAGGCCGGCTACGACTGGGACCAGGCCTACAAGAAGGTCCGCAAGAACCTGCTGGAAGCCTTCGCGGAGACCTACTCGTACTCGCTGCAGCAGACCCTGAACCAGATGGCCGAGCGGGTGCTCGACAACTGCGCCAAGGTCAACGAGGTGCGCCTGAACCTCCCCAACAAGCACCACTTCCTCGTCGACCTGGAGCCCTTCGGCCTCAAGAACGACAACGAGGTCTACTTCGCGGCGGACCGGATGTACGGCCTGATCGAGGGCACCATCCACCGCGACGGCGTACAGCCGGTGATCGCGACGTCCGACTGGATCGTCGCCTGACGCACGGGTGAACGCCCGTTCGGCCCGGACCGCGTCGCGGGGTCCGGGCCGAACCGTTTCGCCCGCTACGGCCCGTCCTGCTCCTGCTCGTCCTGCGGTTGCCCGACCAGCAGGTTCCAGCGCCCCGACCGCCCGGTGAGGGTGGTCACCGACTCCGGCCGCACGTCGAGCCGCCAGAAGGCCGCCGCGGGCAACTCCAGGGCGTGCACCACGGCCGCCCGGACGACCGCCTGCTCGACCACCACCCGGTGCGTGCCCTCGGCCAGGCCCGCCAGCTCCGCCCCGACGCGCGCGATCAGAGCGTCCACGGACTCCCCGCCCGGTGGCGCGTACGCGGGATCCGACAGCCAGGCGTGCACGGCCGCCGGGTCCCGGCCCGCCACCTCGTCCAGGGTGCGCCCGGCCCACTCACCCGTGGCCAGACCGCGCAGCCCCTCGTGGCCCGGGCAGGGCCGGGCGTGACCGAAGCGGCCCTGGCGGGCGGCTGCGTCCAGCGGGAAGGTGATGAGCCGAACTCGTACCAACGGGGTCTTCATAAGGGGAGCGTAAGCGCGGTACGGTCACAAATGGTTCAATTGACTTACGACGGAACGACGGAAGCACGGTGAGAATCCGGCACGGTCGCGCCACTGTGAAGCCTCCCGGAGGGGAGGAAAGTCAGACCCGCCACCGTCGTAGCGAGCACCACTGACCGGGACGCGTGTTCCCTCTGGAGGTTCTGCCATGGCCCACTCCGCCGTGCCCACGACGAACTCACCCGCCGTCGCCCCCATCTCGCTCTCCGCGCTGGCCCCCTGGGCCGTCTTCGTCGGCGTCCTCATGCTCGTCCTGCTGTACTTCGTCGGCGCCGAGCAGGGCGCCACCTCGGTCTTCGAAGGGGAGACCATCCACGAGTGGCTGCACGACGGCCGCCACCTGCTCGGTTTCCCCTGCCACTGATTCCCCTGCCAGTGACCGACGTCTCAGCAAGGGAACAGAACGATGACTTCCCCTTCTCCGGGTGGGGTCTCCCCCCGCACCCTGCTCGTCCGCGGCATGCTCGCCGGCCTGCTGGCCGGCGTGGCCGCCTTCCTCGTCGCCTACCTCCTCGGTGAGTCCAAGGTGGACGCGGCGATCGCCATCGAGGAAGCCGCCGCGGCCGGTCACGACCACGGTGAGGACGCGCCGGTCAGCCGGGCCCTCCAGGCCACGGCCGGGCTCGGTACCGGCGTCCTGCTCTACGCGGTGGCGCTCGGCGGCATCGCCGCGCTCGTCTACTGCTTCGCCCTGGGCCGCATCGGCCGCTTCGGCTCGCGGGCCACGGCGGCACTGGTCACCGGGGGTCTGTACGTCACCGTGACGCTGGTGCCGTTCTTCAAGTACCCCGCCAATCCCCCCGCCGTGGGCGATCCCGGGACCGCCGCCCGGCGGACCGCCCTCTACCTCCTGATGATCGCCCTGAGCGTGCTGCTGGCGGCCGGGGCGCTGATCCTCGGGCGACGGCTCGCACCGAAGCTCGGCAACTGGAACGCGTCGGTCGTCGCCGGCGCGGCCTTCGCCCTGGCCATCGGCCTCTCCTACGCCCTGCTGCCCGGCATCAACGAGGTCCCTCCGGGCTTCCCCGCCGCGCTGATCTGGGAGTTCCGCCTCGCGTCCCTGGCCATCCAGACGGCACTGTGGACGACTTTCGGCCTGGCTTTCGGTTTTCTAGCCGAACGAGCCCTTGTGCCCGCCCCCGGACCCAAGGAGGCTGTGCAGCCGACGAGTTGAGCACGAGGGGGCCGGTAGTACATGGCGACGGCGATCAGGCAATGGCGGGGCTGGACGGGTGCGGCCCCGTTCTGGCTGAACTCGCTCCTGCTGCTCCTGGCCCCCTGCTGCGCCGTGACGCTCTTCGGCCAGATCGGGATCATCGCCGCGCTGGCCGCACTGGGCGGCCTGGCCCGCCACCTCTGGTACGGCGACTACGGCCACCCGGCCGTACACCTGGCCGGGGCGCTGATGGGGGCGGGCGCGGCCGCCCTCGTCATGTGTGGTTAGGAGCGTTCGGCCCCTCACCCGTTCGGGCGCATGGGCACCACCCCGGGCATCCGGCCGACGGACCCTTCGCGAACTGCGAAGACTCCCCGATCGGGCGACGACACGCCCGTGACGCCACGTCAGTCCACCGTGTTGCACGGAGTACCGACGGGCAGAGGAGGTGTCCACTGCTCACATGACCCGGCCGCCCGAGCCGGACTGGAGGGAATCCCATGCCCCGCGCCAAGTGGGCCGTCGCTTCGCTGACGGTGGTCCTGCTGTCCACCGGCATCGCGGCGTTGCAACGGACCGAGGGTGCCCGGCCCGCGGCCGTGACCACCGACGACGCGCTGCCCTCCCGGGCGTTGGGGCTGTCGGGCCACCGCCGTCTGGTGCGGGAGCTGGAACAGTCCGGCGAACACGCCGCCGGCACGGGGACCCGGTCCCCGAGCGCCGCCCACGGGCCGCTGCGCACGGTCACCGGACCCCTGCGGGCCGCCCGCCCGCTGCGGCTGCGCATTCCGAGCCTGGACGTGGACGTACCGCTGACCGGCGGCCGTACGGAGTACGCCTGGGACACCGGGAGTCCGGCACCGGGTACGGCCGGGACCGCCGTGGTGACGGTGGCGGGGCTTCGCCTCGACGAGTTGCGGCGGGGCCGGACCATCGAGATCCCCCGGGCGGACAGTCGTACGGCCGTGTTCACCATCGTACGGATCTCACCGGGCAGGGCCTCCGGCCACGAGGGCGCGCACGGCCGGGCCCAACTGCGGGTGGTCGGCGGCGAGACCGCCGTACTGGCCCGGCTGACCGGGCAGCGCCGCACTCGCTGAGACCACCGGATCGGGCGACGTCCTGTCAGCCGAGGGGGGTGTCTTCGTCCCCCGGTCGGGGGCTTCTCGGGGTCCACCCGGGAGTCGTCCGGCGTGGCGGGGCAGACCCCTCGCATGAGCGGCGGGAGGCACCACGCGCGTTCGGCACTGGCCAGGGCTCTGACCGTGGCCTGTGTCGTGCTGCTGTGCGTCTTCGGAGCCGGTCCGGCCGGCGCCGAAGCGGCCGAGTTCCGCCCCGCGACGTCCTCCGCGCCCGTCGCGCCGGGCGCCCCGGGCGCCCCGGGCGCCCCGGGCGCCCCGGCAGAGTCTCCCGAACCCGGCGAGGGCCAGTCCGATCCGGCTCCGGCCCCTGATCCCGAAGCGCGGGCGGCCGTACGGACGGTCACGCGCGGGCTGTCCAGCGTACGGCGGGGACCGCTCGCGGTGTTTCACGTGGAACATGCGGTTGCCCCGGCGTGCGGGCCCGCCGCGGAGGCGGCCGAACCGGCCCTGTCCCGGCGGGCGGTGCGGAGCGTGGTGCTGCGCTGCTGAGCGGACCGAGGTCCGAACGCAGCCCCCACACCCCCTTGAGCACCGTGAGGTTCCGCCATGCCCATCGACCCGTACGCCGCACTGAACGCCATGCTCCGCGCCGAGGTCACCCGGTTCTCCCCGCCGGTCCGGCAGACCGAGCCGGCCGCGTCGCCGAAGACCACGGCCACGGCCACGGCCACGGCCACCGCCACGGCCACGGCCGTCGAGGCCGAGAGCGAACCTCAGCCGACCGCCCCGGCGGATCCGGCCGCGTAGGAACCGCGCGGACGCGCCAGGAGCGCCGGGGGGCAACCGGCGCTCCCGGCGCGTCCCGGCCGTGCGACCGGCTCGGTCCTCGTGCTCAGTCCTCGTGCGTGTAGTAGCGGTAGAACGCCGCCAGACCGACGCCCGCGGCCACGGCGAGGCCCACCACCACGGCCTTGAGGATCGACTGGTCGGTGAGGCTGTGCAGGTAGCCCACGGCGATGCCGCCGAAGGCTCCGTACGCGGCGGCGTGGACCTCGCGCATCATCCGGGGACCGACCCTGGCCAGGCCGAACATGATCCCTGCGAAGACCACGCCGCACAGGATCCCGAAGAAGACGTTGGCCGTGGTCACCGGACCCGCCTGGCGTTCGATGAAAGCGGCCCAGAATCCGTAGACGAGTCCGAGGAGCACGGGCCCGACGAACGCGCTCTTGTGCAGGTGGGTCTTGCTCGCCGTCTGCCGGCGCTGCCGCCCGAAGGCGCTGGGTGCCGCATGTGCCATGACGGGCTCCTCTCTCCCATCATCCAGGGCACACCCGCCGCCCCCGGGCGGCAAGTGGATCAGCGGTCAGGGCGTGCGCACGGCCACCGCGTCGATCTCGAAGAGCATGTCGGGCAGGGCCAGCGCGGCAACGCCGATCAGGGTCTGGGCGGGCAGTTCGGTCCCCCAGGTGGCGTGCAGCTGCTTCAGCAGGACCTCGAGCTTCTGCTGGTCGTGGCCGACGACGTAGGTGCCGATGCGGACCACGTCAAGGGGGCCGAGGCCGACGGCCGCGAGGGCGGTACGGAGGTTGGCGAAGGCCCGCTCCACCTGGTCGGCGAAGTCCCCGGAGACGACGTGGCCGTGCTCGTCGGAGCCGTACTGCCCGGCTATGAACACCTGCTCGCCGGGTGCGGAGACGATGTGGCTGTAGCCGTATCCGGTCGGGGTGTGGAGTCCTGCCGGGTTGATGATGCTGCGCGTCATGCCGAGCTCCCTTTTTCCGTTTCCGTTTCCGTACGTGCGGTGTGGTGCTCCGTGTGCTCCGTGGTGCGGCTACCGTGCGGCGAGCCAGGCACGGAGCCGTTCGGGGGCCTCGGGGGCCTGCCGTTCGGCCTGTTGCCGGATCTCGTCGAGGTTCTGGGCCGCCAGTGCCCTGCGCCAGGCCAGTTCGGCCCGTGTCATGGCGTGCGCGATGGCGCAGTCGGCGGCGCCCTTCTCCGGGGCGGAGTCCGCCGGTTCGCCGGCGCCGGGCCCCTGCTGCCGGATCTCCGCGCACCGGAAGGCCTGCTCGGGCCCTTCGACGGCGGCGACCACGTCCATGAGCGAGATGGCGTCGAGCGGGCGGGCCAGCCGGAAGCCGCCCCGGGGGCCGGGGGTGGAGGTGAGGACGCCCGCCCGAGCCAGTGCCTGGAGCTGCTTGTTGAGGTAGGCCGCGGGCAGGTCGTGCCAGGCGGCGAGACGCGCCGCCGACACGGCACGGTCCGGGCCGCTCCAGGCCAGGTTGACGCAGCTGTGCAGCGCCCACTCGACGCCCTCGCTCATCTTCATAATCTGGATATTAAATATCCAGGATTATCGGCGCAAGGGTGCCGCTCCGTCCGACGGCCCACCACCCGCCCGCAGCAACACCGCTCGCGCCCGGCCCCGCGTCCGCATTCCCTGGTGACGTGCGCACCATCCTGTCGACGGTACTCATCGTGCTCGTGGCCCTTCTGGTGCCCGCGAGCGCCGTCGCGTACTGGGCCGACCGCGAACTGGGCAACGCCGACCGGTACACCGCCGCCATGTCCCCCCTCGCCGAGAACCCGAAGGTGCAGGAGGTCGTCGTCACCCAGGTCACCCGCGCCCTCGCCGGCCAGATCGACGCGGGCCCCTTCCAGATCGGCGTGGACACCCTGCTCGGCGAGGCCCTGCACTCCTTCGCCGGCACCCCCGCCTACCGGACCGCCTGGGACGCGGCCAACCGCGCCGCCCACGTCGCGTTCCTCGACGCGCTCACCACCGGCCACGGCGACGCCCTCACCATCGACCTCGCCCCCGTCATCGCGCAGGTCAGGGGCGACCTCGTCGCCGACGAGGTGCCCTTCGCCGACCGCATCCCGGTGACCCACCTGACCGTGAAGGTCATGGAGTACGACAACCTCGCCGCTCTCCGGAAGGGCTTCCACATGCTCCAGGTCGCCGGCGTCTGGCTCCCCGTACTGACCCTGGTCCTGGCCGCGGCGGCCATCGCCGTCGCCGTCCACCGACGGCGCGCCGTCCTGGCCACCGGAGTGGGGCTAGCGGTCGGGGCCGGACTGCTGTGGCTCGCGGTGGACGTGTGCCGCCGGCTCACCCTGGACGACCTGCCCGCCGACATCGACCGGCCCGCCGCCGGGGCGGTGTACGACGCCCTCACGGCGTACCTGCGCACGACCGCCTGGGTGGTGCTGGCGATCGGGCTCGGCGCCGCACTCGCCGCATGGGTGATGGGCCGACTACGCCGCACCCCATAAGCTCGGAAGGTACCAACACGCGCAGAACCATGTAGAAGATCACAGAAGCACCGATTCGCGAGCGGCGGGCACGGAAGCGGGAATGAGCACCGAACGCACCGAACACATATCGTCGCGGCGAGCCCGGCACCATCCGCTGGCTCCGCCCTCCTGGCTGCTCAACGGGCTGAAGCCCAGTGCCGCGCCGATCCCGTGGGCCGCCGTGGCCCGGGCCTCGGTCGCGATGTCCGTCCCGCTCGCCGTCGGCTTCGCCCTCGACGAACCCGAATACGGCGCGCTCGCCTCCATGGGCGCCCTCGCCGGAGTCATCGGCGACACCGCCGATGCCTACCGGATGCGCGTCCTGAACATCGCCGTCCCCCAGCTCCTCGGCGCCGTCGGCGTGGCGCTGGGCACCCTGGTCTACGGGCACGGCTGGCTGGCAGTCGGAGCGCTCACCCTCATCGCCCTCGTCTCCGGGATGATCTCCTCCATCGGCACGGTGGCCTCCGTGTCCGGACTGCTCCTCCTGCTCAACGCCGTGATCGGCGCCGGACTGCCGCTGCCCGAACCCTGGTGGACGGCCCCGCTGCTGCTGACCGCGGGCGGGCTGTTCGTCCTCGCGCTGACCCTGCTCGGCTGGCCGCTGCGCCGCCGGCAGCCGGAGCGCACCGCCGTGGCCGACACCTACCGGGCCCTGGCCGACGCCCTGGAGGCCGCCGGCGGGCCCGGCACCCGGTACGAGGAACGCCGACAGCAGGTCACCCAGGCCATCAACCACGCCTACGACCTCGTGCTCGGCCGCCGGGCTCGGGTGCACGGGCGCAGCCCCTCGCTGGTGCGGCTGCTGGCCCAGCTCAACGTGGTGATCCCGCTGGTGGAGGCCGCGCCCGCAGCGCACCTGCGCGGCCGGCCGCTGCCCCCCGAGATCCCGGCGGCCGTACGGGAACTGGCCGACGCCGTCGAAGAGGGCCGCACCGGAACCCCCGTACTGGAGCTGCCCGCCGCGCACACCCCGGCCGAACGGGCCGTCGACGCGGCCCTGCGCCACGCCGCGAAGATCGTGTACATCGCCCGACCGGACCTCGACAACGTGGACGACCGGCTCGGCCGGCCCGCCGCCCTGCGGGTGCGCGCCCGGCGGGCGGTCCGCGACATGGTGTTGTCCCGGGCCTCCTGGCGGTACGGGTTGCGGCTCGCACTGTGCATCGGGATCGCGCAGTCCCTCGTATCGGTGATCGAGTTCGAGCGGTCCTACTGGGTCGCCCTGACCGTCACCTTCGTCCTCAAGCCCGACTTCGGTTCGGTGTTCTCCCGGGCCGTGCTGCGCGCGCTCGGCACCGCGGGCGGCCTGGTCATCGCGGCCGCCGTGCTCTCCGAGGTGCCGCGCGGCTGGTGGGACGTCCCGGTGATGGTGGTGCTGGCCGGGCTGATCCCCGCCTTCTCCGTCAAGGGGTACGCCTTCCAGACCGCCGCGATCACCCCGGTGATCCTGCTCCTCTCGGACCTGCTCAACCACCAGGGCTTCGACCTGATCCGGCCCCGGCTGGTGGACAGCCTGATCGGCTGCGCCATCACCCTCGTCTTCGGGTACCTGCTGTGGCCCGAGAGCTGGCACACCCGGATCGGGGACCGGCTCGCCGACACCGTGGACGACGCCGCCCGCTACGTGGAACGGGCCTTCGCGCCGGTCGCGGACGAGGCCGCGCACGCGGTGGCCCGGACCGCCCGCCTCCAGGCTCGGCGGCGCATCTACCGGGACCTGTCGGGCGTGCGCAGCGAGTTCCAGCGGGCGCTGACCGAGCCGCCGCCCACCGGAGCCCGGGCCGCCGCCTGGTGGCCGCTGGTCGTCGCCGTCGAGCGGATCGTGGACGCCACCACCGCCGCGCGGGTCCGGGTCAACCACGGCGCGGCCCCGCCCCCCGCCGAGGAAGTGGAGTCGATCGCCCGGCAGCTCCGCGAGCTGGCCGTGCGGGTGCGCAGCAGCAGCATCCCGGTCCGGGTCGAGGCGGGACCGCCGGGCGAGGCGACGAGCGTGCTGGCCCCGGTCCACCAGGAGATCGCAGCGGCCCTGGCCATTGCCCGGCCGGAGTCCTGACCCGCCGCCGCGCCCGGGAACGGTGTCCCCCGAATGGGTCGGCTCCCGGGCCGGGCGGGGGCGGACGGGGCAGCATCGGAGCATGCACCGCGTCCCCGCCGTGATGGTCCTCGCCGTACTCCTGGTGGGGTGCGCCGATGTGGAGGGACTGCAGAGCGAGGGCGACCTCGGCACGGTGCACGCCCCGAAGAGCCTGTGGAAGGACATCCGCCCCGACCCGCCCGCCGCCGACCAGAGGCCGGGCACGGCCGCCGTGGTCCCGGGGCTCCCCAAGGTGACCGATCTGAGCATGCGCGGAGTGGACGCTCTGTCCGTCGTGCGCGCCGACATCGCCTCCGCCGCCGAGCAGGACGGCGGGACCGGCCGGCTCGTCGACCCGCGCGCCGTCCAGCGGCTCGCGCTCTGCACACAGGCTGTGGACGGCGGCCCCGACTGCCCGGTGCGCCCCGCGGTCCTGCACGACCTGACGGGCAACGGCCGGGAAGAGCTCATCACCGCCCTGGACGTCGACGGCCGGGTCAGCGAGCTGCGCGTCTACACCGTCCAGGACGACGGGAGCATCGCCCGGATCCTGTCCCGGCGCGCGGTGCTGGAGGGTGTGGAGGTGGCCGCCGAGCACCTGGCGGTCCGCGAGCCCACGACCAACCCCGACCACGTCGCCGTCTTCGACTACGTGTGGGACCCGAAGGCCGGGATCATGAACCTGTCCCAGCTCACCCTCGACGACTGCCCGGGACGCACCCAGGACCCGACGAACGGGGACGGGGCGCGATGCGCGCGCTGAGCAGCCTGCGCTGGAAGATCGCACTGACCACCACCATGGTGTGCTGCATGGTCGCCGCCGCACTGGGCATCCTGGTGCACAACGTGGTCGCCCGGCAGATGGTCGGAGAGGTCCGCAAGGCCGCCGCCACCGAGCTGGCGCACGCCTTGGGCCACTACGAGTACGGCACCGCGCACGGCGACGTGAACGCCGCGTTCGACCCGCCCGACCTGCCCCGGCAACTGCGCGAGCTCGTCGCGAGCGGCCAGACCGGCAGCATCGTCGGCGAACAGGGGGGAAAGCCCGTGATGTGGGCGGCCGGACCCGCCGACGACAAGGCCCTCGCGGTCTGGTTGCCCTTCGGGAGCACCCGGGAACGGCTGCGGGACATCGACACCGCGATCCTCGCCTCCGCGATCCTCGCGGCCGGTCTGGTGGCGCTGGCCGGCCTGTTCCTCGCCGACCGGATCAGCCGGCGGCTCGCGACCACGGCCGCCGTGGCCCGCCGGATCAGCGCCGGGGACCTGGACGCCCGGGTGAACTTCCCGGCCGAGGGGGACGATCCGGGGCCGGGCGGCTCCCGCGACGAGGTCCGGGACGTGGCGCACGCGCTGGACTCGATGGCGAGCTCGCTCCAGGGCCGGCTGGAGGCGGAGAAGCGCTTCACGGCGGATGTCGCGCACGAGCTGCGCACCCCGCTCACCGGTTCGCTGGCCGCGGCGGCGCTGCTGCCCGAGGGCCGCCCCAAGGAAATGATCAACAACCGGCTGAAGGCCCTGCACCTGCTGACCGAGGACCTGCTGGAGATCTCCCGGCTGGACTCGGGCGTCGAACGGGCCGACCTCGCCCGGGTGGAGCTCGGCCGGGCGGTGGAGCGGGCGGTCGCCGCGGCCGCGGCCGCCGGGAGCGCCACCGCACCGGAAGCCGGTCCGGCCGTGTCGGTACGGGTGGTCCAGGACGTGGTGGTGGTCACCGACCGGCGGCGGTTGGACCGGATCCTGGCCAACCTGCTGGCCAACGCCGTGAAACACGGCAGGCCCCCGGTCGAGGTGACCGTGGAGGGACCGGTGGTGGTGGTCCGCGACCACGGTCCCGGCTACCCCCCCGAGCTGATCGAACGGGGCCCGCAGCGGTTCCGTACCGGGGACCCGGGCCGCGGGCGCGGCCACGGCCTGGGGCTCACGATCGTGATGGGGCAGGCGGCCGTGCTGGAGATCGCGGTCGGCTTCGCCAATGCGCCCGACGGCGGCGCGGTGACGACGCTGCGGCTCCCCGTCGGCAGGGTGCCGTAGGCGAATTGGGCAGCTTGGGTGCGTTGATCCGCGGGGACGCCCGAGAGGCGTGTTTCACGTGAAACACGCCCCTCGGGTCAACTGGACCGATCAGACACCGATGTTGCGGCCGTCCTTGCGCCAGACGGACACGACCGCCGGGCGGACGATCTTGCCGGGGCCGTCGGGCCACACCGACTGCGGCTTCTCGACGGACGCGCCGTCGATCTCGCCCGGGTGCTGGACGGAGACCAGGACGCGCTTGTCCTGGATGAGCGGGCCGCAGGTCTCGGCGCCGCGCGGAACGGTCAGGAACTGCTTCAGCTCACCGCGGCGCTCACCGGCCGTCGCGACGCCGAACAGGCCGTCGTGGGAGCCGAGCTGGTTGCCGTCCGTGGAGATCCACAGGTTGCCGTGCGGGTCGAAGGCCACGTTGTCCGGGCACGAGATGGGGCTGACCTTGTCCTTGGGGAAGCCCGCGAAGTAGGTGGCCGGGTCGTTCGGGTCACCGGCGACCAGGAAGAGCCGCCAGGCGAAACCGTCGCCCGCCGGGTCGTCGAAGTTCTCGGCGAGCTCCAGGATCTGGCCGTGCTTGTTCAGGTTGCGCGGGTTGGCCTCGGTGGCGCCTTCCTTGCCCGGCTTGCCGCGGTCGGTGTTGTTGGTCAGTGCGATGTAGACGCGACCGGTGCGCGGGGAGGGCTCGACGTCCTCCGGACGGTCCATCTTCGTGGCGCCCACCTTGTCGGCGGCCTGCCGCGTGAAGACGTACACCTCCTCGGCGGTCATGCCCTCGACGTGCGACACGTTGCCGGTGGCCAACTTGATCCACACGCCGGAGCCGTCGAACTCGCCGTCGGAGGGCAGCTTGCCCGTGCCGTCGAACTCGGCGGCCGGGGAGTCACCGGTGAGCTTGGCGACGTAGAGGGTGCCCTCGTCGAGCAGCGTGAGGTTGTGCTCCTTCGCGGCGCGCGAATTGCCCTTCTTCATCCGCTTCGACGAGACGAACTTGTAGAAGTAGTCGAAGCGCTCGTCGTCGCCCATGTAGACGACCGGACGGCCGTCCTCGGTCAGGCGGGGCTGCGCGGCCTCGTGCTTGAAGCGGCCGAGCGCGGTGCGCTTGCGCGGCACCGAGTTCGGGTCGTACGGGTCCAGCTCGACGACCCAGCCGAAGCGGTGCGACTCGTTGGGCTCCTGCGCCACGTCGAAGCGCTTGTCGAACCGCTCCCACTTGCGCTCGGTGGCGCCGGCGGTCACGCCGTAACGCTTCAGGCGGGCGGCCTGGGTGGGCTCGGTGACCTGGCCGGCGTTGCCGAAGTACTGGTTGAAGTTCTCCTCGCCGTGGAGGGTGGTGCCCCACGGGGTGGTGCCGCCGGCGCAGTTGTTGAGCGTGCCGAGCACCTTGGTGCCGGTGGCGTCGACGGAGGTCTTCAGCAGGCTGCTGCCCGCGGCCGGACCCGTCAGCTTGAACTCGCTGGTGGCGGTCAGTCGGCGGTTGAGCTGGTGGCGGCTGATCGCGGTCAGCTTGCCGCTGCGGTGGTCCTCCTGGACGGCGACCACGGACAGGCCGTGCGCGGCCCAGGCGATCTCGACCTGCTCGCGGGTCGGGTTGGCCGGGTCGTACGCCTTGAACATGAGGTTCTCGTCCGTGTACTCGTGGTTGGCCACGAGCAGCTGCTGGCGCTCGTAGTCGCCGCCGAGCGGGAGGAGGCTCAGGAAGTCGTTGTTGTAGCCGAACTGACCGGCCTGCGCGGCGGCGGTCTGCTTGTCGGCGTTGAAGCCAGGGGCGCCCTTGACGATCGGGTCGCCCCAGCGGATCACCACGTTCTGCTCGTGGCCCTCGGGAACGGTGACCTTGTCGTCGGTGTTCGGCGCGACGGCCTTGAAGCGCAAGCCCCGGGCGGCCTCGCCGCCCTTGCCCGCGGCGGCCGCGGCGTCATCGGCCGCGGGGGTGGCGTTGGCGGTCTGCCCCGGGCCGCCGAACGCCACGGCGGAACCGGCCGCGGTGGCGACCGTCACGACGGCGGCGGAGCGCAGCATCGCGCGGCGGGAGTAGGCACGGGCTATGACGTCACCGACGTACTCGTTGTCGCTGGTGTTCGGCACCTCGTGGAAGCAGGCGTCGCCACAGCGGTAACGACAGGTGAGAGCGGACCGGCCGCTGCCATGCGGGTTGCCGATGAACGGCAGGAGCTTGCGCACGAGTGTCCTCCGAGTAGCTGCGTGGGCGCCGACAACGTGTCGGTACGATCCAGCCGCGACGCTAGGCCCGGGTTGCGCCGAAGCGGCGGCGCGGGGATGAACGCTCGGTGAACCCGGCACGTCGGAGCGGCAGTTCACGGAGCGTGTGCGGGTGGGTGGGTGCCGGGCGCCACGAAAGGCGCCCCTGCCGAAGATCCACCCCAGCGGCCGATAACCTTACGTGTCCACTCTGGGCAGGGATCATCCGCGCAGCACGGACAAATGACGCACGCACACATGCGAAAGGCCTGGCCCATGGGTATTCGGAGCTTGTTGCGCAAGGTATTCGGACGGTCCGCGGAATCCGTTCCGGAAACTACGGACACCCCTTCGGCCGCTGTCCCGAACCAGGCGGAACGGACCCCTCTGGACGTCGCCGCCGAACTGGTGGCGGCGTCCTTCGACAACCCCACGGTTCCGCCGCAGTCCGCCCCGCGCGACCGTGAACCGGGCACGGTCCTCACGGCCCCCGCCCAGGCGGCGGACCCCACGGTCCCGGAAGCCCGCCGCCCGTCGCCTCCGGCGGTCCAGCCGACCGCCGTTGCCGCGGAGCAGCCCGAAGCCGAAGCCGAGCCGGCCGCCGCCGATGCGGACCAGCCCGAGGCCGAGGCGCCGCAGGCACAGGCCGAGCCCGAGACCGAGGCCGAGCCGGCTGCTGCCGCCAAAGCGGAGCCCGCGGCCGCCGCCGAGGCCGAGCCCGAGACCACCCATGCTGCGGAGCAGCCCGAGGCGGATGCGCCGCAGGCGCAGACCGAGCCGGCCACCGCCGAACCCACCACGCCGCAGGCCGAGGCTGCCGCCTCTGCGGAGCAGCCCGAGGCCACCGCGCCGGAGGCGCAAGAGCCGGTCGCCGCTACCGAGCAGCCGGAGACCGAGGCGCCGCAGGCGCAGTCCGAGCCCGAGGCCGATCCGGCTGCCGCCGAGGCAGAGCCCGAGACCGCCCCCGCTGCGGAGCAGGCCCAGGCGGAGCCCGAAACCGCACCCGAGGCACAGGAGCCGGCCGCCGCCGAAGCCACCGCGCCCGAGGCAGACACCGACGCCGCGGACCAGCCCGAGGCCGAAGCGCCGCAGGCAGACGCGCAGGCCGAGCCGGCCGCCGCCGAGGCCACCGCGCCGCAGGCGCAGGAGCCGGCCACCGCCGCAGAGCAGCCCGAGGCAGACGCGCCGCAGGCCCAAGCCGAGGCCCCGGCCACCGCGCCGCAGGCGCAGGCCGAGTCCGAGGCCGAAGCGCAGGCCGAGCCGGCCGCCGCCGAAGCGCACCAGCCCGAGGCCGAAGCGCCGCAGGCAGACGCGCCGCAGGCAGACGCGGAGCCCGAAACCGCACCCGAGGCACAAGAGCCGGTCGCCGCCGAAGTCACCGCGCCCGAGGCGGACACCGATGCGGCGGAGCAGCCCGAGGCCGAAGCGCCGCAGGCACAGGCAGAGGCCGGCGTCGCTGCGAACACGGCCGCCGTCGTGCGGCGCCGGGCTCCTGAGGTCGCCGGCGCGTACAAGGCCGCCGGGCAGGTGCTCCGGGGCAAGGGGAAGACCGGGGCGCGGGCCAAGGTGTACCTCGTGCTGGACCGGTCCGGTTCGATGCGCGGGTTCTACAAGGACGGCAGCGCCCAGCACCTCGCCGACCACGCCCTCGCCCTCGCCGCGCACCTCGACGACGCGGCGACCGTGCACACCGTGTTCTTCTCC
The DNA here is from genome assembly GCF_044756625.1 of Streptomyces sp. NPDC091682. Classification (NCBI taxonomy): domain Bacteria; kingdom Bacillati; phylum Actinomycetota; class Actinomycetes; order Kitasatosporales; family Streptomycetaceae; genus Streptomyces; species Streptomyces sp. NPDC091682. Next base: position 377,946 of record NZ_JBIVTH010000004.1, on the reverse strand, counting down.
ACGGAGCTGGACGGCACCGCCGACCTGACCCTCGACGGCCACGACGCCTCCTGGGTCGAGACCCGTCACGCCGAGCTCGGCCGGATGGGTCGCACCAGCTACCACGTGGCCGTCGAGGCCGTCCTGGAGCGCTACCAGAAGGACGGCGGCGAGGGCCCGGCCCTGGTCGTCTTCCAGACCGACGGCGCGCCCGACAACCGGCAGCCCGCCCGCCAGGCACTGGCCGACGCCGCCACCGCGGCTCCGGGCGTCCACTGGCAGTTCGTGGCCTTCGGCGACCACGACGCCAAGGCCTTCGACTTCCTGCGCAAGCTGGACGCCGAGAACGCCGGCTTCTTCCACGCCGGCCCCGCCCCCACCGAGCTGACCTCCGCCGCCCTGGTCAAGGGCATCCTGGAGCGGTTCTAGTACCGGCAGTACGAGCAGTACGGGCACGACACGAAGGCGGCGCCCCCCTCCGGCAAGGAGGGGGGCGCCGCCTTCGGCGTATCAGCGGACCGGGAGTCAGCCCCGCGGGGAACCGGCGTCCGGGGCGACCGCGTCGGAGACCGGCCGCTCCGCCGCCTTCGTCTCGACCGGCTTGCGCAGCGCGATGTTCAGCTCGCGCAGACGGGCCTCCTCCAGCACCGTCGGCGCGCCCATCATCAGGTCCTGCGCGTTGCCGTTCAGCGGGAAGGCGATCGTCTCGCGGATGTTCGGCTCGTCGGCCAGCAGCATCACGATGCGGTCCACGCCCGGGGCGATGCCACCGTGCGGCGGGGCGCCCAGGCGGAACGCGCGGAGCATGCCCGCGAACTCGCGCTCGACGGTCTCGGCCTCGTAACCGGCGATCTCGAAGGCCTTCAGCATGACCTCGGGCTCGTGGTTGCGGATGGCGCCGGAGGACAGCTCGATGCCGTTGCAGACGATGTCGTACTGCCAGGCCAGGATGTCCAGCGGGTCCTTCTCCAGCAGGTCCTTCATCCCGCCCTGCGGCATGGAGAAGGGGTTGTGGGAGAAGTCGATCTTGCCGGTCTCCTCGTCCTTCTCGTACATCGGGAAGTCGACGATCCAGCAGAACCGGAAGACGTTCTCCTCGAACTGGCCGGCACGCTTGGCCGCCTCGACGCGAACGCCCGACATGATCTTGGAGACCTCGTCGAAGTCACCCGCGCCGAAGAACACGGCGTGGCCGGGGACCAGGCCCAGGCGCTCGGTGAGGACCTTGAGGTTCTCCTCGGTGAGGAACTTGGCGATCGGGCCGGTCAGCGAACCGTCCTCGCCCACGCGCACCCAGGCCAGGCCCTTGGCGCCCAGCGAGATCGCGTACTCGCCGAGGCCGTCGAAGAACTTGCGCGGCTGCGCGGCGGTGTCCGGGACGGCCAGGGCACGCACGTGCTTGCCGGCGAACGCCTTGAACTCCGAGGCCTCGAACACGTCGGTGATGTCGACGAGCTCCAGCTTGGCGCGCAGGTCGGGCTTGTCGTTGCCGTACTTGAGCATCGACTCGCGGAACGGGATCCGCGGGAACGGCGAGGTGACCTCGCGGCCGCCGCCGAACTCGGTGAAGAGCTCGGTCATCAGGCGCTCGATCGGCTGGAAGACGTCCTCCTGCTCGACGAAGGACATCTCCACGTCGAGCTGGTAGAACTCGCCCGGCGAGCGGTCGGCGCGGGCGTCCTCGTCGCGGAAGCACGGCGCGATCTGGAAGTAGCGGTCGAAGCCGGAGATCATCAGCAGCTGCTTGAACTGCTGCGGCGCCTGCGGCAGGGCGTAGAACTTGCCCGGGTTCAGGCGGGACGGCACGACGAAGTCACGGGCGCCCTCGGGGGAGGTCGCGGTGAGGATCGGCGTCGCCATCTCGTTGAAGCCGAGGGCCACCATCTTCGAGCGGATCGACGCGATGACCGCCGAGCGCAGCATGATGTTGCGGTGCATGCGCTCGCGGCGCAGGTCGAGGAAGCGGTACTCCAGGCGCCGCTCCTCGTTCACCCCGTCGTCGGTGTTGATCGTGAACGGCAGCGGGGCGGCCGCGCCGAGCACCTCGACCGCGGAGACCTCGATCTCGATCTCGCCGGTCGGCAGCTCCGGGTTGACGTTGTCGGCGCCGCGGGAGACGACCTTGCCGTCGATGCGGACGACGGTCTCCTTCGTGACGCTGCTCAGCGCCTCGTTCGCCGCGGTGCCGGGCCGGGCGACCAGCTGCGTGATGCCGTAGTGGTCGCGCAGATCGATGAAGAGGATGCCGCCCAGGTCTCGACGGTTGTGCAGCCAGCCGCTCAGCCGGACGTCGGCGGCGACGTCAGAAGCGCGGAGCTCGCCGCAGGTGTGGGACCTGTACCGATGCATCAGTCATCCAGTTCTACGCGATACCAGGGTGGATTCAACCGTCCCAAGGTTACCGTCCGGGAAGGTGACGGGTCGGGCACTCCCTCCAGCCTGCGCAAATGCGTCCGGTGGTCCGGGCGAACAGGCACGTACCGGATATGACCTGTAAACATGGCCGGGTGCGCACCGAGGACGTTCTGGCCGCCATTGCGACCGGCCTGTGGCGATGGGACAACGCCTCCGGGACGGTCACCCTCGACGGTGAGGCCGCCCGGCTGCTCGGGCTGCCCGCCGAACCGGTGGTGCTGCCGGAGGCCGCCGTACGGTCCCGCTTCCACCCGGTGGACTGGAACGAGATCAACGGGATCGTGAACCTGGCCGTCGCCGAGGGCACCCTCGCCGAGGCCCGGCTGCGGATCATGGACGTCGACGGCCGGGTGCTGCGGACGGTGCGCAGCCGCACCAAACCGATGGCGAACGGGGCCCCAGGGGGGTCCCCCCGGACGGAGTCCGGGGGCGGGGCCACGGACTACGAGCTGATCGGAACCATCCAGGAGATCGCCGAGCCGCAGCCGGGCACCACGGCCGCCCACACCCCCATCACGGGGGACTGGCGGCGCTCCCGCGAGGCCTTCCTGCTGGACGCCGGGCGCGCGCTGGCGGAGGCGCGGTCCACGGCCGAGGTGCTGCGGGTCGCCGCCTCGCTGTCCATGCCCGGTTTCAGCCCGGACGGGCTGGCGGTCTTCGGCGTGGCCGGGGACCGGCTGTCGATCATCGGGCACCACGGGCACGATCCGGGGGGCGAGGGTCCGTTCTCCGACATGCCGCTGGAGACGAACTACCCGGCCGCGGAGGTCGTCCGTACCGGCCGGGCGATCTACCTGCCCACCCCCGAGGACTACAAGCGGCGCTTTCCGGCCGCCTGGCCGCTCGCCCAGCGCTTCGACCGGGTCTCCTGGGCCTTCCTACCGCTGATCGTGGCCGGTCGGACCATGGGCGCCTGGATGGCCGCCTTCAAGCACCCGGCGTCCTTCTCCCCCGACGAGCGGTCCGTCCTGACGACCGTGGCCCGGATGCTGGCCCAGGCGCTCCAGCGCGCCGTGGTGGCCGAATCCGAGCGGGAGCTCACCACCGGCCTACAGCGGTCGATGATGCCGCAGCTCGGCCCGGAGATCCCCGGCATGCGGATCGCGGCCCGCTACGTCCCGACGGGCGGCGGACTCCAGGTCGGCGGCGACTGGTACGACATGATCCCGCTGCCGTCGGGCAGGTTCGCGCTGGTCATCGGCGACGTGCAGGGCCACGACGTCCGGGCGGCCGGCCTGATGGGCCAGCTACGGATCGCCGTACGGGCGTACGCGTCCGAGGGCCACCGGCCGGACGCGGTGCTCTCGCGCGCCTCCCGCTTCCTGGCCGGGCTGTGCTCGTCGCCGGAGTCCGACCCTTACGGGGACGACGGCGGCCGGGACTCCGACTTCCTGAGCCCGCGCTTCGCGACCTGCCTGTACGTGGAGTGCGATCCGAGGACCGGCACGCTGGAGGTGGCCCGCGCCGGCCACCCCGATCCCGCGATCCGGATGGCCGACGGCACCGTCCTGATGCGCCCCACCGCGGGTGGGCTGCCCCTGGGGATCGTCCCCGACACCGACTACCCCACCACCCGGTTCACCCTGGAGCCCGGCGAGACGATGATGCTCTGCACCGACGGGCTCATCGAGACCGGCGGGCACGACCTCGACACCGGCTGGGCGCGACTGCGGGCGGTCCTGGAGTCCGACGCGCACGAGAACGCGCACGAGAACGCCTACGACGCGCCCGCACCCGGTGCGGGGACGGCCGCGGGCCGCGTCGCGCCCCCGCACCTCGAAAGACTGGCCGACCTGCTGGTCCAGGCCGTGCACGGGCCGTCCTCGCACCACACCACCGGCCCGCTCGCCGACCGCCGCGAGGACGACATAGCGGTCGTGCTGCTGTGCCGCGAGAGTGCGGACCGGGGCCCGGGCACCGCGCCGGCGCACCCGGCCCGGCCCGTGCGCCGCACCGTACTGACCGTGGCCCAGGTGGAACCCGAACGGATCGCGGGCGTGCGGCAGCAGATCCGCGAGCTGCTGCACGACTGGGCCGACCCCGACCAGGTGGACTCGGTGGTGCTGATGGTCTCCGAGATGGTGACGAACGTACTGACGCACACCGACGGCGACGCCCTGCTGGTCGCGGAGGCGGTCGGCGAGCTGGGCGCGCGCCGGCTGCGCATCGAGGTCGCGGACGGCAGCGACGAGCTCCCGCACAGGCGGCAGCCGGGGGAGCTGTCCTCCAGCGGCCGCGGGGTGCTGCTGATGGAGATGCTGGCAGACGCGTGGGGCGTGGATCCGCGGGGCGAGGGCAAGTCGATCTGGTTCGAACTGGACGAGCAGTCGAAGGCGGACGCCGACCCGGTGTTCTGACCTGGCGCCAGGGCGCGCCGGGGTGTGATGGGATGCAGCGGTGTCCGATCCCCTCCTGCCCGCGCCCGTACGGCGGCTCGCCGCCTGGTGCGGCGTCGTCCTGCTCGTCACCGCCGTCCTCGCCGTCGGCGTATGGCTGTGCACCGTCTTCGACGACGTCGTGACGCCCGTCCTGCTGGCCGTGCTCGGTACGGCCCTGCTCGGGCCGATGCACCGGCGCCTGGTCCGCATGGGGATGAACCGGTCGCTGGCCGCGGCCCTGACCTGCCTCGCCGTGGTCGCCGTCGTCGGCGGGGCCACGTACATCGTCGTCCTCGCACTGATCGAGACCGGTAGCGAGATCGTCGACGCGCTGCGCCGGGCCGGCCAGATGGTCGCCGAGCACTTCGGGGCGGTGGGCACCTCGCTGGAGGACATCGCCGCGAACTCCAAGGACCTGCTCGCGAAGTTCGGCGGGACGGCCGCCTCGGGCGTGGTCGCCGGGCTCAGCGTGGTGGGCTCGATGATCGCGATGGTGTTGCTGGCGCTGGTGCTGATCTTCTTCTTCCTGCGCGACTCCGACCGGGCCGTGGGAACCCTGCGCTCCGTCGTGCCGAGCCGCTCGGGCGATCTGATGGAGGCCATGGGGCGGCGCGCGTTCGAGGCCGTCGAGGGGTTCATGCGCGGGACCACCTTCGTGGCCCTGGTGGACGCCGTGCTGATCGGCGCGGGTCTGCTGGTCCTCGACGTGCCGGGTGCGCTGGGGCTGGCCGCCCTGGTCTTCGTGACGGCTTACATCCCCTACCTCGGGGCCATCCTGTCGGGTGCCGTGGCCGTGCTCGTGGCCTTCGCCGACCGGGGCTGGATCATCGGCCTGTGGGCGCTGGGCCTGGTCCTGCTGGTCCAGATGATCGAGGGCTACGTACTGCAGCCCGTGGTGCAGAGCCGCACCGTGCAGATGCACCCGGCCGTGGTGATGCTGGCCATCACCGCGGGCGCGAGCGTCGCCGGGATCCTGGGCATGCTCCTGGCGGTACCGATGACCGCCGCGGTCTTCGGGGTGATCTCGGAACTGCGGGCCCGGTACGCCGCCGATGCGGCTCCCGGGTCCTAGGTCCTGTCGGGCCGTGCAGGCGAACGCCGTTGTCAGACCTTCTTGTTAGCGTCGCGAACCTCGCGAGGTGCGCGAACCCCGCGCACCCGAAACGATCGAGGGCGGTCTTGATGAGCGGCACCGATGTGCGGCAGTTAGGCATCCACACCTACGACCAGTGGACGGCGATGTGGAACGGTGATCTGGACCTCGCCGCGAAGATCATGGCGCCGGAATTCGTCCTGCGGTATGCGCAGGCGGGCACCGAGGCCTTCGACGACGTCCGCACTCCGCAGCAGCTCGCCGACATCATCGCGGCCTGGCATCGAGAGCGCCGCGGGCTTCGCTTCGTGGCCGAGGGCGCGGCGGTCGTGGACCTCGCACTCGTCGACGGCGCACCGACCGGTCTGGTCGCCCGCCCCTATCTCGCTTCCTTCACGGGCGAAGGCGCCCGAACCGTCGCCAGGAGCGGCACCGACACCCTGCGGATCACCAACGGTTTGATCAGCGAGGTGTGGTCCGTCTCCTCCGGCTCCGCCGGCCGGACCTTTTACCGCTGATGCTGCGACCGCAACCCGGGGGTCCCCCGGACGGAGTCCGGGGGACGAGGTGCGGCGCCGGGCGTCGCGGGCCCGACGGAACGTGCCGACGGGGCCCGGCGGAGCTGCGGGTCAGTCCTGGTCCGCCGCGCCCGTGCCGCGGTGGCCGAGGCCGGTGCGCGCGGTGGTGGGGATGCGGCCCAGCCGGCCGGCCTGGAAGTCGTCGAAGGCCTGCTGCAGCTCGTGCTGGCTGTTCATCACGAACGGACCGTAGTGCGCCATCGGCTCCCGGATCGGACGTCCGCCGAGGAGCACGACCTCCAGGTCCGGGGCGTTGGAGTCCTGGGAGGCGTCCGCCCGCACCGTGAGCGAACCGCCCTCGCCGAAGACGGCCGTCTGCCCGGTCGCGACGGGCCGGCGGTCCTCGCCGACGGACCCGCGCCCGGCCATGACGTACGCCAGCGCGTTGAAGTCCTCGCGCCACGGCAGGGTGATCTGCGCGCCCGGCGAGACGGTCGCGTGGATCATCGTGATCGGGGTGTGGGTGATGCCCGGGCCCTGGTGACCGTCCAGCTCACCGGCGATGACGCGGAGCAGGGAGCCGCCGTCCGGGGTGGTCAGCAGCTGGACCTGACCGCCGCCGATGTCCTGGTAGCGCGGGGGCATCATCTTGTCGGAGGCCGGGAGGTTCACCCACAGCTGGAGGCCGTGGAACAGCCCGCCGGACACGACGAGGGACTCCGGCGGGGCCTCGATGTGCAGGAGGCCCGAACCGGCGGTCATCCACTGGGTGTCGCCGCCGTTGATGACTCCGCCGCCGCCGTTGCTGTCCTGGTGGACGAAGGTTCCGTCGATCAGGTACGTGACGGTCTCGAAGCCGCGGTGCGGGTGCCAGGGAGTACCTTTCGGCTCGCCCGGGGCGTACTCCACCTCGCCCATCTGGTCCATCATGATGAACGGGTCGAGGTACTGGTAGTTGATCCCAGCGAACGCGCGGCGCACCGGGAATCCCTCACCCTCGAACCCACCGGGAGCGGAGACGACGGCCAGCACCTTGCGCGGGACGGCGGCCTGGGGCTGGGCCACGCGCGGAAGGGTCAACGGGTTCTCAACAGTCACTGCGGGCATGGTCAGGACCTCCTTCTGCGTCGAGTTTAGTTGAAACTCGAACTTTCTGCCACACCCCACAGAACGGAGCGGGCCCCGAGGGTATTCCCCCGGGGCCCCAACGGTCCTGACCTGCGATTACGGCGAGACGATCACCGAGTTGATCGGCGTGAGGTTCACCGCCACCCACTGGTCGACAGGGATGTTGGTGCAGTTCCCCGTGCCGTTCCAGCCGGTGCACAGCTTGAACTTCCAGTTCTGCGTCTGATTGTTGAGTGCCCAGTGCCAGTTCAGCTGGTTGCTGAGGTTGTAGGTCCCCGCCCTGCTGAACCGCAGCGACGGCTGCACGCCCGCCGCGGGCGAGCCCTCCGGCCAGATGCACGCCTCACCCGAGCGGCACCCCTCGACCGTGTGGTCGGACGCCTGTGCCTGCCCTGCCGCCAGGACCCCCGTGCCCAGCGCCAGCGTCGCGGCGGCCGCCACCGCGGTGAGCGTCGTGCGGATCGTCGTACGAGCCATCTCTGCCTCCTCATGGATGGGGCGGGAGGGGCTCCCCCGTGGATCCCCCCGCTGCACCGATGCTCCGGGCGGACCGGGACGGGCCGCGATCCTTTCGGGCAGGGCCGAAGCGTGGCTTGGCCGGGGCTCAGCCGCCGCTGTGGAGCAGGTCCACGCCCAGGCCCGTCACCGAGTGCAGGACCGCCTTGCCGTCGCGCTCCGTGGTGATCAGGCCGGCCGCGCGCAGGGTGCGGGTGTGCTCGGAGGCCGAGGGGAGGCTGATGTCGAGGTCCCGGGCCAGCTCGCTGGTCGTGCGCTGCTCGATCAGCGACTGGAGCACCGCCGCCCGGGTCCGGCCCAGGAGGGCGTCCAGCGCCCCCTGCGCCGGGCCCGGGCCGATCAGGGGCAGCGGCGTCAGCGCCGGGTAGAGCAGCACGCACCTGCCGTCCGGGCCGTCCGGGCCCTCGGCGAGCAGCGGCCGGCCCGTCCAGAACGGCGAGGGCATCAGCAGCAGGCCGCGCCCGCCGAGGTGGACCTCGTAGTGCGGCGGCCCGTCCACCTCCAGCGCCGTGCCCGACCAGGCGGCCAGCGGATGCGTGCTCGCCAGGCACGCCTTGATGCCGTGGGCGGCCAGCAGCCGGCTGCGCCAGGCCACGTCCGCCCGGAAGGACTGCCGGATGCGCGGCCAGTGCGGGGCGACGACCACCTCGTGGGCGGACCGGAGCGCGCCGCCGAGCTGGTCCCACGCCCCGCGGTCCTGGGCCCACAGGGCACGCAGCCAGGACGCGGAGCCCGGAGCCCGGGCGGCGACGCGGTGCAGCTCGCCGGGGGTCAGGGACGGGCCGGCGTCGCGTACGACGGCCAGCCCCTCCTCAAGGGTGCGCGCGTACGGCTCGACGAACTGGGGGTTGTCGCCGTCGGGGCGCAGGAGGTCGAGGAGGAGGCGGGCCCGGCCCGGTAACTCCCTGCCGACACGGCTGCGCCAGCGCCCGAAGACCGCCTGTTCGTCGGTGCGCTGCCAGGCGACGATCGCCATGCCCAGCTCCACCAGCGGCAGCGGCTCGCTCGCGAAGGTGACGTTGAACAGGTCCTCCGCCGTGAAATGCACCCGCAGCACGCTCCGCCCCCCGTCAGGCGCCGGCCTTGACGCCTCCGGCTAGCCGTACATCCGGCGCATCGCGAAGTCGACCATCTGCTCGACCGCCTTCGCGTCGAAGACCATCCGGTGGTCGCCCTCCATGTCGAGGACGAAGCCGTACCCGGTCGGCAGCAGGTCGATCACCTCCGCGCCGGTGATCACGAAGTACTTGGACTCCTTGCCGGCGTACCGGCGCAGTTCCTTGAGCGTGGTGAACATGGGGATGACCGGGTGCTGCGTGTTGTGCAGCGCCAGGAATCCGGGGGTGTCGCCGCGCGGGCAGTAGACCTTCGAGGTGGCGAAGATCTGCTGGAAGTCCTCGGCGGAGAGGGAGCCCGTGGTGAAGGCCCGCACGGCGTCGGTGAGCGACGGCGGGGACGGCTCCGGGTACAGCGGCGGCGCCTGTTGCGCGTAGCCCTGCGGGGGCTGCTGCGCATACTGCTGCTGGGCACCCGGGTTCTGGTCATAGCCGTACATGGGCCGAAGCCTACCGAGCGCCTGCGGCAGTACCGGCCGGTACTAGCCAGTCCCCTACCCGGGCGGGCGCGGGGGACGGCCTCAGCCGGGTAGCTCCCCGGCCTTCAGCGCCCGCACAAACGGCCCCCACGCACCGGCGGTGACGACCAGGACGGGCCCCTGGGGCCGCTTCGAATCCCGGACGGGCACGACCCCGGCGAGGCCGTCGGCCACCTCGACACAGTTGCCACCGTCGCCGTTGCTGTAGCTGCTCTTGCGCCAGTTCGCGGCGCCGAACTCACTCCCGTTGCTTGCCATTCCGGTACTCCTCAGCAGCTTGCTCGATCATGGCGAGAGAGGCCTCGGGCGGCAGTGCGGCAGCCCTGAGCCGATGGTATGACCCTCGATACCTCTTCACGAGTGCCGGATCGTCCACGACCTGGCCGTGATACGGCCCCTCCGTATACGCGAGCGGCGGTTCGTCGTCGAACTCCATGAACATGAGCGGCAGCCCCAGAAAGGGCTGCATCGCAGAACTCCACAGCAAGACCTGTGGAACGATGCGGCGGCGCCTGGCCAGAGCAGCGATGCTCTCAAGTTGTTCGGCCATCTCGACGGGCGGCAACAGGGGCTGCCGCACAAGACATTCATGCAGAATCGTCCAGTATTCGGGGCTCTTCGGATCCTCGAACAGAGAGGCCCTCTGCATGCGGGCGCGGACCTTCGCGTCCACCTCCTCCGGCAGGTCCAACGGATGGGTGGAGTGGATGACCGCCCGCGCGTACGCCTCCGTCTGCAGCAGCCCGGGGATGAGCGCGTTGCTCCACTCCTCGATGACCCGTGCCCGCCGCTCCGCCTCCACAACCGGGGCCACGTACTCGGCGTGCGCGCCCCGCTTGGCCTTCCGTACGTCGTCACAGCGCCGCCAGAAGAATCCGTCGGTCGTCAGCACCTGGTCGACATGGCGCGCGAGATCTTCCGGCATCCGCCGCTGCGCCCGTTCGATCTCGCTCAAGTAGCTGGCCCCATAGAAGCTGCCCTCCACGACCTGCTGAAGCGTGAGGCCTGCCGCCTCCCGCCGCCAGCGAAGCTCCTTGCCGTAAAAGGCCGGCACGCTCGCCGAGCCGTCGATCTCTTTGCGTGGGGCCATCGCAGAGCCTGCCTTCCACACTCCGTGCTGTGGACCGGAAACCCTTCCCACGGTAGGCAACTGGGCGCCAGCCTGTGAGGACTTCGTCACACTCCGCCACGGAAGGGTTCGCCATGAGCGACCACGCCAACGACCGCGTAGCCATCGAGGCCCTCACCGCGCTACGCACCGCGCTCGCCGCGCACGGGATCACCCTGCCCTCGCTGGACCTGGACCTCCTCTCCTACGCCGGGCGCTACGACTCACCGCCCCTGATCACCCTCGGCAACTGCAACGCCGCCACCGCGCAGCGACTGGCCGACGCCCTGGCCGAGCGGTGAACGACCTCAGCGTCCGGCTGCTCGCCACCCCGCAGGCGGCCCCGACACTCCGGCACGCCGTGCGGGAGCACCTCGGCCCGGGATCCGGCGACGCGGAGCTCTGCGTCACCGAGCTGCTGGCCAACGTCATCCGCCACCTCGGCGAAGGCACCCCCGTCACCCTGCGCGTCACCGGGACCGGAAGGGCAGCCCGTACGCGGGTCGAGCTCACCGATCCCGCCCCGCGCGCGCAGCCCGTGCTGCGGCAGGCGGAGGAGGGCGCGGAGTCGGGGCGCGGCCTCGCCCTGCTCGACGCCGTGGCGCTGCGGTGGGGGGTCACCCGGGGCACCCGGACCAAGACGGTCTGGTGCGAGCTTTGACCCTGGTCACAGTCGGCCGATAAGGGTTGCCGTTATTACCGACGGGTAGCATCATTACGTTACCGATTGGTATGTACGAGGAACCCTGTCTCCCCGAGCCTTAACGGAGCCGTCGCCATGGGGCACTACAAGTCGAATCTCCGCGACATCGAGTTCAACCTCTTCGAGGTGCTCGGCCGCGACCAGCAGTACGGCACCGGTCCGTTCGAGGAGATGGACGCGGAGACCGCGAAGAACATCCTGTCCGAGATCGCCCGCCTCGCCGAGAACGAGCTGGCCGAGTCCTTCACGGACGCCGACCGCAACCCGCCGGTCTTCGACCCGGCCACCAACACCGCCCCGGTCCCGGCCTCGTTCAAGAAGAGCTACAAGGCCTTCATGGACTCCGAGTACTGGCGCCTCGGCATCCCGGAGGAGATCGGCGGCACCGTCTCCCCGCGCTCCCTCGTCTGGTCCTACGCGGAGCTCCTGCTCGGCTCGAACCCGGCCGTGTGGATGTACTCCTCCGGCCCGGCGTTCGCCGGCGTCCTCCACGAGGAGGGCAACGAGGCGCAGAAGAAGATCGCCCAGATAGCCGTCGAGAAGCGCTGGGGCTCCACCATGGTCCTCACCGAGCCGGACGCCGGCTCGGACGTGGGCGCCGGCCGCACCAAGGCGGTCCAGCAGGAGGACGGCTCCTGGCACATCGAGGGCGTGAAGCGCTTCATCACCTCCGGTGAGCACGACATGGAGGAGAACATCCTCCACTACGTCCTCGCGCGCCCCGAGGGCCACGGCCCGGGCACCAAGGGCCTGTCCCTCTTCCTCGTCCCGAAGTTCCACTTCGACTGGGAGACCGGCGAGCTGGGCGAGCGCAACGGCGTCTACGCCACGAACGTCGAGCACAAGATGGGCCTCAAGGCCTCCAACACGTGCGAGATGACCTTCGGCGACCAGCACCCCGCCAAGGGTTGGCTGATCGGTGACAAGCACGACGGCATCCGCCAGATGTTCATGATCATCGAGTTCGCCCGCATGATGGTCGGCACGAAGGCCATCGCCACCCTCTCCACCGGCTACCTGAACGCGCTGGAGTACGCCAAGGAGCGCGTGCAGGGTCCGGACCTGGCGAACTTCATGGACAAGACCGCGCCCAAGGTCACCATCACGCACCACCCCGACGTGCGCCGCTCGCTCATGACGCAGAAGGCCTACGCCGAGGGCATGCGCGCCCTGGTCCTCTACACGGCCTCCGTGCAGGACGAGATCCAGGTCAAGCAGGCCGCCGGCCAGGACGCCTCCGCCGAGATCGGCCTGAACGACCTGCTCCTGCCGATCGTGAAGGGCTACGGCTCCGAGAGGTCCTACGAGCAGCTCGCGCAGTCCCTGCAGACCTTCGGCGGCTCCGGGTACCTGCAGGAGTACCCGATCGAGCAGTACATCCGCGACGCCAAGATCGACACCCTCTACGAGGGCACCACGGCCATCCAGGGCCAGGACTTCTTCTTCCGGAAGATCGTCCGCGACCAGGGCGCCTCCCTGAACGTCCTCTCCGAGACGATCAAGAAGTTCCTGGCCGAGGCCGTCGGCGGCGAGGAGCTGGCCGGCGCCCGCGACGCGCTCGCCAAGGCCGCCGTCGACCTGGAGGCCATCGTCGGCCAGATGATCGTCGACCTCACCGCCACCGGCGAGGACGTCAAGAACATCTACAAGGTCGGCCAGAACACCACCCGCCTGCTGATGGCCTCGGGTGACGTGGTCGTCGGTTACCTGCTGCTCAAGGGCGCCGCCGTGGCCGCCGAGAAGCTGGCGACCGCCGCCCCGAAGGACGTCCCCTTCTACACCGGCAAGATCGCCGCCGCGAAGTTCTTCGCGTCCCAGGTCCTGCCGAACGTCTCGGTCGCCCGCGCGCTGGCCGAGGCCGTCGACAACTCCCTCATGGAGCTCGACGAGGCCGCCTTCTAAGAAGGCCGCGCCACCGCCGCGCACACCTACCAGCGGCCGGGCTCCCCGCACAGGGGCCCGGCCGCTGGCGCGTACCCGGCCCCAGGCCCCTGTCCTGCGGCTTTCCCCCGATGTCAGTCGTTCATGGGACGCTCGTACACATGAGTCCACAGGATCAGCACGGCAGCAGGGGGTACTCCGTCCCCACCGGGCGCCCGTACGCCCTCAAGGAGCTGCAGGCGAGCCTGGGCAGCCTCGGCGACCACCTGCGCGAGCTGTACGACGGCGCCCACCCCGCCGAGTACGACACCATCGCCGACGCGCTGTACGTGGCCTTCCAGACGGCCACCGGACTGGCTCCCGCCAAGAGCTACACCGGCTGCCCCGAGCACCCCAACGGCGCCCTGGACCCCGAGGCACCCGAAGGCTGGGGCCGCTGCCTCATCTGCAACGACCGCCGACGCCTCGGCCAGCGCCACCGCGGCGGCCCGCCCGCCGCCCCCGCCGGAGAGCAGCGGCGCCTCGGCTACCCCGTACCGGACCCCCCGTACACGCTTGAGCGGCTGCGCACCTATCTGCGCACCGTCGAGGACCAGCGGTTCCACCTGGGCCTGTCCTCGCCCGCGGACGACTTCGTCCGCATCGCCGACGACCTCCACCGCGCCTTCATCGTCGCCCGCGAACTTTCCCGGCCACGCAACGCCTCGGGATGCGCCGAACATCCCGGCGCGCCGATCGACCCCGACGCTCCAGCCGGTGAGGCCTGTATCTTCTGCGCCGGACGCAAGAGACGCGCGCAGCGCTCCCCGCAGACCCCGGAGATGCTCCCGCGCATCCGCCGGGGCGAGCGCAGGCAGTTGCAGCGCCGCTTCGAGCGTCCGCCGGGCTGAAAACCGACGGGACCGCAGACCACCCACCCTGCGGACCCCGACCTCCGGCCATCCCTCGCAGTCCGGCCACGGCGAACACGACCGTCATTAAGGTGAACGACATGAGCTCTCCCGCCCGCTTCGACCGCGGCCACACCGACGATCTGATGACCTTCCTGACGGCCAGTCCGTCGCCGTACCACGCCGTGGCCAACGCGGCGGAGCGGCTGGAGAAGGCGGGCTTCAGGCAGTTGTCGGAAACGGACGCCTGGGATGCGGGTACCGGGGGCAAGTTCGTGCTCCGCGGTGGTGCGCTCATCGCCTGGTTCGTCCCCGAAGGCGCGGCCGCACACACCCCGTTCCGGATCGTCGGCGCACACACCGACTCCCCGAACCTGCGGGTCAAGCCGCTGCCGGACACGGGCTCGCAGGGCTGGCGGCAGATCGCCGTCGAGATCTACGGCGGCACCCTGCTCAACACCTGGCTGGACCGCGACCTGGGACTGGCCGGGCGGCTGACCCTGCGCGACGGCACCGAGCGCCTGGTGAACGTGGACCGCGCACTGCTGCGCGTGCCCCAACTCGCCGTGCACCTGGACCGGTCGGTCAACAGCGACGGCCTCAAGCTCGACAAGCAGCGGCACATGCAGCCGATCTGGGGGCTGGGCGATGTGCAGGAGGGCGACCTGATCTCCTTCCTGGAGGAGGAAGAGGGCCTGGAACAGGGGTCGGTGGCCGGCTGGGACCTGATGGTCCACTCCATCGAGCCGCCGTCGTACCTGGGCCGCGACCGCGAGCTGGTGGCCGGACCGCGCATGGACAACCTGCTGTCGGTGCACGCGGGCGTCGCGGCGTTGGCCGCGGTCTCCACCGCCGACAAGCTGGACCACATTCCGGTGCTGGCCGCCTTCGACCACGAGGAGAACGGCTCGCAGTCCGACACCGGCGCGGACGGCCCGCTGCTGGGCAACGTGCTGGAACGTTCAGTCTTCGCCCGCGGCGGCTCGTACGAGGACCGCGCGCGGGCCTTCGCGGGCACCATCTGTCTGTCTTCGGACACCGGGCACGCCGTACACCCCAACTACGGTGAGCGGCACGACCCGACGCACCACCCGCGCGCCAACGGCGGACCGATCCTGAAGGTCAACGTCAACCAGCGGTACGCCACCGACGGCAGCGGGCGCGCCGTGTTCGCCGCGGCCTGCGAGCGGGCCGGCATCCCGTGGCAGACCTTCGTCTCCAACAACTCGATGCCCTGCGGCACGACGATCGGCCCGATCACCGCAGCCCGCCACGGCATTCAGACCGTGGACATCGGCGTCGCGATCCTCTCGATGCACAGCGCCCGCGAACTGTGCGGCGCGGACGACCCGTTCCTCCTGGCCAACGCGCTGGTGGCCTTCCTGGAGGGCTGAGCCCTCCAGGAAGACCGCGCCGGCCACCGGCTACCCTTCGGCGTCCATTCCGGCGAGGACGAGGGGCAGCCGGGCGGCGCCGTCGGCGGTGACGCGGAGCGGCACGCCCCAGTCCTGCTGGTGGACGTGGCAGGCCGGGTACTCGTTGGCGGGGTCGTCGTCGCAGGACGCCGCCATCGCCGAGACGTGCAGGACGCCCTCGGTGACCTCCGGGTTCAGCGCGAGCTCCCGGAACAGGTCGGTCCCGGCGCCCTCGCCGTCCGCCAGCAGCTCGGGCGGGGTCGAGGAGACGAGCAGCCGGGTGGAGGGCCCGTAGCGGGTGTCGAGCTTCTGCCCGGCCGGCGCCTGGAAGACCACGTCGAGGCGGAGCGTGCCGGGCGCCACCTCGGTGGCGGCCCGCTGCGTGCGGTGGGCGACCGCGTCCACCCGGACCGCCTCCTCCGGGAGGCGCAGCCGGGTCAGCCGGTGCCGGGCCGACTCGACGACCACGATGTCCTGGCCGACCAGCACGGCGTCGCTGGGCTCGCGCAGATCGGTCGCGAGGGTCGAGACCTGTCCGGTCGCCGGGTCGTAGCGGCGCAGCGCGTGGTTGTACGTGTCGCACACGGCGACCGAGCCGTCGGGCAGGGCCGTCACGCCCAGCGGGTGCTGGAGCAGGGCCTGGGCGGCATCGCCGTCGCGGTGCCCGAAGTCGAACAGCCCGGTGCCGACGGCGGACTTGATCACGTAGCCCTCGTCACCGGCCTCCACGTACCGCAGGGCGCTGGTCTCGGAGTCGGCGATCCACAGCCGGTCCCCGGCGGCCGCGAGCCCCGAGGGCTGGGCGAACCAGGCCTCGGCGGCCGGCCCGTCGAGCAGCCCTTCGTTGGTCGTCCCGGCCGCGACCTCGACCGTCCCGGCCTCCGGGTCCCAGGTCCACAGCTGGTGCACGCCGGCCATGGCGATCCAGACCCGGCCCTGCCACCAGGCCACGTCCCACGGCGAGGACAGGTCCACCTCCAGCGCGGGCCCGGAGGTCGGCGACCCCTGCCACCACTGCCTGCCGGTCCCGGCGACGGTCTCCACGTGCCCGGTGGCCGGGTCGTAGGTGCGCAGCGCGTGGTTGACGGTGTCGGCGACGACGACCTTGCCGTCGGGCAGCAGTGCGAGGCCCTGCGGTTCGCTGAAGCCGTCCCCGGCGAAACCGCGCTCGCCGCTGCCGATGCGGCGCACGACGCTCTCGCCGTCGGCGGCCAGTTCCACGAGCTGGTGCCGGGTGGAGTCGGAGACCAGCAGGTTCCCGGACGGCAGCAGCAGCGCCTTCCCGGGGAAGCGCAGGGCGCCGGCCACCGGCTCGGGCGCCACGTACGGCCCGTCACCGCGCCGCAGCGTGCCCTTGGCCTCGTGCTCGGCCTCCAGCTCCTCGACCAGGCGGGCGATGGCGTGCGCGTGCCCCTCGCCGGCGTGCTGGGCGACGACGTACCCCTCGGGGTCGATCACGACGAGCGTGGGCCAGGCGCGTACGGCGTACTGCTTCCAGGTCGTGAGCTCGGGATCGTCCAGCACCGGGTGGTGCACCTGGTACCGCTCGACGGCATCGACGACGGCGGCGTGCTCGGCCTCGTGCACGAACTTCGGGGAGTGCACGCCGATGATCACGACGGTGTCGCGGTGCTTCTCCTCCAGCTCGCGCAGCTCGTCCAGGACGTGCAGGCAGTTGATGCAGCAGAAGGTCCAGAAGTCGAGGATCGTTATGCGTCCTCGCAGGTCGGCGAGGCTGAGGTCTTTCCCGCCGGTGTTCAGCCAGCCCCCCTTGCCGATCAGCTCGGGGGCACGGACACGGGCACGGCGGCGGGGCGCAGGAGCGGGGGTGGGCTCCGGGGCGACATCGTTCATGCTTCAAGCTTGCCATCCGGGTGTGAACACCGGATCACACCCGTGCAGCAGGAGGAGCGCCGGATCCCGTGGACAGCCCTCAGGGGGTCAGTCGGGTCACCTGGCCCGTCTCCAGGGCCACGTACAGGAGGCCGTCCGGTCCGAAGGCGAGGCCGTGCGGCTCCGCTCCGGGTGCCGGCAGGGCGTGTTCCTCGATCCGGCCGTCGGGGCCGATCGCGCCGACCCGGTTCGTGCCCCACTCGGTGAACCAGCACCGGCCGTCCGGGCCGGCCGTGATGGCGTGCGGGCGGCAGCCTGGATCGGGCAGCGGGTACTCGGTCACTTCGCCCGCGGTGGTGATCCGGGCGATCTGCCCGGCGCCGATCTCCACGCACCACAGCGCGCCGTCGGCGCCCGCCGTGATGCCGACGGGTCCGGCGCCCGGGGTGGGCAGCGGGTGGAGGGTGATCCGGCCGTCGGTGGTGACGCGGCCGACGGCGTTCGCCCGGTTGAGGGTGAACCAGAGCGCCCCGTCCGGGCCGGGCGTGATGAAGGAGGCGAAGGCCTCCCGCACCGGCAGCGGGTACTCGGTGACCTCGCCGGACGTGGTGATGCGGCCGATGCGGTCGGTGTGCAGGGCGGTGTACCAGAGCGCGCCGTCGGGGCCCGCCGCGATGCCGAACGGGCCGCTGCCGGGGGTGGGCAGGTCGTACGCGCGGAACTCGCCCGACACGGTGACGCGGCCGATGCGGTGGTCGCGGGCGCGGGTGAACCACAGCGCGCCGTCGGGGCCCGCGGTGATGACGGAGGGCCCGCACCCGGCGGCTCCCGTGTCGTACCGGGTGACCTCGCCGGCGGTGGTGATCCGGGCGAGGGCGCCCGCGTGGACCAGGGTGGTCCACAGGGCGCCGTCGGGTCCGGCGGCCAGCCCGTAGGGCCCCTCGCCGGGGGCGGCCACGGGGATCGTGGTGGGGGTGTTCGTCACAGGGCTCCTTGCAGGGGTGCGGGGGCGGTGAGGTCGAGGCGGGCGCCGCGCCAGCGGTCGAGCAGCCGCCGGTCGTGGCTGACGACCACCAGGGCTCCCGGGTAGTGGTCGAGGGCGGATTCCAGGTCCTCGGCCAGCGCGAGCGACAGGTGGTTCGTCGGCTCGTCGAGCAGCAGTACGTCGGCCGGCTCCGCCACCAGGCGGGCCAGCGCGAGCCGTTGGCGCTGCCCGGTGGAGAGCTTCCCGACGGGGGTGTCGAGCCGGTCGGCCGCGAACAGGCCCGAGGAGAGCAGCCGTTCGGTGCCCTCGGGGCCGAAGGCCTCGCGGGCGGTGCGGTGCGCCGGGCCCGGATCGGGCTGCTGCGGCAGGTAGCCGGTGCGGCCCCGGCGGGTGATCAGGCCGCTGTCGGGGGCCAGCGCACCGGCGAGGAGGCGCAGCAGGGTGCTCTTGCCGGCCCCGTTCGGTCCGGTGACCAGGAGCCGGTCGCCCGTCGCGAGGGCGAGGTCGAGCGGGTGCAGGCGGCCGTGGACGGCGATGCCCCGGGCGTCGAGCACCGGGCCGGACACGTTCTGGGCCGTCCGCGGCACGGCGGTGAACCGCAGCGGTGCCGTGGGAGCCGGGACCGGCTCGGCCAGCAGCCGGCGCAGCCGTTCCTGTGCGTTGCGGACCCGGCCGGCCAGGGACTGCTGGACGCGTCCGGCGGCCCGGTCGTACGCCATCTTGTTGCCGTCCTTCATCGCCCTGCCCGGTGCCACGCGCCGTGCGGTGGTGGCGGCGGTCTCGCGCAGCCGCGCGGTCTCGGCGCGCCACTCCTCGTGGGCCTGGGCGCGGCGGGCGCGTTCGGCGGCCTTCTCCGCGAGGTAGCCGGCGTAGCCGCCGCCGTAGCGGGTGAGCGCGTGGGTGTCGGCGTCGACCTCGACGAGGGTGGTGGTCACGCGGTCCAGGAAGGTCCGGTCGTGGGAGACGGCGACGGTGGTGCCGGCCCGGCCGCGCAGGTGCTCTTCGAGCCAGGTCAGGGCCGTGTCGTCGAGGTGGTTGGTGGGTTCGTCGAGCAGCAGGACCTCGGGGGAGGCCGCCAGCAGGGCGGCCAGGCGCAGTCGCACCTGCTCGCCGCCGGAGAGGCCGCCGACGCGGCGGTCGCGGTCCAGTGCGACCAGGCCCAGGCCGTGCAGGGCGCGTTCCAGGCGGGCGTCGGCGTCGTACCCGCCGCGCAGTTCGAAGACGGTGAGGAGGTCGCCGTACTCCGGCAGGCCGCTCTCGTCGCCTTCGGTCATGGCCCGTTCCAGTGCGCGCATCCGGGCTTCGACGGTGCGCAGGTCCGTGAGGCCGCGGTCGATGACGTCCTGGACGGTGAGGTGGTCGGGGAGGTGTTCCTCCTGGGCCAGGTGGCCGATGCCGCCGGCGGCGCGGACGGTGACGGTGCCCTGGTCGGGGGTTTCCAGGCCGGCTAAGAGGCGGAGCAGGGTGGACTTGCCCGAGCCGTTCTCGCCGATGATCCCGGTGCGTTCGCCGGGTACGAGGGAGCAGGTGACGGCGTCGAGGACGGGGCGGCCGTCGTAGGACTTGGTGACGGTGCGGAGGGTGAGCTGGGTGAGGCGGGTGGGCCGGGTGGTTCCGGTCGTGGGGTGCGTGAGGACTCCCTAAAGCGACAACTGTTGCGTTAAAATCATGGCATGTCATCCACCACACCCGCAAGCGGTTCACGTCCCGGGGGCCGCAGCGCCCGGATCCGCACCCAGGTCTTGGAGGCCACCGGGGCACAACTGGTCGAGCACGGGTACGACTCGCTCACCGTCGACGCCGTGGCCGAGCGGGCCGGCGTCCACCGCACCACCGTCTACCGCCGCTGGCGGGACGTCGGGGGATTGCTGGCCGACCTCCTGGACACGGCGGCCGACGACGGCTGGGAGCCGGCGGACACCGGAACGTTGGAGGGCGACCTGACGGCGCTGAACGAGGAGATCCTGGCGGGGGTCGCGGCCGATCCCCCGCTGACCACGGCACTGATCGCCGCGTCGTTCCGCTCGGCGCAGGCCGCGCGGGCCCTGCGGGCCTTCTGGGAGCACCGGTACGCGCGCTGCGCGGTGGTCGCGGCACGCGCCGAGGAGCGGGGCGAGCTCTCGCCGGGCACCCGCGCCCGGGAGCTACTGGTCGCGGCGACCGCGCCGATGTACCACGAGCTGGTCCTGCTGGGCACGGCCCCGGACCCGCACCTCCCCGCCGCCGCGGCCCGCACCGCGGCACTGGCGGCCCGGGCCGGCGCCTTCACCGGGCCGTAGCCGGCGGCGGGCGGCGGCCGGGGAGCGGGTCGCGGGGGGGCGGGGCGCCGGTCGCCCCCCGTACCGCTACGCGTAGTCGAAGAGGGCGCTCAGCCGGGGAAGTCGGGCCGATATCTCGTCGGTGTCGTCGAAGTCGAAGTCCCAGGACGGGTCCAGGGCCGGGTAGCTGATCGTGAAGGAGTCCGCGGGCAGTTCGCGGCCGGTGCCGGCCTCATAGGCGGTCCAGGCGATCGACAGGGCCTCCTCGTCCCACAGTTCCAGGCCGTGCTCCGCGGCCTCGCGGACCGCGGGGTGCGCGGCGAGGGAGTCGGGGTCGGCCAGGGCCGTCTCGAAGACCTCCCGGCCCTGGGTGAGGAGCCAGCCGCGGAAGTAGTCGAAGCCGTCGTCCGAGCAGCCCCCGTTGATCACGTAGGCCGCGGCCCAGAGCGGCGCCCGGTAGGACTCCGCCAGCAGGTCCCACAGCACCTGCTGGGACGCGGCTATCTCCGTCGCCGCCCGGTCCGCGAGGAGCTGCGCCGCGCGCGAGGCCACCTCCTCGGGTTCCGCGTCGGCACGGGCCGTCTCGATCAGCTTCCAGAACGTCTGCTTGTCCATGCGGAAAGCCTGGCAGCCGGGTCTGACATCAGGCGGTGGTGCTGAGGAAGGTGTGGAGGGATCTTGTGAGCGCGCCGACGAAGGCGTCCTGCACCGGCGCCGGGACGAGGTCGAGGGACAAGTACGGGTTCAGGTCCTCCAGTTCGACGAGGAGCAGTTCGCCGGACGGCGCACGGCAGGCGTCGACGCGCTGGATGCCGTGGTCGAGGGTGTTCCAGTCGACGAAGGAACGGGCGAAGGCCAGGTCCGCCCCGGTCGGGGCGTAGAGCTCCAGCTCCCAGCGGCGGGCCGGATCGGGGGCGTACAGCGCGTACTGGAAGGCGTCGTCGACGAAGTAGAAGGACACCTCGTACGTGAAGTCGATGCGCGGCTGGATCAGCACGGCCCCGGCCGGCCCGTTCGGTGTCGCGGTGAAGGTGAGGCCGATGGAGTCGGCGCCCTGCTTCGGCTTGACCGCGTACTGCGGCACCTGCGGCAGTTCCGCCAGCCGGGCGGGGTCGTCGACCGTCGGGATCACCGGGTAGCCGGCGGCCGTCAGGTCGAGGAGGTACTGCTTGCCCGCCATGTCGGCGCGGCCGGTGAGCGGGTTGTAGACGCGGGTCCCGGCGGCGAGGGCTGCCGCGCGGAAGGAGTCGTAGGCCTCCTGGTAGTGCAGGACCGGGCCGCTGTTGCGGACGATCACCGCGTCGAAGCCGAGCGGCAGCATGGCTTCCGCGTCCGCGGGATGGCACAGGGCCAGGTCGAACGCGGCGCGCAGCCGGGACGTGAGGAATATGTCCTCGTCGCAGTAGCGGCGGCCGCGTGCGGGGTACGCCAGGTCGGTCACGTAGAGCAGGGGCATGGGGGCAACCTATCGCGGGCCCCGATCAGCGCATGAAACACCTCGTACGGGACAAAATGCCGACCCTCGGGGACGACAGCTGGATCGAGGACGAGGCGGCCGGCACGCGTTCCTCGAAGGAGCGGGGGGACGGGGGGACGCGGTCAGTCCCGATGGTGCTTCCGGGCCGCGAGCTGACCCTGGACGTAGGCGTCGGTGTCCGGTGCGTACGGGCCTCCGTGGTCGAACAGGAGGTCGCTGATGCGCTGCCACTCGGCGGCCTCGGCGCGGGCGGCGGCGTCGGCGCGCTCCAGGTCGCCGACGGTCGCCAGCACGGTCTCGAGGGCGGCATGCGCCTCGTGGTGGGCCAGGCCGGTGGCCCGGTCCCGGACGCGCTCCCGGGCGGTGATCTCCGCGATGGTGGGCTCGTGCGGTTCCAGGGCGGCCTCCAGCACGGCCTCTGCGTCGTCCGTCACGGTGTACCCGCCTCCTCCTCGTCGACCCGGCGGCCGGCGCCGCCCGTCCCCCTCGTCTGCCCGCGGACCCCGGCGCCAAGCCGGCCGGGGTCCGCGGGATTCCCGGGAATCCCCCGGGCCCGTCAGCGGCCCAGGCGGCGGTCCTTCAGGGCCGGGAACTGGGAGCGGGTGTCGGGGACCTTGGCCGGGTCCAGGTCCACGGTGAGGACCTCCTCGCCGGGACCCGCCTCGGCCAGCACCTCGCCCCACGGGTCGACCACCAGGCTGTGCCCGGCCTGCTCCACGCCCGCGTGGGTGCCGGCCAGCCCGCACGCCAGGACGTAGCACTGGTCCTCCACGGCGCGCGCCCGGGCCAGCAGGGTCCAGTGCGAGCGGCGGCGGGCGGGCCAGCCCGCCGCGACGACCATCGTGGTGGCCCCGGCGTCGACCAGGCCGCGGAACAGCTCCGGGAAGCGCAGGTCGTAGCAGGTGGCGATGCCGAGGGTCTGCTCCGGCAGGGTCACCGTGGTCAGGGAGTCCCCGGCCGACATCAGCACCGCCTCGCCCTGGTCGAAGCCGAAGCGGTGGATCTTCCGGTAGGTGGCGGCGAGCTCGCCCGTCGGGGAGAGGACGAGGGCGGTGTTGTAGAGGGAGCCGTCGCCGGCGCGCTCCACGACCGAACCCGCGTGCAGCCAGACGCCGGCGTCGCGCGCCGCCTTCGACATGGCCTCGTAGGTCGGGCCGTCCAGCGGTTCGGCCTCGGTCTCGAACTGCTCGTAGGCGAACGCGCCGACCGGCCACAGCTCCGGCAGGACGACGAGATCGGAGCCCGCCTGCTCCCGTACGAGTTCGGCCATGCGGACGCGTCGGGAAGACACCGACTCGCCCTCGTTCACTGCGATTTGGATCAGCGAGGCGCGCACACTACCACCGTCCTGGCGTTCAAGCCGTCAACTCGGGCCTACGATCGTCACACGAAAGCACTGCCGGGGTGCTCACCGGCAGCGTAGTTTTGGAAACTGAGTCCACCGCTTCCGAAACGCGCCATTGAACAGCACCGCGAGGGGTCCCGTTGACCGTCCAGCCGCATCCCGCCCTCCAGCCCTATGCCGACGCGTGGACACACTCCATCGAGGCGATATCCGAGTTGGTCCTCCCCCTGACGGAGGGCGAGTGGAACCGGGCGACGCCGTGTCCCGGCTGGTCGGTCCGTGATGTCGTGTCGCACATCATCGGCATCGAGTGCGAGCAGCTCGGGGACCCCCGGCCGATCCACACCGTGGCACGGGACCTGCGGCACGTGGTGGACGAGTTCAGCCGGTACATGGAGGTGCAGGTCGACGTGCGGCGCCACCACACCGCGCCGGAAATGACCTCGGAGCTGGAGTACACGGTGATCCGGCGCTCCCGGCAGCTGCGGAACGAGAAGCGGGATCCGGCCACGATGGTCCGCGGGCCGCTCGGTGACCAGGTGACGCTGGAGCAGGCGCTGCGGCTGCGGGCCTTCGACGTGTGGATCCACGAGCAGGACCTGCGGGCGGCGCTGGGGACCCCGGGGAACTGGGATTCGCCGGGCGCGTACGTGGCGCGGGACCTCCTGCTGGCCGGGCTGCCGAAGGTGGTGGCCAAGCGGGCCGGCGCGCCGGCGAACTCGGCCGTGGTCATCGACGTCCACGGCCAGCTGGAATTCATGCGGACGGTACGGGTGGACGCGGAGGGCCGCGGCACGGTGGACAAGTCGCCGTCGCTGGGCCCGGCGGTGACCCTGACGCTGGACTGGGAGACGTACGTCCGCCTGGCGGCGGGCCGGGTCCGGGCGCACACCGTGGCGGACCGGGTGAAGGTGGAGGGCGACGTGGAACTGGCAAACGCCATCCTCACGCAGTTCTCCGTGACCCCGTAGGCGACCGGGTGCAGCCGGGTGGCCCAAGAGGGGCCGCGCGGCGGACCTACGGCGCCTCGCGCCCTGCTGTTTCCGGGAGGGGACACGCACCGGACGCCGGCTCCGGCGCGGGGACGGGGACGGTGACGCGGCCCCGGGCGGCCTCACGGGACAGGGCCAGGGGCCGCAGGCGCAAGATGCTGATCACTCCCAGCGCTTGGAGGACGAAGACCGTGCAGAAGGCGACGCGGTAGTTGTCGCCGGTGGCGTCCAACAGGATGCCGACCGTCAGCAGGGTGGTCATGGACGCGATGAAGCCGCCCATGTTCGTGATGCCGGAGGCGGTGCCCTGGCGCTCCGCCGGATTGGCCGGGCGGGCGAAGTCGAAGCCGATCATCGACGCCGGCCCGCACCCGCCCAGGACCAGGCACAGGGTGACCAGCAGCCACATCGGCGCGCGCCCGCCCGGGAAGGCGAGGACCGACGCCCACAACAGGGCGGTGAGGCCGACCGTGCCCAGGGCGAGCGGGATCCGCGCGGACTGGCGGCGGCCGACGAGCTGGCCGTAGACGAGGCCGAGCACCATGTTCGAGGCGACGACCAGCGTCAGCAGCCCGCCCGCGGTGGTCCGCGGCAGCCCCTGCGCCTCGACCAGGAAGGGCATGCCCCACAGCAGCAGGAAGACCATCGCGGGGAACTGCGTGGTGAAGTGCACCCACAGGCCGAGCCGGGTGCCGGGTTCGGCCCAGGACTCCCGGATCTGGCGGCGCACGAAGCCCCCCGGAGCCCCCGGAACCCCCGGAGCCCCGGCGGCGCGCGGTGCGGGCCCGTATCCCTCCGGGTGGTCCCGCAGCAGCACCAGCGGCACCAGGACCACCAGACCCGCCGCGGCGCTGCCCGCGAAGGCGGCGGTCCAGCCGACCCCGTGCAGGACAGGGGCGAGGACGAGGGTGGAGACGAGGTTGCCCGCCATGCCGACCAGCCCGGCCAGCTGAGCCATCAGCGGCCCGCGCCGGGCCGGGAACCAGCGGGTGCCCAGCCGCAGCACCGATATGAAGGTCATCGCGTCGCCGCAGCCCAGCAGCGCCCGCGCGGCGAGCGCCATCCCGTAGGAGGGCGACAGCGCGAAGCCGAGCTGGCCGGCGGTGAAGAGCACCGCGCCCAGGGTCAGCACCTTCTTGGTGCCGAGCCGGTCGACCATCAGGCCCACCGGTATCTGCATGCCCGCGTAGACCAGCAGCTGGAGGAGGGAGAAGGTGGCCAGCGCCGAGGCGCCCACGTGGAAGCGGTCGGCGGCGTCCAGGCCGGCCACGCCCAGGCTGGTACGGAAGATCACCGCCACGAAGTAGACGGCGACGCCGATGCCCCACACGGCGACGGCCTTCCGGCCGCCCGGCGGGTCGGCGGGCATGTCGGCCCTGGCGGGGGAGGCGTTCACCGGCCCGTTCACCGGCCCGTTCACCGGCCCGACCCCCGCACCAGGGCCTCGACCCGGCCGATGTGCCCGCGGACCGTCGCGGCCGCCGTGTCCGCGTCCCCGGCCCGCAGCGCGGCCAGGATCTCCGCGTGCTCGGCGAGGGTGCGGTCCAGCCGTTCGGGGTGGGCGTGCAGCAGGGCCACGCCCATCCGCAGCTGCCGGTCGCGGAGTTGGTCGTAGAGCCGGCACAGGATCTGGTTCCCGGCGCTGCGCACGATCTCGGCGTGGAAGCCGCGGTCGGCGGCCATCATCGCCGCGAGGTCGCCCGCGTCGGCGTGCCGGCGCTGTTCGTCGAGCAGGGCGGCGAGCCGGTCCAGCAGGCCCGGTGGGGCCGGCACGGCCCTGCGTACGGTGAATTCCTCGACCAGCAGCCTGGTTTCGAGGACGTCGGTGATCTCCTGCGCGGAGACCTGGAGGACCAGGGCGCCCTTCTTCGGGTACAGCTTCAGCAGTCCCTCGGTCTCCAGTCGCAGCAGCGCCTCGCGGACGGGCGTACGGGACACCCCCACGGCGGCGGCCAGTTCGCCCTCGGTCAGCAGGGTGCCGCCTTCGTAGCGGCGGTCGAGCACCCCGTGCTTGACGTGCTGGTAGACGCGGTCGGCGGCGGTCACGGCAGTGGCGGGGGCGGGCATGCGCACAGGATAGATACAACAGGGGTGCAAGCCCGGCCCGGTCCAAAATGTGGACCCGGCCCCGGGCGGGGACCCCGAACGGGCTCCCGGACCCCGGGTCTGGTCCGCGGGTCTCCCGCTGCATCGAAGGATGTAGCGCGCCTTCGTCCGCCCGCAGGACGTACGGGGCCCCGCGCGCCGGGACGCTGAAGTCATGGCCGAAACCCTGCTCGCCCCGGCGGCACAGAAGACCGCCCGGCTCCCGCTCCTGGACGTCCTGCGCGGCGCCGCGATCCTCGGCACGCTCATGACCAACGTCTGGATCTTCACCTCGCCCGGCTCGGAGTGGGGGGTGCTCCAGGGCGGTCTGAAGCTGCCCGACCCGATCGCCGACCCCTCCGCCGCCCACCTCGCCGAGAGCGTCTTCCGCTTCCTCGCGGACGGCAAGTTCCTGGCCCTGCTGACGGTCCTGTTCGGGGTGGGCCTGGCCATCCAGTTCGACTCCGCCGCCCGCCGCGGCGACCCCTGGCCCGGGTGCTACCCGCGCCGCGCCGCCTTCCTCTTCGTCGAGGGCACCGTCCACTTCGTGCTCGTCTTCGCCTGGGACGTGCTCATGGGGTACGCGGTGACCGCCCTGCTCGTCGCCTGGTTGCTGGCCCGCTCCGAGAAGGTGCGCAAGGTGGCCATGTGGACGGCCGGCGGGCTGCACCTGGCTCTGGTGTCCCTGGCGACCCTCGACGCACTGAGCCGGCCGCCCGGCGCCCCCAAGAGCCCGGACCCGGCCGCCGTCGAGCTGTACGCCCACGGAAGCTATCCGGACCAGATCGCCTTGCGCCTGGAACACTTCCTCGCGCTGCGCATCGAGCCGGTCTTCTCCTTCGGGCTGCTCGTGTTCCTCTTCCTCCTCGGCGTGCGGCTGCACCGCGCCGGCACCTTCACCGCCACCGACGAAGGCCGCCGCATCCGCGGCCGGCTTGCCACCTGGGGCCTGGGCCTCGGGCTGCCGCTGAACGCCGCGACCACCCTCGGCGGCGGCGACTTCTACCTCCTGGGCCGCTACGGCGCCGCGCCCCTGCTCGCCCTCGGCTACATCGGCCTGATCGGCACCGCCCTCGACCGGCGGTGGATCCCGGCCCCGGTGAGCCGTTCCCTCGGCTCCGTCGGCCGCACCGCCCTGTCCTGCTACGTCGCCCAGAACCTGCTCTGCATGCTGCTCTGCTACGGCATCGGGCTGGGCCTCGCCGAACGGCTCGGCGGCACCGGCCCCTGGTGGGTGATGGGCCTGTGGGCCGGCGTGAGCCTGGTCCTGGCCGCCGGATCACGGCTGTGGCTGCGCCGCTTCGACCACGGCCCGCTGGAGGCCGTGCAGCGCACGGTCCTCAAGAGCCGCCGGTGACCGCCGCCACCTCCACGTCCAGGACGAACTCGTCGTAGGGCGCCTCGTCCGGGTAGGGCGGCCGGACCTGCGCGAAACGGATCCGGGCCCGACCCCCGCCCGGGGGCCGGGCCCGGACCACGTAGGTCCGCTCCACCGGGGCCCCCGGCAGCGGGGCCGCCCCGGCGGCCCCGACCCCGGACCCGCCGACCCCGGACCCGGGGGCCTCCGCCACCGTCACCGCGTCCGCGTCCCCGGTGACCTGCCAGGTCCACACGTACCCGCGCGCGCCACGCCCGGTGAGCCGCAGCTCGTACGGCTCGTCCGGGCCCAGCACGATGCTCCGTACCTCCACGCCCGCCCGTTCCTCTCAGACGGGGCCGATCACCGACCCCTCGTGCCAGCCCGCGCCGTCGCGCCAGTAGTGCTGGAGGCGGCGGTCGGTGCGCAGGACGACCACTTCCAGGTTGAACCCGAAACTGCCCTGGAGCATCCCGGTGACGGAGACCACGTCGTGCCCGAAGACCGCGCTGCGCCGCCAGGGCGAGCCGCCCGCGTTGCCGCGCCACCAGTGCTCCACGCGGCCGTCGGCGACGGCCACGCACAACTCGTAGTTCCCGGCGGTGTCCTCGTCCGCGGCCCCGAACTGCCCCTCGATCAGGCAGGGCGCGGAGACGGCCGCCGCGGCACTGCCGAAGACCTCCCCCGCCCGCCAGGTGAAGCCGTTCGGATCGTCGCGCCACCACAGCTGCATGCGGCCGTCGGTGCGGGTGGCGACGAGGTCGAGGTGGCGGCCGCGGGTCTGGACGAGGGCGGGCCCGTAGTGGGCGATGCCGGAGGCGAACCGGCCGCCGTCGTTCCAGGTCCAGGGGGCGCCGTTGATCCGCCACCAGTGGTTGAGGCGGCCGTCGGCGGTCCGTACGACGACCTCGAAGTTGCCCGGCTTGCCGTAGTCGCTCTGGATGAACGCCGGGGTCGACCCGACGGCCGCGTCGCCCGGCCCGAAGAGGCCGCCGTCGCGCCAGGCCCCGCCGGACTGCTCGTAGTACCAGTGGCGCAGCCGGCCGCCGGTGGTCACGTGCAGGGACTCCATGTTGCGGTTGTAGGTGGTGCCGGTGAAAGCGGGCTGGCCGGAGGCGTCGGCGGCGAAGGTCCCCGCACGGGCCCAGGCGAACGGGGAATCGCCCTCGCGCCACCAGTGCTGGAGGCGGTCTCCGGGGGCGGTGGCGAGCAGCTCGAAGTTGCGGTGGGCGCGGCCGTTGCCGCTCTCGTAGACGTTGCCGGTGTGCAGGCGGCGCTTGGTCCACGGGTCGGGGTTGGTGCCGCGCAGGCCGCACTTGGCCCAGTAGTCGATGTTGACCTCGCCGTAGGCGATCCGGCCGTAGCCGCCGACGTGGTAGCCCGTCCCCCAGGAGTTCTTGAACAGCCAGCAGCCGGCCGCGTCGTCGTATCCGACGATCAACACGCAGTGGCCGCCCGCGAGATGGTCGCTCGTACGGTGGTACACGCCGGAGCCGAGGCCGAAGAAGTCGTCGTACACGTCGAAGCAGGCCGTCAGCGGGCCGACCGTGTCCAGCCAGACCTTCTGCTGCTCCACGTCGCCGAGCCGGACGTAGTCGGTGATCCGGACGGTCCGGCCGGACCGGTCCCAGCTGGGCGTGTACTCGGCGCGCCAGGCGTCGCGGCGGGCGGCCGGGAGCCCCGCGGGCGGGGTGCTGTACGGCCAGCAGTCCGGGTCCGCGAGTCCGCCGTTCGCCTTGATCCAGTCGAGGGCGGTCTCCGGATTGCTGCCCTGGCCGCAGCTGAAGCGCAGGCCGTCGTGGACGTCCCCCTCCGAGCGCTCCGCCCACACGTCGTGCTCGATCCGGGCCATGGACTCCACCAAGCCGGTGGCGCCGAAGGCCCAGCAGGAACCGCACGGGTTCTGGTCCTTCACCTTGGTGATCCACGGCCAGCCCCAGCGGCTGCGCCAGTCCACGGCGGTGGGCCGGGCCGCAGCGGCCGCCCCCCGGACCCCGGGCAGCAGCCCGTGGGCGGCGCGGCGCCGGGTCAGGTGCGGATTGCCGCTCGCGCGGCCGATCGTCCCCGGGAGGTCGATCACCCCCGCGTCTTCGGCAGTGGTCAGGTTCGCCCCGGGCTCCAGACCGAGCGAAGGCCGCGGCACGGGCTCCTCGTCGGCGAGGTGCTCCAGGACCGACCAGCGCGCCCCCTGCCGGGCGAGCTGCGCACGCAGCTCGCCCACCGACTGGACAGACTCCTCCGGCATAGCGGCCCCCCAGCTGCAACCGTTCGGATCCAAGACCCGGGAGCGTCTCCCCGGCGCCCGGGGGCGTCAAGGGGGTCCGCACGGTCGCGCGGGGGCACGAGGGGGCGTGCCGTGCCGCGGGGGCGCTACCGGGGTTCAACCGTCCAAGGAGATCGCGTTCTTGGCGCGCTCCACCGATTCCTCGGACGCGGGTCCGCCCGGGTTCTCCGTCGCCAGCGCCTGGTTGAGGTCGACGAAGGGCCGCATCCGCTCCTCGTAGCGGGCGTACGCGGCGAAGTGGTCGCCGGGCGTCTGGGCGAGGGAGTCGGCGAGCACGTGGGCGCCCACCAGGGCCAGGCTGGTGCCCTGCCCCGAGAGGGGGGAGGGGCAGTAGCTGGCGTCCCCGAGCAGGGCGATACGGCCCCGCGACCACCGGTCCATGCGGATCTGGGCCATGGCGTCGCAGTAGAAGTCGGGCGTCTTGCGGGCGGCCTCGGCCAGGCGGGCCCCTTCCCACCGTACGGTCTCCAGCCGGTCGACGACCGTCCGCCGCAGGGCCTCGACGGTGCGCAGTTCCGGGGCGAGGGGGGCGGACTCGAAGCCGAAGGCGATGCGCAGTTCGGTGTTGTCCCGCACGGGCATGATGCCGAAGCCCATGTCCCCGTCCCGCAGCCACATCTGCCAGTCCTCCAGGCCGAGGAAGTTGTCCGCGCCGAACACCGAGAGGTAGCTGCCCAGGTGGTGGGCGTAGTCCTCTTCGGGGCCGAAGGCCAGGCGCCGTACGGTGGAGTGCAGGCCGTCGGCCCCGACGACGAGGTCGAAGGTGCGCGGCGCCGCGTGCGCGAACTCCACCCGCACTCCGCTCCCGTCCTCCTGCAGAGCCGTGATGGTGTCGCCGAAGACGTACTCAACGTCCGTGCGGGTGTGCTCGTGAACCATCCGCACCAGGTCCTCGCGCAGCACCTCGATGTCCTCGCTGTCGAGCCGGCCGCTGCTGAAGGTCGCCTCGGTGGAGCGGCCGACCTCGCTGCCGTCGGGGCCGAGGATCGACATGCCGCGCATCCGGGTGCGGACGCGGCTCGCCCCCTCGAGCAACCCCACGCGCTCCACGACGTCGAGCGCGACGCCGCGGATGTCCACGGCCTGCCCGCCGCCGCGCACGCCCGGGGCACGTTCGACGACGGTGGGCTCGAAGCCGTGGCGGTGCAGGAGGTGGGCGAGGACGGGACCCGCGATGCCGCCGCCGGAGATGAGTACGGTCCGCACGAGAAGCTCCTTCGGTGGTTTGTACGCTGTACGCACACTGAATGTACGACGTACACACAGGCCTCTCAACAGGCGTAAAGGCGCTCCTGTACTAGCTCAGACCGGCTCCGAGAGAGATCCTCGCTGCTACCCTCTGCACTAGTACAGGACAGAAAGGCGGAAGAACGTGACGCAGACCACAGGAGCAGCCGGCGATCCGCCCTACCTGCGCATCGTCGCCGCGATCCGGCGGCGCATCGCGGACGGGGAACTCGCCCCCGGGGACCGGGTCCCCTCCACCCGGCAGATCGCCGCACAATGGGGCGTCGCGCTCGCCACCGCCACCAAGGCGCTGACCACCCTGCGCCTGGAGGGCCTGGTCGAGGCCCGCCCCCGGATCGGCACGGTCGTCGCCGGGAGCGCATCCGCCGACCCCGGCGCCCCCGCCGCACCGGCGGCCCGCAGGCGCGCCTCGCCCGCCCCGGACACCGAGCCGGAGCTGACCCTCGAACGGATCGTCCGCGCCGCCGTCGAGATCGCCGATGCCGAAGGGCTCGCGGCGCTCTCCATGCGCGGTGTCGCGGCCCGGCTCGGTGTCGCGGCGATGTCGACCTACCGGTACGTGCCGAGCAAGGAGGACCTGGTCCTGCTCATGGCCGACGCCGCGTACGGCGAGGCCCACCCCGCCGACGCCTACGCCGGCGCCCCCGAGGACTGGCGGGCGCGCATCGAGGCGGGCGGCCGGACCTTGTGGCAGCTGTACCGCAAACACCCGTGGCTGGCCCGGGTCGGCTCCCTCACCCGCCCGTTGCTGGTGCCCAACCTGCTGGTCCACGGCGAGTGGATGCTGAGCGCCCTCGACGGACGCGGGCTCGACCCGACCACCCTCTTCGACATCCACGTCCTGCTCTACAGCCACGTGCACGGCCTGGCGGTCCACCTGGAGTTGGAGGCCGACGCCGAGGCGACCACCGGCCAGTCGGAGGACCAGTGGATGGACAGCCGCGCCCCCGTCCTCCAGGAACTGATGGACTCCGGCCGCTTCCCGACCTTCGCCAAGGTGGTCAGATCCTTCGAGGACGGCTACGACCTGCGGCTGGACGCGCTCTTCGACCTCGGCCTGGGGGCCCTCCTGGACGGCCTGACCCCCGTCGTCGAGGGCTGAGGACGCCCCCTCGGGCTCCCCCGCGCCCCGCGGGGGGCCCGAGGGAGCCCGTATAGGGTCGGGCCGTATGGGGACGTGGAGCGCGCCGAGCGCCATCGAGAGAGAGCTGTACGGGGCCAAGTCCTCCGGCGACTGGGCCGCGTACTTCGACGTACTGGCCCGTTCGCCGCTGTACGTGGCGCAGTCCCGCGCGCGGTCCGACGCACACCCCGACTCGGTGTTCTTCCACGCCACCCCGGACCGGATGCTCGTCGTCCACACCGCCGGAATGCTGCCCGCCCCCACCCCCGAGACGGTCTACGAGTCGCGCAGCCTGCGCTGGTTCGCCAAGGTCTGGGCCGCCGACGACCCCGCCTTCCTCGCCGTCAACCCGGGCTCCCCCAGCGAGGCCTACCTCACGACCACCCCCGCCGACCTGGCCCGCTGGCGCGCCCATGCGGAGGCCGCCCCCCACTACGGCCTGCCCGAGGGCAAGGTCCACGCCCTGTTCACCGGCGGCCCGCTGCACGGGCCCGTCGCCCACGGCCTCGCCGTCGGCGGTCATCTCGCCGTCACCAACGGTGAGTTCTGGAACTCCCTCGCCTACCACGGCAGCGGCTACCAGTACGAACGCCGCCGCGTCGCGAAGAGCTGGAGCATCACCGACCGGTCCGACTGGCTCTTCACCCTGGAGACGCTGTTGGACCGCGGGATGGTCAGCCCCGTCTGGGAGTACGCGCTCCGCGTTCGCCGGGCCCTCGCCTCCGACTTCGCCGGGCCGGTGGACATCGAGCACTGGCGGCACGCCGCCGAGGCGAGCCTGCGCCGCAGCGCCGAACGCGCCGCCGAGCCGCAACTCACCCCCGACGGGGTCACCGTCGCCCAGCCGCGGCCGGTCGCCGAGATCGAGGGGGAGATAGCCGGCGTCAAACGCCTCATCGGCCGGATCACCCGCTACGAGCAGCGCTTCCGGGCCGACGGCCTGCTCCCCGGAGACGGCTGGGTCCGCTCCGTGGAGGGCTGGGACATCGGCCGGGCCTCACAGATGGCCCGCTGGGGCGTCGGCTGCCGCTACGGGACCGTCGCCGAGGCCGAGAAGGCCGTACTGCGCGCCGGGGAGGCGGCGCGCGACGCGTACCGCTCGTGGGCGGAGTTCTCCGCCGGGTACGTCCTCGGCCGGTGCCTGCACTTCGACGAGGAGGAGTTCGGCACCTGGTACACGACCGCCCTCGCCGCCCACCTCGCGCTGACGACCGACCCGGCCAGCCCCTGGCTCAACATCCCCTGGAACTAGCCATGTCCGGATGGTGTCCGACCTCGGGTAGTCGGCGGCCGGGGCCGGAAACCGGCGGCGGGCCACGAGGTCCCCGACTAGCCTCGCCGCCATGACTGTTGAGCTGAACGAGACCGTGCGGGGGCTGCTCGACGCGCCGCACCCCGCCGTCCTGTCGACCATCAACCCCGACGGAAGCCCGCAGAGTTCGGTGATCTGGGTGACCCGTGACGGCGGCGACCTGCTGGTCTCCACCGAGCAGGGCCGCCGCAAGGAGCGCAACATCGTCCGGGACGGGCGGGTCGGCATCACCGTCTTCGACCTGGCCAATCCCTTCCTCTACGCCGAGATCCGCGGCACGGCCACCGTCACCGAGGACGTCGGCCGGGCGGTGGCCGTGCGCATCGCCGAGGAGTACATGGGCCCGGGCGCCGGCAAGGAGTACGCCGAGGCCCCGGCCGAGAACGTCCGGGTGGTCGTCCGCATCACCCCGACCAAGGTCCTCGGCAACGCGGCCCGCTAGGTCCTGTCGGATCGGCCCGGCAGCCCTCAGGGAAGGCCGGGCCGGACCGCCGCCCAGGCGTCGATCGCCTGCGTCGAGGGGTCGGCCTCCGCGAGGTGGGGCCGCACGAGCACCAGCAACGGGATCAGGCCCTTGATCCGGCGCAGGTGCCGGATCCGGTGGTAGGGGAGGTCCCGCCAGACCCGGCCCTGCGCCGCGGCCTGCTCCGGGGTCAGGTCCATCAGCGCCAACAGTTCCCGGCACAGGGCGGCCGGGTCACCGCCCTCGTCCGGGCCGAACTGCTGGATCAAGTAGACCTGCACGGAGGCCAGTTCGGGCGCCCGGAGCAGATCGGACCCGCCCTCGGCCCGCGCGCAGCGATGGGTGGCGGCCAGCGCGATCCGGCCCCAGCGCAGCCGGATCCCGTCCGGCAGCCGCTCGTCCCGCATCCGCACCCCGGCCAGGACGCGCAGGGTCCGCGGGTGCGGTTCGTCCCGCAGCGGCGGGCCGGTGGCCAGCCAGGCTTCCAGCTCCTCCAGCGAGTGCCCGTCGGGCGGCACCGAGGTGAGCACCTGTCCCCGGGTGAGCAGCGCGACCATGGCGCCCGCGAGGTGGACCCTCGCGACGTGCCCGGCGTCGAAGGAGCCGACGGCCCGCCCGTGACGCTCGATGCGGCGCAGGCCGATCCTGGATTCCCCGACGGCGTAGACCTGTCCGGCCCGCGCCACCCCGCCGACGCAGCGGACCACGCACACCCCGCCCGTGACGTCGGCCTCCTCGACGGAGTACACCTGCAATTCGGCGATGGACACCCGCGCCCCCTTCCCCGGGCGGAGGTTACCTCCCGGGGCGGCCGCCCGCGCTCACGGGAGCCGTGGAGACTTCGGCCGTGGAGGCTTCACCCGGACGGTGCCTCCAGGACGAGCCGGATCTCGGTGACCTCGTAGCCGGCACGGTCGAAGGCGGCGGCCATCGGCACGTTGACGGTGTCCGTGGTCGCGGTGATGCGCCCGGCGCCTTCGGAGGCGTGGAAGCGGGTGATCTCGCCGAGGATCTCGTCGATCAGCCCCTGGCCGCGCTGCTCCGGTACGACGCCGAGGTAGCCGACGTTGCGGTGGTACGGGGTCGCCGAGGGGATGGCCAGACCCGCGAGGCGGCCGTCCGGGAGGTGGGCCAGGCGCCACCAGGAGCGCTCGCCGGGGCAGTCGAGGTAGAACTCGAGGTCCTCGCGGGCCAGCTGCTCGGCGTCCATCAGCTCCAGTTCGTGCCGGGTGGCCAGGTCGAGGCTGTCGCGGGAGAGCCGGACGAAGGCGTCCAGCACCTCCTCGTCGGTGCCCTCGCGGAAGACGAGCCGGCCGGTGGGCTCCGCGGTGCCGGCGTCCGGGGTCCACTCGTAGCGCAGGCGCTCGATCTCGCGCGTCAGCCCGGCCGCGGTCGCGGCCTCCCGGCGCCAGGCGACGGCCGCGGCGAGCTCCGGCTGCTCCCGCCAGTCGCGGGGCAGCGAGAGGTGGTAGCCCGGCCGCTTGCCGAAGGCGGCGTGCCCGGCTTCCAGCAGCCCGGCGGCGACCTCGGCCGGGTCGGGGACGTCCCTGCGCACTTGGAGGCAGTCGAGCGCGACGGGCCGCTCGCTGTCGGCGCGCCCCCACCACAGGGCCCGGGCGAGGATCCGCCCGTCCTCGTCCTCGGCCAGCCAGATCCATTCGGGCCGGATCTGGTCCTCCGCGAGCTCCTCACGGATCCGCTCGGCGGTCAGGGCGGGCACGGGGCCGTCGGCCGGGTGGGCGACGGCACGGTCCAGGTCCGCGGGGTCCGCGGCGGCAGCACGAAAGATCATCCGGCGATGATCACACGGGGTTCACCACCCGACCAGGGGGTTTCCCCCGCGGCCGGGGCCCGCCGGGGGCCCGCCACGGCCGATGGCCGGCCTCCGCGAGGGAGACCGGCCATCGGGTGGGGCGTCGTACGTGCCGCTACGACCAGGTGACCAGGCGGCGGGGGTGTTCCAGGACCGCCGCGATGTCGGCGAGGAACTTGGAGCCGAGCTCGCCGTCGATGAGACGGTGGTCGAACGACAGCGCCAGGGTGGTGACGTGGCGCGGCTTCACCTTGCCCTTGTGGACCCACGGCTGGAGCTTGATCGCGCCGACCGCGAGGATCGCGGACTCGCCGGGGTTCAGGATCGGCGTACCGGTGTCGACGCCGAAGACGCCGACGTTGGTGAGGGTGATCGTGCCGTTCTGCATGTCCGCCGGGGAGGTCTTTCCGTCGCGGGCCGTGACGACCAGCGAGGACAGGGACTCCGACAGCTCGCCGAGGGTCTTGGCGTGCGCGTCCTTGATGTTCGGGACGATCAGCCCGCGCGGAGTGGCCGCCGCGATGCCCAGGTTGACGTAGTGCTTGAGCACGATCTCCTGGGCCGCCTCGTCCCAGGACGCGTTGACGTCCGGGTTGCGGCGGATGGCCACCAGCACGGCCTTGGCGATGAGCAGCAGCGGATTGACCCGCAGCCCCGCGAGGTCCGGGTCGGCCTTGAGCTCCTGGACCAGCTTCATCGTGCGCGTCACGTCGAAGGTGATGAACTCGGTGACGTGCGGCGCGGTGAAGGCCGAGCCGACCATGGCCTGCGCGGTGACCTTGCGGACGCCCTTGACCGGGATGCGGGTCTCCCGCGCCGAGGCGTCGGCCGCGGGGGCCGCGACCACCGCGACGGGCGCGGCCACGGCGGCCGGGGCGGCGGCCGGAGCCGCCACGGGCGCGGCGGCCTGCGGGGCGATCGCCGCGGCGGCCGCAGCGTGCACGTCCTCCCGGGTCACGACCCCGCCGTCACCGGTGGGGACCACCGAGGCCAGGTCGATGCCGAGGTCCTTGGCCAGCTTGCGCACCGGCGGCTTGGCCAGCGGCCGCTCGCCGGTCGGCTGCGCCGGAACGGCGGGGAGCGGCGCCGGGGCGGCCGGGGCCTCGGGGGCGGCCACCGGGGCCGCCGTACCGTTCTGCGCGGCCACGGCGGGCGCCGGAGCGGCCTTGCGGGGGCGGCGCTTGGTGGAGGACTCGGAGACTCCGTAGCCGACCAGGACGGGCTGGCGGGCGGCCGGGGCCGGCTCGGCGGCGGCCGGAGCCGCGGCCGCCGCGGCGGCGGGGGCCGGAGCCTCCGCCTCGCCGGTCTGCACCGAGATGATCACCTGGCCGACGTCGACCGTGGTGCCCTCCTCGAAGAGGAGCGCGTGCACGACGCCGTCGAACGGGATCGGCAGTTCCACGGCGGCCTTGGCCGTCTCGACCTCGCAGACGACCTGACCGTCGGTGACCGTGTCGCCGGGCTGGACGTACCACTTGAGGATCTCGGCCTCGGTGAGGCCCTCGCCCACATCGGGCATTTTGAATTCGCGGATGGTCATGACGCGGGTCTCCTAGTACGCCAGCGAGCGGTCGACGGCGTCGAGCACCCGGTCCAGGCCGGGCAGGTACTCGTCCTCCAGGCGGGCCGGCGGGTACGGGGCGTGGAAACCGCCCACGCGCAGGACCGGCGCCTCCAGGTGGTAGAAGCACCGCTCCGTGATGCGAGCGGCGACCTCCGCGCCCACGCCGAGGAACACCGGCGCCTCGTGGACCACCACGAGCCGACGGGTCTTCTCGACCGAGGCCTGGATCCCGTCGAAGTCGACCGGGGACATCGAGCGCAGGTCGAGGACCTCCACCGACTTGCCCTCCTCGGCGGCCGCGGCCGCGGCCTCCAGGCAGACCTTCACCATCGGGCCGTAGGCGGCCAGGGTGACGTCCGAGCCCTCGCGGCTCACGCGCGCCTTGTGCAGCTCACCGGGGATGGCGTCGAAGTCGACCTCGCCCTTGTCCCAGTAGCGGCGCTTCGGCTCGAAGAAGATCACCGGGTCGTCGCTGAGGATCGCCTGCTGGAGCATCCAGTAGGCGTCGCTCGCGTTCGAGGGGGAGACCACCTTGAGGCCCGGCACGTGCGCGAAGAGCGCCTCGGGGGACTCGCTGTGGTGCTCGACCGCGCCGATGCCGCCCGCGTACGGGATGCGCACGACGACGGGCATCTTGACCTTGCCCAGGGCGCGCGCGTGCATCTTCGCGAGCTGCGTGACGATCTGGTCGTACGCGGGGAAGACGAAACCGTCGAACTGGATCTCCACGACCGGCCGGTACCCGCGCAGGGCCAGGCCGATGGCGGTGCCGACGATGCCCGACTCGGCGAGCGGGGTGTCGATGACCCGCTCCTCGCCGAAGTCCTTCTGCAGGCCGTCGGTGATCCGGAAGACACCGCCCAGCTTGCCGACGTCCTCACCCATGATCAGGACCTTGGGGTCCTGCTCCAGGGCCTTGCGCAGCGACTCGTTGAGCGCCTTAGCGATCGACATCTTCTCGACAGCCATCAGTGACCCTCCTCGAAGGACGCGAGGTAGGCGGCGAACTGGGCGCGCTCCTCGTCGACGAGCGCGTGCCCGTCCGCGTAGACGTTCTCGAAGATCGCCATGGTGTCCGGGTCGGGCATGGCGCGCACGGCTTCGCGCACGCGCTTGCCCATGGCCTCGCTCTCCGCCTCCAGCTCCGTGAAGAACGCCTCGTCGGCGCCCCCGGTGGCCAGCAGGTGGGCCTTCAGGCGCAGGATCGGGTCCTTGGCCTCCCAGGCCGCCGTCTCCTCGTCCCGACGGTACTTCGTCGGGTCGTCGGAGGTGGTGTGCGCGCCCATGCGGTACGTGAACGCCTCGACCAGGGTCGGGCCCTCGCCGCGGCGGGCCCGGTCCAGGGCCCAGCGGGTCACGGCCAGGCAGGCCAGCACGTCGTTGCCGTCGACGCGCACGCCCGGGAAGCCGAAGCCCTGCGCGCGCTGGTAGAGCGGCACGCGCATCTGGCGCTCGGTGGGCTCGGAGATCGCCCACTGGTTGTTCTGGCAGAAGAACACCACGGGGGAGTTGTAGACGGCGGAGAAGGTGAACGCCTCCGCGACGTCACCCTGGCTGGACGCGCCGTCACCGAAGTAGGCGATGACCGCGGAGTCCGCGCCGTCCTTGGCCACACCCATCGCGTAACCGGTCGCGTGCAGCGTCTGCGAGCCGATGACGATCGTGTAGAGGTGGAAGTTGTTGGTGTTCGGGTCCCAGCCGCCGTGGTTCACGCCGCGGAACATGCCGAGCAGGTTGGTCGGGTCGACCCCGCGGCACCAGGCCACGCCGTGCTCGCGGTACGTCGGGAAGACGTAGTCCTCGTCGTTCAGCGCCCGGCCGGAGCCGATCTGCGCGGCCTCCTGGCCGAGCAGCGAGGCCCACAGGCCCAGCTCGCCCTGACGCTGCAGGGCGGTCGCCTCACCGTCGAACCGACGGGTCATGACCATGTCGCGGTACAGCCCGCGCAGGTCCTCGGTGGTGATGTCGGCGACGAAGGGGGCGAACTCGGCGTTCTCCGCGTTGTCGACGCGGTCCCCTTCGGGCGTCAGCAGCTGTACGAGCTGAGGTACGGCGTCCTGCGTCTGCGCGGTGGCAGCGGCGGGCTTGGCGGCGGCGTTCGCCGCGCCTGCCGCCCGCTTGGTGCCGCTGCTGCGTCGCGGCTTGCGCGCGGCAGTGCTCTCCACGGTCACGTGTGCTCCTCCGTCGGTCCGGCACCCGGGTTCTCCGGGGTCCAGTGCGGCTCACCTGTATCCGTAACGAGCGCACGGGGTGGGTGCGCCTCGCGTACGGGGATTCAGGCGTGACAGGTGTCCCGGCGAGTGCCCTGCGCAATGCACGTTACCCAGTGCGCCGCATAACTGCGAAACCCCGTTTGACCTGCGTTTTTGCTTGGATTTCCTAGTAAAAACGTAGCAACGGGA
The DNA here is from genome assembly GCF_044756625.1 of Streptomyces sp. NPDC091682. NCBI lineage: Bacteria > Bacillati > Actinomycetota > Actinomycetes > Kitasatosporales > Streptomycetaceae > Streptomyces > Streptomyces sp. NPDC091682. The sequence goes on along the minus strand of NZ_JBIVTH010000004.1, from coordinate 337,787 downwards.
ACAACCACTGGTCACAGCCTTGCAGGGGCCGGGAACAACGGCACGTTATCCCGGGTAACTCCGGCAGGGAAGGGGTGAGTGTGTGAAACTGACTTCGTGCGCGAAGACGGAAAAATCAAGGTATTCCTCCTGGACGACCACGAAGTGGTGCGTCGGGGCGTCCACGAGCTCTTGTCGGTCGAAGAGGACATCGAGATCGTCGGCGAAGCCGGTACCGCCGCCGACGCGCTGGTCCGCATCCCCGCCACCCGGCCCGACGTGGCCGTCCTCGACGTGCGGCTCCCCGACGGCAGCGGCGTGGAGGTCTGCCGCGAGGTGCGCTCGCAGGACGAGGACGTCAAATGCCTGATGCTGACCTCCTTCGCCGACGACGAGGCACTGTTCGACGCGATCATGGCCGGCGCTTCCGGTTACGTGCTCAAGGCGATCCGCGGCAATGAGCTGCTGAGCGCCGTGCGCGATGTCGCCGCCGGCAAGTCGCTGCTGGACCCGGTCGCCACCGCCCGCGTGCTGGAGCGGCTGCGCGACGGCGGCAGGAACGGCCGGGGCGACGACCGTCTCGCGGCCCTCACCGAGCAGGAGCGGAAGATCCTCGACCTGATCGGCGAGGGCCTGACCAACCGCGTCATCGGCGAGCGGCTGCACCTGGCGGAGAAGACCATCAAGAACTACGTCTCCAGCCTGCTCTCCAAGCTGGGCATGGAGCGCCGCTCCCAGGCCGCGGCCTACGTGGCCCGCCTGCAGGCCGAACGGCGCTGACCCCCGCCGCCGTCCGCGCCGCGACGGTACGGGTTCCACGGGGCCCGGCGTTCCGTTCGGGACCAACGTCCCCGGTCCTCGGGGCGGGCCGCCCTTCCTCGCGCTCGCCCGGCACATCGTGGTGGACGGCAGGGTGCTCTTGAGAATGCATTCCGGTTTCGGCTACCACCAGGCCTGCAACGGCAGTGTGGTGGCCTACGGGGCCGACAATTCCAATTCGCCGGACCCCGAGCTCTGGTCGGTCCAGTTCACCGGAACGGCGCAGGTCGTCGAGCCCACCAACGCCGAGCTGGAGCTCTTTGGTCCGGTTCCGCATTTCATCGACGACCAGGTGTTCGATCCTGTCTCCATGCGGATCGAACCCCAGTTCGTCACCGTGCACTCGCTCGCCCGGATTCCGGACCGGCAGTACCAGCACGCACGCTGACCCGCACTCACGCGGATACGGGAACGGGCCCGGCGGAATTGATTCCGCCGGGCCCGTCCGCACATCCGTCTCACTCCTCCGAGTTGGTGGTGCCACCCGCGCCGCCACCGCCGGCGCCACCCGCGCCGGCGCCGCCGGCGGCTGCGCCGCCGCTCGTCTCCGTGGGCTTCGTCGACGCGGACGTCGAGGGCTTCGTCGACGGCGACGTCGAAGGCTTCGCCGTCGACGAGGCGCTCGGCGAAGCCGTACCCGTCGGCGAGTGCGTCGCGGTGACCGTCGGCGTCGGACTGAAGCTCTGCTGACGGCTACGGGTCGGCGCTGGCGAATTGTCGTTGGTGGCCGGGCTGTTGTCCTGGGTCTGCGGCGCCTGGGTGACGTTCGGGGACGCGGACTTGCTCGGCTCGTCGCCCGGGGTGCTCTGGGTGTTCTCCGGCTTCTTGTTGTCGACCTTGCCCATGCTGTTGACGGCGTAGGCCACACCGCCCATGATCGCGACGATCGCGAGGACGGCGAACAGCCACGCCTTCCAGCGGCTGCCGCCGCCACCGCGGTCGTCGTACCCGTCGTAACCGCCGTAGCCGCCGTTGCCGACCGGGCCGGGGCCGCCGGGGAAGGCCGAGCCGTCGTCCGGGTTCAGCGACGGCACCATCGGCGCCTGGAACTGCGAGGTCGAGGCGTGCGCCCCGTACTGCTGCCCACCGGCCCCGGGCACGGGCATGGCCGTAGTGGCGGCGGCGCCGCCCCGCCCGTGCGGCAGTGACATGGTGACCGGGCCGGTGCCCCAGGTGCCGGTGTTCGGCCCCTCGTCGTGCAGCATCTGGAGTGCGTACTGGACCAACCCGCGCATCTCCTCGGCGCTCTGGAACCGGTCGTCCGGATCCTTGGCGAGGGAGCGCATGACCAGGCCGTCGAGCTCCTGCGGAAGGTGACGTCCCTCCGGCAGCTGGGAGGGCGGCACCGGCGCGTCCTGGACGTGCTGGTAGACCACCGACAGCGGGGTCTCGCCGGTGAACGGGGGACGCAGCGCGAGCAGTTCGTAGAGCAGGCAGCCGGTCGCGTAGAGGTCGGAGCGGTGGTCGACGGCCTTGCCGAGGGCCTGCTCGGGCGACAGGTACTGCGGGGTGCCCATGACCATGCCGGTCTGGGTCATCGTCGACTGGGCGCCGTGCAGGGCGCGGGCGATGCCGAAGTCCATCACCTTGACCGCGCCCGTCTCGGTGATGATGACGTTCGCGGGCTTGATGTCGCGGTGCACGATGCCGTGCTGGTGCGAGTACGCGAGGGCTTCGAGCACGCCCGAGGTGATGATGAGCGCCTGCTCGGGTCCCGGGGCCTCCGCGCTGAGCAGGAGGTCGCGGATGGTGCGGCCCTCGACGAGCTCCATGACGATGTACGGGACGGTGTTCGGGCCGACCCGGTCCTCGCCCGAGTCGTATACGGCGACGACGGCGTGGTGGTTGAGTCCGGCGACGGACTGCGCCTCGCGGGTGAAGCGGGCCTTGGACACCGGGTCCTCGGCGAGGTCCGCGCGCAGCAGCTTCACGGCGACGGTACGGCCCAGTCGGACGTCCTCGGCCGCGAACACCTCGGCCATGCCGCCGCGGCCCAGCCGGTGCGTCATCCGGTACCGGCCGTCTCCCACCAGGCCGCCGGCGCCCCATTGCTCAGGACCATCGGTCATCCCGGCGCCGTTTCCATCGGGTTCGGGTGCCATCAGTCCTCGCCGTCGTATCTCTCGGCCGCCGCTCAGCGGTAGTCCTCTTCGTCGGTGCTCCGGTGAACGCTACAGCCTCGGAACCGGTCACCGTTCGGACAAGGCCGCCTGTGCCCGTGTGGTCACGGAACGGGTACCCGGCTTGACGTGGGCTTGCCCTGGGGCAGACTGGGCGCCATATGCGCCCGGCCAGCGGCGTGGGAACACATCCCGAGGGGGAGCAACAGTCATGAGCCAGGACGGCACTCAGGGCCAGTACGCGGGCGGCTCTTTGGCCGGTGGCCGTTACCAGCTAAGGGACTTGCTGGGTGCGGGCGGCATGGCGTCCGTGTACCTGGCGTACGACTCGGCCCTCGACCGGCAGGTCGCCATCAAGACGCTGCACAGCGACCTCGGCCGCGAGCAGTCCTTCCGCGAACGTTTCCGCCGCGAGGCCCAGGCTGTAGCGAAACTGTCGCACACGAACATCGTCTCGGTGTTCGACACCGGTGAAGGCGAAGTGACGTTCGGCGGCGCCGCCGCGGGCGACGGCGCGGTGATGCCGTACATCGTCATGGAATACGTGGAGGGCCAGCCGCTGGGCTCGGTGCTGGAGGAGGACATCCGCCGGCACGGGGCCATGCCGGCGGACAAGGCGCTGAAGGTGACGGCCGACGTGCTGGCCGCCCTGGAGACCAGCCACGAGATGGGGCTCGTCCACCGCGACATCAAGCCCGGCAACGTCATGGTGAACAAGCGCGGCGTGGTCAAGGTGATGGACTTCGGCATCGCCCGCGCCATGCAGTCGGGGGTCACCTCGATGACGCAGACCGGCATGGTCGTCGGCACCCCCCAGTACCTCTCGCCCGAACAGGCGCTGGGGCGCGGGGTCGACGCCCGTTCCGACCTCTACTCGGTCGGCATCATGCTGTTCCAGCTGCTGACCGGGCGGATCCCGTTCGACGCGGACTCGCCGTTGGCCATCGCCTACGCCCACGTGCAGGAGGAACCGGTCGCCCCGTCCTCCATCAACCGGTCGCTGACCCCGGCGATGGACGCGCTGGTGGCGCGGGCGCTGAAGAAGAACCCGAACGAGCGCTTCCCCACGGCCGCGGCCATGGGCGACGAGGTCGCACGGGTGCTGGGCTCCGGGCAGACCGGGGCGCCGGTCATCGTGCAGGGCCAGGGGCCGCTGAGCAGTGGCGCGGGCGTGGCCTCGACCGTGTTCCCGCCGGTGGAGGCCGGGTACCAGGCTCCCCCGCAGTCGGTGCAGCAGCCGTACCAGACGCCGCAGACACCGCCGCAGACCCCGTACGCACCCACGCCGGCCCCCCAGCACGCACAGGGCGGCTACGCCTACCCGCACACGCCCCCGCCGCAGCAGCAGTACGCGCCGCATACCCCGCCGCCGTACACGATCTCCCCGACGAGCTCGTCGTCCGCGGCGTCCGGTGACGGCAAGCGGAGCAGTCCGGTGGTCATCGGAGCGATCGTGGTGGCCCTGCTGGCCGTCGGCGGTCTGATCACGGCGATCTCGATGAACGGGGACGACAAGGACAAGGGCGGCACCACGGCGGACCCGGGGAACTCGGCATCCGCGCCGGCCTCCGCGAAGGCCGGGTACAAGGGGCCCGACCTGACGCGCACGATCGACCCGAAGAAGTGCACGGAGCCGGTGAAGCACTACAGCGAGGCCGGCAAGTACTCGGCGCCGGACTTCAAGTACAAGAACCTGCTCTCCGTGAAGGAGTGCATCCAGGCCTCGCGCGGCAAGTACAAGATCGATTACAAGGACGAGGCCGTGTACGGCAAGGACACGGTGCTGTTCCAGTCCCCGGCCGCCGGCGAGAAGGTCGACAAGGAAGGCATGGAGTACACGCTGACCGTGTCGACCGGCAACCCCGAATAGCGCGCGGCGCAGTCCGACACACCGGCATCCCGGGCACCCCGATGGGGCGCCCGGGATGCCGGTTTTGCCCCACTATGTAAATCTGGGCGCATATCTCTGACGCGCAGCGAGCAGCGAGCAGCTCGTGGCTCGGGACGGGAGGGGCTCCCCGTGATCCAAGGCTTCCGCCCGGCGCACTGGCTGGCCTGCGCAGCCCTCGCCGCCACCGCGCTCGCGCCCACCGCTTCCGCGTACGCCGGCCCCTTCCTCACCCAGGCCCGCCAGGTCACCGCACCCGCCGCACCCGCCACACCCGCCGCACCCGCCTCGCCCGACGACCCCTACGAGGAACTGGCCGGCAGCGTCGCCGGAGTCGGGCGCGAGCGCCCCGGGCGGCCGGTCGGCGAGCCCGCCGACCCGGAGTTGACGGTGGCCTCCCAGCCGCTGCTGCCGGCGCGACCCCCGCACACCGGTCAGACCGGGCAGACCGGGCGCACCGGGGCCACCCCGCCCCCACCGCCCCCGCTGCCACCCCCACCGCCGCGGCCGACCACCGCCGTCGCCGCGCCGAGCCCGCCGTCGTCGACGGTCAGCGCCCTCGACGAAGCACCCAACGACCGGGCCGCCGACCTGGCCGCGCACATACTGCCGCTCGGCACCGGATTCGCCCTGATGGGCCTCGGCCTCGGCTACCTCGGGATGCGTCTGCGCCGGGGGCTCTGAGCGGCCCGGACCCCTCCCGCACCCCTCCCGCACCCCTCCCGAACCCTCCCCCTCCGGGCGGCGTCCCCCGCGCGACGTACGCCTCAGGACGGTTGCCGGAAGTGAACATACTCGGTATACATACCGAGTATGTCGATCCGTCACGGGCTACTCGCCCTGCTGGAACGGGGTCCTCGGTACGGCTCCCAGCTGCGCACCGAGTTCGAATCCCGCACCGGCTCCACCTGGCCGCTCAACGTCGGGCAGGTGTACACGACCCTCGCCCGTCTCGAACGGGACGGCCTCGTCGCCCCTGACGGCGAGGACGCCGCCGGCCACACCCTGTACGCCATCACCGACACCGGGCGCACCGAGCTGCTCCAGTGGTACGGGCGCCCCGTCGACCGGGCCAATCCGCCCCGCGACGAGCTGTCCATCAAGCTCGCCATGGCCGTCGGCGCCCCCGGCGTGGACATCCGCGCCGTCATCCAGTCCCAACGGCACGCCACGATCAAGGCGATGCAGGACTACACCCGGCTCAAGGCCACGGCGCTCGCCGCGGTCGAGAGCGGCCGGTCCCACGAGCGCGACGACGTGGCCTGGCTGCTCGTACTGGAACAGCTGATCTTCCAGACCGAGGCCGAGGCCCGTTGGCTCGACCACTGCGAAGCCCGGCTCGTCCGGCTCTCCCTGCCGGCCGACCGGAGAGCCGCGGAACCCGAACCGCCCCAGGCCGCCGCAGCCGAGACCCCGACCACCACCCCGCCCCGTACCGCTCGTACGCGCCGTGGCTGAACCACCGTTCCAGGGGGGACACTCCATGCCTGACCAGCCCCAGCCCCAGCCCCAGCCCCAACAGCCCGTACTGCAGTTGGACCGACTCGTCCGCACGCACGGCAGCGGCGCCACCGAGGTGCACGCCCTGCGCGGGATCGACCTCTCGGTCTTCCCCGGCGAACTCGTCGCCGTGATGGGCCCCTCCGGCTCCGGCAAGTCCACGCTGCTCACCCTCGCGGGCGGCCTCGACATCCCGAGCAGCGGCCGGGTGATCGTTGAGGGCACCGACATCACCACGGCGAGCCGCAAGCAGCTGGCCGCCCTGCGCCGTCGCAGCATCGGGTACGTCTTCCAGGACTACAACCTGATACCGGCCCTCACCGCCGCGGAGAACGTGGCACTGCCCCGGGAGCTCGACGGGACCTCCGCCCGCAAGGCGCGCGCCTCCGCGCTCGCCGCGCTGGAGGAAATGGGCCTCGGCCAGCTCGCCAACCGCTTCCCCGACGAGATGTCCGGCGGCCAGCAGCAGCGCGTGGCCATCGCCCGCGCCCTCGTGGGCGACCGCCGCCTGGTCCTGGCCGACGAGCCGACCGGCGCCCTGGACTCCGAGACCGGCGAGTCCGTCCTCGCCCTGCTGCGCGCCCGCTGCGACGCGGGCGCCGCCGGGATCCTCGTCACGCACGAACCGCGGTTCGCCGCCTGGGCCGACCGCGTGGTCTTCCTGCGCGACGGCAGCGTGGTCGACGAGACCCTGCGCAGCCACGCCGACTCCCTCCTCTCCGGGCAGGCGGCCGGCCAGTGACCGCTCCGCTCCAAGGCTGGTACCACTCCTGGGTGGCGGCCCTGCGCATAGCCCGCCGCGACGCCTGGCGCGCCAAGGGCCGCAGCTCCCTCGTCCTCGCGATGCTCGCCCTGCCGATCGTCGGAGTGAGCGCGGCCGACCTCACGCTGCGCAGCGCCGAACTCTCCCCCGAGCAGGCCCTCACCCGGATGATCGGCACCGCCGACGCCCGGGTGAGCCAATCGCACATGTCCGGGCCCATCTACCAGAGCCCCGACGGCACGAGGTCCCTGCCCGTCGGCGGCTACAAGGACTACGACCCCTCGAAGGCCACGCGGGAGAAGCCGGAACCGGTGGAGTCCCTGCTCCCGCCCGGCGCCCAGGTCCTCAAGGACAGCACCGGCTACACCAAGGTCCGCACCACGCACGGGCTGCTCGACACCCAGCTGCGCGAACTCGACACGCACAGCCCCCTGGTGAAGGGCATGATCACGCTCAACCGCGGCCAACTGCCCGAGGCACCGGGCGAGGTCATCGCCACCCAGGCCTTCCTGAAGGAGTCCGGTCTCTTCGTCGGCTCCTCGGTCACCCCGCGCGGCGCCACCTCCCCGTACAAGATCGTCGGCGCCTACGAGCTGCCGGACGAACTCGGACGCCCCGAGATCATCGCCCCGCCCGGGACGCTGATCGCCCCGCTGAACAAGGCGCTGACGGCGTCCGGCGGGCGCACGGTGACCGCCGACGACAAGTACCTGGTCAAGGTCGGCGGCGCAGGCGTCACCTGGGACGCGGTCCAGGCGGCCAACACCAAGGGCCTGATCGTCGTCTCCCGCGCCGTCGTCCTCCACCCGCCCGCCGACTCCGAGGTCCCGCTCTACCGGAACGAGCCGAGTGCGAAGTCCGAGCGGGACGGCAACAAGACCGTCCAGATGGCCATCCTGGCCACCGTCGTGGGCCTGGCCATGCTGGAGATCTGCCTGCTCGCCGGACCGGCCTTCGCGGTCGGCGCCCGCCGCTCGCGCCGCCAGCTGGGCCTGGTCGGCGCCAACGGCGGCGACCGGCGCCACATCCGCTCCATCGTGCTCTCCGGCGGCCTGGTCCTCGGCGCCGTCGCCGCCGTCATCGGCACCGTCATCGGCGTCCTGCTCACCGTCGTGCTGCGACCGGTGCTGGAGGAGTCGCTCGGCAACCGCTTCGGCGGCTTCGACTTCCGCCCGCTGGAACTGGTCGGCATCGCCCTGCTCGCCGTGGTCACCGGCCTGCTCGCCGCGATCGTCCCGGCCGTCACCGCCTCCCGCCAGACCGTGCTGGCCTCGCTCACCGGCCGCCGCGGCGTCCGCCGCGCCAACCGGGTGCTGCCCGTCATCGGCCTGATCGCCATCGCCGCCGGCGTCGCGATCGCCCTCTACGGCACCACCTCGGATCTGGGCAGCACCGTCGTGGCGGGCGGCAGCGCCCTCGCCGAACTCGGCCTCGTCGCCCTCACCCCGGTCCTGGTCGGCCTGTTCGGCCGGCTCGGGCGGTGGCTGCCGCTGTCGCCGCGGCTCGCGCTGCGCGACGCCGTACGCAACCGCGGGCGTACGGCCCCCGCCGTGGCCGCCGTGCTGGCCGCCGTCGCCGGAACCGTCGCCGTGGCGACGTACCAGCAGAGCTTCGACGCCCAGATGCGCCACGAGTACCGGGCCGAACTGCCGCACGGAACGGGGCTGCTGACGGTCAGAGACAACAGCGCGTACAAGGAGGTGCCCGCGCTGCGCGAGGCCCTCGCCAAGGAACTGCCGCTGGTCCAGCGGGCGGACATCGACCGGCTGGTCGTCGGCAAGCCGGGCTGCGAGTCGTTCTCCTCGGACCCCGGCTGCGGCCGCATCGAGCTCATCACGCCCAAGGAGCAGCGCTGCCCGCTCTACGAGGACGTCAAGGGCATCGAGGCCTTCTCCGAGGCGCGGCGCAAGGAACTGCGCCAGGACTGGCGTTGCCAGGAATCCCGGTACGGCACGGAGCACTCCGTCCTCGTCGGTGACGAGAAGGTGCTGAGCGTGCTCGCGGTCACCGACCCGGGCTCCGTGGCCGCCCTCAAGGCCGGCCAGGCCGTCTCCTTCGACAAGCGCCAGGTCAAGGACGGCAAGCTCACCCTGCGGATCATCACCAAACAGGGCGAGGACGACGTCATGCGCGGCCGCTACGACGAGACGCCCGGTGAGGACAAGGTCCTGTCCGTCCACCTGGCGCCCGACACGACCCAGAACTGGGGCGTCGAGCTGATCCTGCCGCCCGCGGCGGCCAAGGCCGCCGGGCTGGCCACCGCGCCCCTGGGCTCGTACTTCGGCCTCGACGGCACGGCGTCCAGCGAGCAGCGCCAGCGCATCGCCGGGGAGATCGACCGGATGGGCGTCGAGTCCTCCCTGCACATCGAGGCGGGCTACCAGGGCGACGACAGCCTCGTCATGCTCGCCCTCGCCGTCTTCGCGGGACTCGTCACCATCGGCGCGGCCGGCATCGCCACCGGGCTCGCCCAGGCCGACGCCGAGGCCGACCTGAAGACGCTGGCCGCGGTGGGCGCGGCACCGCGCGTGCGGCGGACGCTGAGCGGTTTCCAGTGCGGGGTGGTCGCCCTGATGGGCGTCGTCCTGGGCTCGGCGGCCGGAATCCTGCCCGCCATCGGCCTGCGCCTGACGGAACAGCGGCAAGCGGAGGCGCTCTACCGGGAGTCGATCGAGCAGGGCCTCTCGACGATGACGGAATCGGTGCCGTTCGTACCGATCTCGCTGCCGTGGGAAACCCTCGCCGGGCTGCTCGTCGTGGTCCCGCTGGGCGCGGCCCTGCTGGCGGCCCTGGTCACCCGCTCCAGCGGCGCACTGGCCCGCCGGGCCGCGGGGTAGGCCGGGACCGGGCCCGGGACCGGGCCCGGGCTGGTGCCCCCGTACAGGGTGGATCACGACTGTACGGGGGCACACCGTGTGAGGACGGAGGTGTGCGAGAGAATGACGGCATGGAGATGCCGAGGAGTGAACGGTCGCAGGACAGCCCCCCGCACGTTCTGATCGTGGGACAGGACGGGACGGCCGTCGGCGACGCCGATGACGAGTCGCGCGAGGTCCCGGTGACGGAAATGGTCGAACAGCCCGCCAAGGTCATGCGGATCGGCAGCATGATCAAGCAACTCCTGGAAGAGGTACGCGCCGCGCCTCTCGACGAGGCGAGCCGGGTCCGGCTCAAGGACATCCATGCCGCCTCGGTCAAGGAGCTGGAGGACGGCCTGGCCCCCGAGCTCGTGGAGGAACTGGAGCGACTGTCGCTCCCGTTCACCGAGGAGGCCATTCCCTCCGAGGCCGAACTTCGGATCGCCCAGGCCCAGTTGGTGGGCTGGCTGGAGGGCCTCTTCCACGGCATCCAGACGGCCCTGTTCGCACAGCAGATGGCGGCGCGGGCGCAGTTGGAGCAGATGCGCCGCGCCCTCCCGCCGGGCGGACCGCACGACGACGACGAGGACGGCGGCCACGGCGCGATCCGCTCGGGCCCCTACCTCTAGCCTCCGGCGGACGACGAGAGAGGCAGGTCCGGCCCACGCCCCCGGCGCGGCCCGGCCCCGCCGACCGTCCCGGCCCCGCCGACCGTCCCGGCCCCGCCCGGCCAGTCCAGCCCCGCCGGCGCTTGAGGCGCGGGGGTCCGGGGGCAGCGCCCCCGGCAACGGCGCCGCACCCGCCCCACCCGCCGCATACTCAAGGGCATGAGCTACGACGCGATCGTGCTGGCCGGCGGCGCCGCGCGACGACTCGGCGGGGTCGACAAGCCCGCGCTGAGCGTCGGCGGCCGCGCACTCCTCGACCGCGTCCTCGACGCCTGCCCGGACGCCCGGACCACCGTCGTGGTCGGCGGTCGCCGCGCCACCGCGCGCCCGGTCCTGTGGACCCGCGAGGACCCGCCCGGCGGCGGCCCCGTGGCCGCGCTGGACGCCGGTCTGCGCCGGACCACCGCCGAGCTGGTCCTCGTGCTCTCCGCCGACCTGCCGTTCCTCGACCGGGAGACCGTACGGACCCTGCTGGACGCCCCCGTCGTGGACGGGGCGATGCTGCGGGACCCCGACGGCCGGGACCAGCCGCTGGTCGCCGCCTACCGGGCCGAGCCGCTGCGCCGCGAGATCGCCCTGCTCGCCGCCGAGCACGGCACGCTCACCGGGCTCCCGCTGCGTGCGCTCACCGCCGCACTGGACCTCGCCCGCGTCACGTCCCGGCCACTCGCCTCCTTCGACTGCGACACCTGGGACGATCTCGCCGCCGCCCGTGCCCGGATCAGGGAGCATGGAAGCGTGTTGGAGCAATGGATCACCGCCGTCAAGAGTGAGCTGGGCATCGACCTCCCCGTCGACACCAAGACCCTGCTCGACCTCGCCCGGGACGCCGCCCACGGCGTCGCCCGGCCCGCCGCCCCCCTGACCACCTTCCTGGTCGGCTACGCGGCCGCGCATGCCGCCGCCACCGGCGCCGACCCCGCCCAGGCCGTCGCCGAAGCCTCCCGCAAGGCGGCCGACCTGGCGCTGCGGTGGGCCGACGAGGCAGCGGCCGACACCGCCGAACGGAACGGCTCCGAATGACCCCCACGAACTCCGCGGAGCAGGCCCTCGACGAGGCCCTGGCGCTGGTCAGCCGCAGCCCCGAGGGCGCCGGCACGGGCAGCGCGGGCGGCGGCGCCGGCGGCCACCGCGCTTTCGGCTGGCAGCGGGCCCGGGACACCGCCGCGCACGCCGGAAGCCGGGTGCGACCCCGTACCCACGACGTGCCCCTCGCGGACGCCCTCGGCGAGGTCCTGGCCACCCCCCTGGACGCACTGACCGACCTGCCGTCCTTCGACACCTCCGCCATGGACGGCTGGGCCGTCGCGGGCCCCGGCCCCTGGAGCGTGCGCGCCGGCGGCGGGGTCCTGGCCGGCTCCGAGCGGCCGGAGCCCCTCATCGACGGCGAAGCCGTACGGATCGCCACCGGCGCCCGGATCCCCGGCGACGCCACCGCCGTCATCCGCAGCGAGCACTGCCGCGAGGCCGGCACCCAGCTCTTCGCCGACCGGCCCGTCCTCACCGGCCAGGACATCCGCCCGCGGGGGCAGGAGTGCCGCTCCGGGGACCTGCTGTTGCCGGCCGGCTCCCTGGTCACCCCGGCCGTGTTGGGGCTCGCCGCGGCGGCCGGGTACGACGAGCTGACCACCCGGCCCCGCCCCCGCGTGGAGATCCTGGTGCTCGGCGACGAGCTGCTCACCGAGGGCCGCCCGTACGAGGGTCTGGTGCGCGACGCCCTCAGCCCCATGCTCGGGCCCTGGATGGAGCGCCTGGGCGCCGAGGTCATCGGCACACGACGGCTCGGCGACGACCCGGCGGGGGCCGCGGCCCTGCTGGAGGCCGTCACCACGAGCACCGCCGATGTCCTCGTCACCACGGGCGGCACCGCCTCCGGCCCCGTCGACCACGTCCACCCCGTCCTACGGAAGGCCGGCGCCGAACTGCTGGTCGACGGGGTGGCGGTGCGCCCCGGGCACCCCATGCTGCTGGCGCGCATCGGGTCGGGGACCCCCGCCGAGAACGCCGAGAACGCCGAGAACCCGGTGCGCCATGTCGTCGGGCTGCCCGGCAACCCGCTGGCCGCCGTATCCGGACTGCTGACCCTCGCCGAACCCCTGCTGCGGGCCCTCGCCGGCCGCCGCAGGCGCCCCCGCTACACGGCGCCGGTGCAGGGCGACGTACCGGGCCACCCGTACGACACCCGGCTGGTCCCGGTCCTGCTGAGCGACGAGCACGCGGTGCCGCTGCGCTACCACGGGCCTGCGATGCTGCGCGGTGTGGCCGCCGCCGATGCACTGGCCGTCGTACCGCCCAAGGGCGCGCGGTCCGGGCAGGAACTGGAAATTCTCGATCTGCCGTGGGCTTCTGGAGGATGTTTCACGTGAAACTGCACGGCCAGGACTCCATGGCCCGCGGCGCCGACGAGAAACTCGTCTCCCGGCGCATCAAGCTACCCAAACGCGTCGTCGAGGCGCCGCTCAGGCAGGTGACCAAGCGCCTGCTGATGGCGTTGTTCGTGCTCTTCCTGACGGTCTTCATCGTGTGGCTGGACCGCGACGGCTACCACGACAACGCCAACGAGCAGGTCGATCTCCTCGACTGCTTCTACTACGCCACGGTGACGCTGTCCACGACGGGCTACGGCGACATCGTGCCGTACAGCGACAGTGCGCGACTGATCAACATCCTGCTGATCACCCCGCTGCGCGTGCTGTTCCTGATCATCCTGGTCGGCACCACCCTGGAAGTCCTGACGGAACGGACGAGGGAAGAGTGGCGGCTGAAGAGCTGGAGGAAGAACTTGCGTGAGCACACGGTCGTCATCGGCTTCGGCACGAAGGGCCGCTCGGCCCTCATGACGCTGCTGGCCACCGGCCTCTCCAAAGAGCAGGTCGTCATCGTCGACCCGAGCGCCAAGGTGATCGACACGGCCAACGCGGAGGGCTTCACGGGCGTGGTCGGCGACGCCACCCGCTCCGACGTCCTGCTCCGCGCCGAACTGCAGAAGGCCCGTCAGATCGTCATCGCCACCCAGCGCGACGACACGGCGGTCCTGGTCACCCTGACCGCCCGGCAGCTCAACCGGGGAGCGAAGATCGTCGCGGCGGTGCGCGAGGAGGAGAACGCCCCGCTGCTGCGCCAGTCCGGCGCGGACGCGGTCATCACGAGCGCGAGCGCGGCCGGCCGGCTGCTGGGCCTCTCGGTGCTCAGCCCGAGCGCGGGCACCGTGATGGAGGACCTGATCCAGCAGGGCAGCGGCCTCGACCTCATCGAACGCCCCGCCCGCAAGGCCGAGGTCGGCAAGTCGGTGCGCGAGAGCGAGGACCTGGTGGTGAGCGTGCTGCGCGGGCACCGGCTGCTCCCGTACGACGACCCGCACGCGAACCCGATCCAGCTGACGGACCGTCTCATCACCATCGTGCGGGCGACGCCGCCGGCCTCGCCACAGGTGAAGTTCGGACCTGCCGATTAGCCGCGCCGTGGCGTAGCCTCCGGGCCATGCATGCGATCACCATCGAGCAGCCCGGCGGCCCCGAGGCCCTCGTCTGGGCCGACGTACCCGATCCGGTGCCGGGCGAGGGCGAGGTCCTCGTCGAGGTCGCGGCGAGCGCCGTGAACCGCGCCGACGTCCTCCAGCGACAGGGGTTCTACGATCCGCCGCCCGGCGCCCCGCGCCATCCGGGGCTGGAGTGCTCCGGGCGGATCGCCGCGATGGGGCCGGGGGTGTCCGGCTGGTCCGTGGGCGACGAGGTGTGCGCCCTGCTGGCGGGCGGCGGGTACGCGGAACGGGTGGCCGTGCCGGCGGGGCAGCTGCTGCCGGTCCCGGCGGGCGTGGACCTGGTGACGGCGGCCGCGCTGCCCGAGGTCGTCACGACCGTGTGGTCCAACGTGTTCATGGTGGCGGGGCTCCGCCCCGGCGAGACCCTGCTGGTGCACGGCGGGTCCAGCGGGATCGGGACCATGGCGATCCAGCTGGCGAAGGCGGTGGGCGCGACGGTCGCCGTGACGGCGGGCGGGCCGGAGAAGCTGGCGCGCTGCAAGGAGCTGGGAGCGGACGTCCTGATCGACTACCGCGAGCAGGACTTCGTGGCCGAGCTGCGCGAGGCGACGGGCGGAGCCGGGGCGGACGTGATCCTGGACATCATGGGCGCGAAGTACCTCGCCCGGAACGTGGACGCCCTGGCCGTGAACGGGCGGCTCGCGGTGATCGGGCTCCAGGGCGGGGTGAAGGCCGAACTGAACCTCGGCGCGCTGCTGGCCAAGCGGGCGGCGATCACCGCCACCTCGCTGCGCGCCCGCCCGCTGGATGAGAAGGCGGCCATCGTCGCCGCCGTACGCGAGCACGTGTGGCCGCTGGTGGCCGCGGGCCGGGTCCGCCCGGTGGTCCACGCGGCGTTCCCGATGCGGGACGCCGCCGAGGCCCACCGCGTCCTGGAGTCGAGCAGTCACGTGGGCAAGCTGCTGCTCACGGTGTGAGGGCGCTGGGAGGTGCCCCCGACAGGGCTGGAAGATCCAGCCCCGCCGGCGTTCGAGGCGCGGGGTCCGGGGCGGGGCCCCGGGACACCGGCCCTCTCCGAGACACCCGCCCCGCGCCGCACGGCTAGAGGCTGCGCAGCAGGACCGCCGGGGATTCCACGCAGTCGGCGACGTAGCGCAGGAAGCCGCCCGCCGTGCCGCCGTCGCACACCCGGTGGTCGAAGGTCAGCGACAGCTGGACGACCTTGCGGACCGCCAGCTGACCTTCGTGGACCCACGGCTTGTCGATGATCCGGCCCACGCCGAGCATCGCCGCCTCCGGGTGGTTGATGATCGGCGTGGAGCCGTCGACCCCGAACACCCCGTAGTTGTTCAGGGTGAAGGTGCCGCCGGTCAGATCGGCCGGAGCCAGCTTCCCGGCCCGGGCGAGCTCGGTCAGCCGGGCGAACTCGGCCGACAGGGACTCCGGGTTGCGGTGCTGCGCGTCCCGGACGACCGGAACCACCAGACCCCGCTCCGTCTGCGCGGCGAAGCCCAGGTGCACCGACGGGAGCCGGACGATCTCCTTGGCCGCGAGGTCCACGGTGGAGTTGAGCTCCGGGTACCGGGCCAGGGCCGCCGTGCAGATCCGGGCCAGCAGCGCGAGCACCGAGATCTTGGGCCCGCCCACGGCGTTCATCGCGGCCCGGGTGGCCATCAGCTCGGTGGCGTCCGCGTCGACCCAGCAGGTGGCGTCCGGGATCTCGCGGCGGCTGCGCGACAGCTTCTCGGCGACCGCCCCGCGCACTCCCTTGAGCGGGATCCGCTCGCCCCGTGCCGCCACCGCCGGCGCCGCCGCGGTGACCGGGGCGGGTTCGGGCGCCCGCAGCGCGGCCAGCGCCGCCTCGACGTCGGCCCGCAGGATCAGCCCTTCGGGTCCCGACCCCGTCAGCGCGCGCAGGTCGACCCCGCCGTCCTTGGCCAGCTTGCGCACCAGCGGCGAGATCACGGGCACCGGGCCGGCGACAGCCGCCGGAGCGACCGCAGCGACCGCAGCGACCGCAGCCGCAGGAGCGACCGGAGCGGCGACGACCGGCGCCGACACCGCGGCGGTGACGGGTCGCACCCGTCGCCGACGCGCCGGGCGCGAGTGGTCCTCTCCGTAACCGATCAGGGGCCGGGGCACGTTGCCGGAGCCCTCGGCCTCGGCCGCCTGCGCGGCCGGGGCCTCGGGGAGCGACGACGCCCCCACCGCGACGGTGATCAGCGGTGCTCCGACGGGCAGTTCCGTGCCCTCCTCCCCGAAACGGGCGGTGACCACACCGCCGTAGGGGCACGGAACCTCCACCATCGCCTTGGCCGTCTCGACCTCGACCACCGGCTGGTCGATGGCGACGACATCGCCCACCGTGACCAGCCAGCGGACGATCTCGGCCTCGGTCAGGCCCTCCCCGAGATCGGGAAGCTTGAATTCCATTACCTGCGCCATCAGTTCTCCCACTGCAGGCGGGCCACGGTGTCCAGGATCCGGTCCACACCCGGCAGGTGGTGCTTCTCCAGCATCGGCGGCGGGTAGGGGATGTCGAAGCCCGTCACCCGCAGCACCGGTGCCTCCAGGTGGTGGAAGCACCGCTCGGTGACCCGGGCGGCGATCTCCGCGCCCGGTCCGCCGAAGCCGCCGGCCTCGTGGACCACCACCGCGCGCCCGGTGCGGCGTACGGACTCCACGACCGTGTCCTCGTCGAAGGGGACCAGCGAGCGCAGGTCCACGACCTCCAGGTCCCAGCCCTCCTCGCGCGCCGCCTCGGCCGCCTCCAGGCACACCGGCAGCGAGGGCCCGTAGGTGATCAGGGTCGCGCTCGTGCCGGTCCGCCGGACCAGGGCCTTTCCGATGCCCGGCACGGCCGCCGGCGCCTCGGGCCGCCAGTCGGCCTTCGACCAGTAGAGCCGCTTCGGCTCCAGGAAGACCACCGGGTCGTCGCTCGCGATCGACGCGCGCAGCAGCCCGTACGCGTCCTCGACCGTTGCCGGGGTCACCACGTGCAGGCCCGGCGTGGCCACGTAGTACGCCTCGGAGGAGTCGCAGTGGTGCTCCACGCCGCCGATCCCGCCGCCGTACGGCACGCGGATGGTGATCGGCAGCGGCATCGCGCCGCGGGTGCGGTTGCGCATCTTCGCCACGTGCGAGATCAGCTGCTCGAACGCCGGGTAGGCGAAGGCGTCGAACTGCATCTCCACCACCGGGCGCAGCCCGTACATGGCCATGCCGACCGCCGCGCCCAGGATTCCCGCCTCCGCGAGCGGGGTGTCCGTGCAACGCTCCTCGCCGAACTCCTTCGCGAGCCCGTCGGTGATCCGGAAGACCCCGCCCAGCGTCCCGACGTCCTCGCCCATCACGTGGACCGTCGGGTCCTCGGCCATCGCGTCGCGCATCGCCCGGGTCAGGGCCTGCGCCATCGTCGCGGGCTTGGACCCCGTCTTCGCGGACTTCGCCGCCACCGTCGTCACTCCCGGCCCTCTGCTTCCAACTCTGCGCGCAGCATGGCCGCCTGCTCCCGCAGCCGGTCCGTCTGCTCCGCGTACACGTGCGCGAACAGGTCCGTCGGGTCCACCACCGGGTCCGCGTTCATCCCCTCGCGGAGCGCCGCGGCCATCGCCTCGGCGTCGTCGCGCACCGCCCGGATCGCCGCTTCGTCGATGATCCCGCGGGCGGTCAGCTCACGCTCCAGCAGATCGACCGGGTCGTGCGCCTTCCAGGCCTCGACCTCGGCGTCACCGCGGTAGCGGGTCGCGTCGTCGGCGTTGGTGTGGGCCTCCATCCGGTACGTGACGGCCTCGATCAGGGTCGGACCGCCACCGGCCCGGGCCCGCCGGACCGCCTCGGACAGCACCTCGTGCATGGCGGCGACGTCGTTGCCGTCGACCAGACGGCCGGGCATCCCGTACCCCACGGCCTTGTGGGCCAGCGTCGGGGCGGCCGTCTGCTTGGCGAGGGGGACGGAGATCGCGAAGCCGTTGTTCTGCACGAGGAAGACCACCGGGGCCTGCCAGACGGCGGCGAAGTTCAGTGCCTCGTGGAAATCGCCCTCGCTGGTGCCGCCGTCGCCGACCATGGCGAGGGCGACGACGTCGTCGCCGCGCAGCCGGGCCGCGTGCGCCAGGCCCACCGCGTGGGGCAGCTGGGTGGCGAGCGGGGTCGAGAGCGGGGCTATGCGGTGCTCGCGCGGGTCGTACCCGGTGTGCCAGTCGCCGCGCAGCAGGGTCAACGCCTGTACGGGGTCCAGTCCGCGCGCCACGGCCGCCAGGGTGTCCCGGTAGCTCGGGAACAGCCAGTCCTGCTCCTCGAGGACCAGTGCGGCCGCGATCTCGCAGGCCTCCTGGCCGACGGTGGAGGGGTAGACGGCGAGCCGGCCCTGCTTGGTGAGCGCCGTGGCCTGGGCGTTGTAGCGCCGGCCGCGCACCAGCTCGGCGTAGCAGCGGCGCATCAGCTCCGGGTCGAGCCGGTCCGCCGCCTCGGTGCCCAGCACCCGGTAGGGCTCGGGGTCCGGAAGCAGCGGCGCGGCATCCGTGCGGGGGCTCCAGGCGGGCGGCTGGGTGGAACGGTGGGACGCACCGGCACCGGGCAGCTCTTGGACCGTCATGGCGGCGTACACCTCCTCGTGGGAAGCGGGCAGGGGGTGCCCCGGGTGTGAGGCCCCTCACCTACCGATTGTTCGGTTGTCTGCGCAATTTGGCTACAGGCGACGCCAGGCTGTGGACAAACGGGCGCCGGGGCCCTGGGATGGATGCAGGACGTCCAGGAGAGGGAGGCATCGGGCAATGCCGGATGAACAAATGGCCGGAACGGGTCCCGCACCGGCTGTGCCCGGGGGCGCCCCGGGAGCCACTTCGGGCCCGCCCGTCGCACCCCGCCCGCTGGATCCGATCGACCGCTCGATCATGCGGCTGCTCCAGGCGGACGGCCGCGCGTCGATACGGTCGGTGGCGGAGCAGGTGCACGTCTCACGGGCGAACGCCTACGCCCGGATCAACCGGCTCATCGACGACGGGGTGATCCGCGGGTTCACGGCCCGCGTCAACCACGAACGCGCGGGCCAGGGCGCGTCCGCCTACATCACCTTGAAGATCGTCCAGAACTCCTGGCGCACGGTCCGCGAGCAGCTGCGCGAGCTCCCGGGTGCCGCGCACATCGCGCTGGTCAGCGGCGATTTCGACGTCCTGCTGCTGGTGCACACCCCGGACAACCGGACCCTGCGCGAGCTGGTCCTGACCCGGCTCCAGGCCATCCCGGAGGTCCTCTCGACGCGCACCCTGCTGGTCTTCGAGGAAACGGATCTCCTGGACACCGGCCCGGGCCCGGCCGGCGGCGCCCCGACGATCTCGGAGGACGCCCCCTGATCCGAGGGCACCCCCAAGAGGTGCCTGAGGGCTGTCCCGTAGCCCGTCCGGGTGTGACGGCGCCCCCGGTGCGGCCCGTACGGGCGCTCCGGGGGCGGTCGGTGCCCGGAAGGGTCAGCGGGCGGTGCGCAGGCCGTCGAAGGCGAGGTGGACCACCGCGTCGGCGAGCTGGGCGTGGCCGTCGCCCGGGTGCGGGCGGTACCACTCGACGAGGGAGTTGACCATGCCGAAGAGGAGCCGGGTGGCGAGGCGTATGTCCACGTCGGCCCGCAGGTCGCCCTCCGCCGCTGCGGCCCCCAGCAGGTCCGCGACCTGGTGGTCGAACTCGCGGCGGCGTTCCAGCGCCCAGCGCTCGGTGCGGGTGTTGCCGCGGACGCGCAGCAGCAGCGTCACGTACGGCAGCTCGCTGACCAGCACCTCGACCGTGCGGCGCGTGACGTACTCGACGCGCTCGACCGCCCGGCCGCGTACCGCTCCCGGCTCCTCCAGGATCCCGAAGAGCCCGTCGAGGGCGCGGCTCACGGCCCGCCGCAGCAGTTCCTCCTTGCCCGCGACGTGGTGGTAGATCGAGGACTTCGAGATGCCCGCGGCCTTGGAGAGGTGCTCCATCGAGGTGCCGTCGTAGCCGCGCTCGTTGAAGACCTGGACGGCGACCGACAGCAGTGTCTCGGGGGTGTAGGTGTCCCGCTTGGCCGTCGTCACTCGTTCTCCCCCGTGTCGTCCTGGTCGCCCTCTTCGCCGCCGGCCCCGTCGCCGTCCTCGTAGCCCAGTTTGAACAGGGCGAGGGAGGGTGCGTAGCGGCCGCCGGGAACGCGTTCGTCGAGGTGGTGCAGCAGGTCGTAGGCCCAGTCCCGGCCGATCCGGTCGTGCCATTCGGTCGGTCCCAGCGGGTAGTTGACACCCAGTCGCATCGCCGTGTCGATGTCCTCGGCGGACGCGACCCCCCGGGCGACCGCGTCGGCCGTCAGGTCGATCAGCATCGCGACGGTCCGCGCGACGATCATGCCGGGGACGTCGCCGATCACGGAGACCTGCTTGCCCAGCTTCTGGAAGAGGCCGATCGCCTCGGCGAGCGTGCGCTCACTGGTGTCCGCGCTCGCGGAGAGCGCGATCCGGGTGGCGCCCCGGTAGTCGAGGGCGAGGTCGAAGTAGACGACGTCCGCGAACTCCACCGAGGTCTTGCCGTCCGCGAGGACCAGCTGGCCCTCCCCGGGGAGCTGGATGTACGGGCCGCCCTGCCCGGTGGCCGCGACCGCGATCCCGGCCTCCTCCAGCAGGTCCACCAGGTCGGCGGCGGGGCCGAGGTCACCGACGACGGTGACCTTCGCCGGGGCCTCCTCGGGCGCTGCGGTGTGGGGGAGCGCGGGCTCGGCGTCCGGGCCGTACGGGTACCAGCCGTGCCCGGACTTGCGGCCGAGGCGGCCCGACTGGACGAGGCGGCGCTGGGCGAGCGAGGGGGTGAACTTCGGGCTGCGGAAGAAGGACTCCCACACCGAGCGGGTCACGGCCTCGTTGACGTCCTGGCCGATCAGGTCGGTCAGCTGGAAGGGGCCCATCTTGAAGCCGCCGCTCTCGCGGAGCACGGCGTCGATGGTGGCCGGGTCGGCGCCCCGCTCCTCGTACACCGCGAAGGCCTCGGCGTAGAAGGGGCGGGCGATCCGGTTGACGATGAACCCGGGGGTGTCGGCGCAGCGGACCGGCGTCTTCCCCCAGCCGAGGACGGTGCGGTACGCGCGCTCGGCGGCGGCCGGGTCGGTGGCGAAGCCGCTGACCACCTCGACGAGCGGGAGCAGCGGGGCCGGGTTGAAGAAGTGCAGGCCGAGGAAGCGGCCGGGGTGCGCGAGAGGGGCGGCGAGCTCGGTGACCGAGAGGGAGGAGGTGTTGGTGGCCAGCAGCGCGTCCGGTGCGACCACCTCTTCGAGGGCGGCGAAGAGCGTCTGCTTCACGGTGACGTTCTCGACCACCGCCTCGATGACGAGGGCGGCCCCCGCGAGGTCCGCGAGGTCGCCGGCCGACGCGATCCGGCCGATCGCCTCCTCGGCCTCGGCGCGGTCGAGGCGGCCCTTGGCGGCCATCCGCTCGACCCGGTCCTGGACGATGCCGACCCCGTCGGCGGCGAGCGCGGCGTTGATGTCGTAGATCAGCACGCGGTGACCTGCGAGAAGGGCGACCTGGGCGATGCCCTGTCCCATGGTGCCGGCGCCGACGACCGCCACAGTGCGGGACCGCTCGATTGCTGTCATGCCCTGATCCTCCCGCACACACTTGTCCACAGGTCCGCCGGGCCCTCTTGTCCCGACCGATCGTTCGGTTACTCTAACTCCAGTCTGCTCTCCTTCGCCCGGCTCAACGAGGAGTTGGTCCCTGATGGCCGCCGAGCTCACCGTCCCCCAGCTGTCCGCCAAGCACCGGCCCACCCTGGACCAGGCCCTGTCGGCGATCCGCAGCCGCGCCTACTGGTCCCCGCACCCCGAACACCCCAAGGCGTACGGCGAGACCGCGCCCGCCGACGGGCTCGCCGCCTTCGAGGCCGTGCGCGGCACGCGGCTGGACCTGGGCCAGCCCGGCACAGACGGCTGGACGGGCGCCGAGGTGTCCCCGTTCGGCCCGGAGCTGGGTGTCGAGTACCCCCACGTGGACCCGGACGTGCTGCTGCCCGCGATGAAGGCCGGCATGGGCGCCTGGCGCGACGCGGGACCCGAGGCCCGCGCCCTGGTCTGCATCGAGATCCTGGCCCGCATCTCCGCCCGGACCCACGAGTTCGCGCACGCGGTCATGCACACCAGCGGCCAGGCCTTCATGATGGCGTTCCAGGCCGGCGGCCCGCACGCACAGGACCGCGGCCTGGAGGCCGTGGCCTACGCGTACGAGGAGCAGACCCGGGTCCCGGGCCGGGCCGACTGGTCGAAGCCGCAGGGCAAGAAGGACCCGCTGGAGCTCGGCAAGACCTTCACCGCCGTCCCGCGCGGCATCGCCCTCATGATCGGCTGCAACACCTTCCCGACCTGGAACGGCTACCCCGGCCTGTTCGCCTCCCTCGCCACCGGCAACGCGGTGCTGGTCAAGCCGCACCCGCGGGCCGTGCTGCCGCTCGCGCTGACCGTCCAGGTCGCTCGGGAGGTGCTGGCCGAGGCGGGCTTCGACCCGAACCTGGTGGCGCTCGCGGTCGAGCGCCCGGGCGAGGGCATCGCCAAGACCCTCGCGGTCCGCCCCGAGATCAAGCTGATCGACTACACCGGTTCCACGGAGTTCGGCGACTGGCTGGAGACCAACGCCCGCCAGGCGCAGGTCTACACGGAGAAGGCCGGCGTCAACACCGTCGTCCTGGACTCCACCGACAACTACAAGGGCATGCTGTCCAACTTGGCGTTCTCGCTGTCCCTGTACAGCGGCCAGATGTGCACCACCCCGCAGAACCTGCTGATCCCGCGCGACGGCATCGCGACGGACGCCGGCCACAAGGGCTACGACGAGGTCGTCGCCGACCTCGCGGCCTCGGTCGGCGGCCTGCTGGGCGACGACGCCCGGGCCAACGCGCTGCTCGGTGCGCTGGTCAACCCGGACGTCAAGACGCGGCTGGAGGCCGCGACCGCCCTGGGCGAGGTCGCGCTGGCCTCCCGGGAGGTCGTGAACCCCGAGTTCCCGGACGCGGTGGTCCGCACCCCCGTCATGGTCAAGCTGGACGCCGCCAAGCAGGACCCGCAGGCGCCGTACCTCTCGGAGTGCTTCGGCCCGGTCTCCTTCGCGGTGGCCGTGGACACCACCGCCGACGCCCTCGACCTGCTGCGCCGCACGGTGCGGGAGAAGGGCGCCATGACGGTGGGCGCGTACACCACCTCCCCCGACACCGAGCGGGCCGTCGAGGAGGTCTGCCTGGAGGAGTCCGCGCAGCTCTCCCTGAACCTGACGGGCGGAGTGTTCGTCAACCAGACCGCCGCGTTCTCGGACTTCCACGGCTCCGGCGGCAACCCGGCGGCCAACGCGGCCCTGTGCGACGGCGCCTTCGTCGCGAACCGCTTCCGGGTGGTGGAGGTGCGCCGCCAGGCGTGACCCGGTAGCCGCTTCACCGCGTCACCACAGCACTGCAGGTCCCGGCCCGGGTGGACCGCGCCCTCCCCCTACTCCCGCCGTTCTTCGGCGAAGAGGCGGGAGGAGGCGTCCACCTGGGCCATCCTGCGCAGGGCCGCGAACACCGCGTCGCCCACCACCGTGCCCACGACCACCGCCTCGATCAGGTCCTCGCGGTCGCCCCGGAGGGCCGTGTACTCCAGGTCCACCCGGGCCACCCGCTCAGCCGCTTCGGCGTAGTCGTCGAGCACTTCGACGAAGGAGCCGTGGCCCACCCGCGCGAGTGAGGCGAGGGCGGCCGCGAGCGCGCCGGCGGCCTTGTTCCCGGCGTGGACGCGCCAGCCGCGCGCCTCGATCAGCTGCACCACCCGTTCCCGGGCCAGTACCGCCTCGGCGTCGTGGCCCCCGCCGTCGCCGTACTCGGGCACCAGTCGCTGGGCCGCGGCACCGAGCAGCTTGTGCACCGGCTGCTCCTTGTCGTCGATGGCCTGGAGGACGTCCCCGATGGCCGCCACCGACAGCCCGCCGACCTCCAGCAGGGCTCGGATCAGCCGCAGCCGCCGCTCGTGCCCGTCGTCGTAGCTGGCCTGATTGGGGCTGCTCAGCTCGCCCGCCGGAAGCAGGCCCTCTCGTACGTAGTACTTGATCGTCGGTACCGGGACCCCGGTACGGCGGCTCAACTCTCCGATGCGCATGGCGTCTTCACTCGTTTCTCCTTGCCCCGTCCCCCACCCATCATAGATAGTGGGGCTACCAGATAGCGGTGAGCGTCACTATCCATTGTTTTGGGGGCCCCATGTCCGCGTTACGTACCTGGCACCGTCCACTGACCCTGTTCGCCGGCGTGATGGTGGTGTGGGCCGCCGGCTCGGCCGTGGGGCTCGCCGTCGACGGCCGCATGCTGGTCGGCGCCCCGATCTGGTCCAAGCCCTTCAAGTTCGCCGTCTCGTTCGTCGGCTACGCGCTCAGCCTGGCCTGGATGCTCTCCCTGGCCGTCGCCGCCCGCCCTCGCCTGCGCAGGACTGCCTGGTGGGCCGGTACCGTCGTCGTCGCGGCGAGCACGCTGGAAATGCTGCTCATGACGGGTCAGGTGATCCGCGGCCGGCAGAGCCACTTCAACCAGCAGACCCCCCTCGACGCACAGATCTACGGCGTCATGGGCAACACCGTCGTCGTACTGTGGACGGCCACGCTCGTCATCGCCGTACTGCTCTTCCGCACCCGCGTGGTCGACCGGGCCACCACCTGGGCGATCCGGATGGCGACGGTCCTCGCCCTCACCGGCGCAGGACTCGGATTCCTGATGGTCACGCCCACCGAGGCACAGCTCGCGGTCGACGACGCACCGGTGGTGGGCGCCCACAGCGTGGGAGTGCCGGACGGCGGGCCCGCCATGTCGCTGACCGGCTGGTCGACCACCGGCGGTGACCTGCGCATCCCGCACTTCATCGGCATGCACGCCCTGCAGCTGCTGCCGCTGTTCGTGCTCGCCCTGACCGCCCTCGCCAGCCGCTTCGCCCTGCTGCGCCGGGAGCAGGTGCGGCTGCGGCTGACCCTGGTCGCGGCCGGGGTCTATACGGCGGTGTTCGCCCTGGTGACCTGGCAGGCGCTGCGCGGCCAGGCGCTGGCCCACCCGGACGGGGCGACGCTCGGCGCGGCCGCCGCGATCCTGGCCGGGGGCGGGCTAGGAGTCCTCGCCGCCCTGTTCGTGGGCCGGGGGGCCGCCCCAGTGGAAGAGGGTCATGGCCACGCTGGTGGCGAGGTTGTAGCTGGAGACCTGGGGGCGCATCGGCAGGGAGACGAGGTGGTCCGCCCGGGCGCGCAGCTCGGGTGAGATCCCGTGCCGCTCCGAACCGAAGGCGAGCAGGGCGTCGTCCGGGAGGGTGAGGGCGCGGATGTCCACGCCCTCCGGGTCGAGCGCGTAGAGCGGCCCGGGCGGCAGCTCGTCCAGCGCGAGGCGTTCGACGGTGGTGGCGTAGTGCAGCCCGGCCCCGGCCCGGACCACGTTCGGGTGCCAGGGGTCGAGGTCGCCGCGGGTCACCACACCGGTGGCTCCGAAGCCGGCGGCGAGCCGGACGACGGCGCCGACGTTGCCGAGGTTGCGGGGGTTGTCGAGGACGACGACGGGGGCTGGCCGGGGCAGCCGCCCCAGCCCGGCGACACCGGCGGCCCGGTCGGGACGGACCGCGAGGGCCGCGACCCCGGTGGGGTGCACGCGCGGCAGCACCTCCTTGAGCGCGGCCCGCCGCACCAGCCGCACCACGGCGGCCTCGACGTCCGGAGCCAGCTCACGGGCCAGCGCCCGGACGGCGCCGGGGTCCTCGGCGATGACCAGCCGCACGTCGGCCCCGAACCGCAGGGCGTGCTTCAGCGCGTGGAACCCGTCGAGCAGCACGAGGTCTCCCGCCTGCTCGGCCTCCCGCCATTCCCGCACCGTGTCGTCCATACCCCGACCCTACGGTCCACCGCACACCGTCCCGACCCCCGCCCCGCATGCCGGCGGGGCCGGACGTGCGCAGCACGACCCCGCCCCGCCGGGGGACGCCTCCGGGCGGTAGCCGGGAAGTTTGAGGCGCGGGTCCGGGGCGGCGCCGCGGGGGGCGCCGCGGGGCGCCGTCAGCGCTGCTCGGGCACCGGCACGACCACGGGCACCGGCACCGGCTCGGCGGGATCCGCCACCGGCTCCACCGCGCGCCGCCTTCGTACAGCGGCCCGCGCTCCGAGCCACACCAGGAACCCGGTCGGCAGGAACACCGCGTCCGCGGCGATCATCGCCAGCGAGAAGAACGGCAGCCCCAGCAGCACCGCGATCCCCGCGTGCTCCAGCATCATCAGCGCCAGCAGCACGTTCTTGATCCGCCGGTTGAACAGCGTGAACGGGAACGCCACCTGCACCGCCACCGTGCCGTACGACAGCAGCATCACCAGCGTCCCGCTCCCCGCCACCAGCGCCGACAGCGCCGGCCACGGGGTGAAGTAGTCCAGCCCCAGCGGGTAGTACAGGGCCGTCCCGTCCTGCCACCGGGACCCCTGAATCTTGTACCAGCCCGCCGTCGCGTAGATCAGGCAGACCTCCGCCATGATCACCAGCATGCCCGCGTTGTGCAGCACATTGGCCAGGACGTCCAGGACCGCCCGCGCCTCGCCCTCCGGCTCGTGGCGGTCGACCAGCCACCACAGCCCGCAGGCCACCCACACCGCCGCGAACGCCGCCAGCCAGCCGTAGCCGAACCGGCCGGTGCCCCCGCCGAAGACGAACACCGCGCCCAACACGCCCCACAGCACCGGCCCGGCCGCCCCGGCCGTGGCCGAGCCGTGCGTACGGGCCCTGCGCGCGTCCAGCGACCAGACCTGCGCGCACCGGGTCAGCACCAGGTAGATCGCCATCAGGTGGATGACGTTGTCCCCGCCGTCGCCCATGAACACGCTGCGGTTCTGCAGCGACAGCACGCCGACCATGAAGAGCACGGACGTCGCCCGCGTTCGCCAGCCCAGCATCAGCCCCGCGCTGGCCAGCACGGACACCGCGTAGACGAGCTCGAACCACAGCTCCGAGTCCGACCACATCAGCACCGTGAAGGCGTGGTTGGAATCGATCAGCCGCTCCGCGAGGTGCCAGCTCCATGGCCCGTTCGGCCCGTACAACTCGGTGCGGTTCGGGAACTCGCGCAGCAGGAAGAAGAGCCAGGTCGCGGCGAAGCCGATGCGGACCAAGGCGCTCTGGTACGGGCCCAGTGCCTGCCCGGTGATCTGGGCGACCGCCCGGCCCGCCACCCCGCGGGCGCGCCTCACAGCGTCCACCACGGCAGCTCCCGGTAGTAGGTCTGGGTGTCGGTGGTCTCGGTGCTCCACTTCGGCGCGGGCACCGCCGTGGTGGCCGAGCGCAGCTGGATCCGCAGGACGGTCCCGTCCCGCAGGTTGAGCCGGGACAGCGCGATCCGCCGGAGGTACTCCTCGGACAGCTGCCCGCGCTCGCCGTTCGGCTTGTTGTCCTCGTCGTGGGAGCCGGTGTAGAAGTCCCAGGCGCGGCGGAGCTCGTTCTGCCGGGTGTGGCTGGGCAGCAGGCTGTGCCGGATGGCCTGGCCGTCCTCGGCGCTCAGGTCGCGCCAGGAGGAGGTGACGAGCTCGCCGTAGTCGGCCCTGAACTCCGCGCGCACCTCCACGGCGATGTTCTGCTGCAGCGGGTTCGGGGCAAACAGCTTCCAGTTCTGTTCGAACTCGGGGTAGACCCACCGGTCGATCGTTTCCGCGTGCTGCTTGCTGAGGGTGTTGCTCGGGGCCACGTGCAGGAAGACGAGTGCGAGGTGCGTGCAGGCGGCGACCGCGATCACCCCCAGGGCCAGGGCGGCCACGACCCGGTACGGGGCGGACAGACCGGCGATTCCGGGCGCCCGCGGGGGCGGCGGAGCGGCCCCTTCGGCGGGCTCGTGCTCGTTCGAATCCATCCCCACCCGATCGTCCGGCGTCCACAGGGTTGACCTCAGAGGTTGACACCCTACGGGCCGCCGTCTCACCATTGAAGCGAATGAACCGAACGATCGGTCGGTCGGGCGGACGGCGGACTCTGGCAGGGGGCCGGAATGGTGGCAGTGACCCCGGAGACGGGGCCGGACACGGCTCTCGGGACAGACAGGACGGACGGGACAGGCATGACTGCTGACCTGGGCGCACAGCTCGCGGCGGCATTCGACGCGGCCGTGGCGGCCGACGAGCGCGTGGAACCGCGCGACTGGATGCCGGACGAGTACCGCGCCTCCCTGGTGCGCCAGATGGCCCAGCACGCCCATTCAGAGATCATCGGCATGCAGCCCGAGGCCAACTGGATCACCCGCGCACCTTCGCTGCGGCGCAAGGCGATCCTGATGGCCAAGGTCCAGGACGAGGCCGGCCACGGCCTGTACCTCTACAGCGCGGCCGAGACCCTCGGCACCAGCCGCGACGAGCTGCTCGACAAGCTCCACTCGGGCAAGCAGAAGTACTCCTCGATCTTCAACTACCCCACCCTGACCTGGGCGGACGTCGGCGCCATCGGCTGGCTCGTGGACGGCGCGGCGATCACCAACCAGGTGCCGATCTGCCGCTGCTCCTACGGGCCCTACGCCCGCGCCATGGTCCGGATCTGCAAGGAAGAGTCCTTCCACCAGCGCCAGGGGTACGAGCTGCTCCTCGCACTCTCCCGCGGCACCGAGGCCCAGCACGCGATGGCCCAGGACGCGGTGGACCGGTGGTGGTGGCCGTCGCTGATGATGTTCGGCCCGCCCGACGACGAGTCGGCGCACTCGGCCCAGTCGATGGCCTGGCGCATCAAGCGCCACTCGAACGACGAGCTGCGCCAGCGGTTCGTGGACATCGCCGTCCCGCAGGCCGAGTCGCTCGGTCTGACCCTGCCCGACCCGGACCTCAAGTGGAACGAGGAGCGCGGCCACCACGACTTCGGCGCCATCGACTGGGCCGAGTTCTGGAACGTGCTCAAGGGCAACGGCCCCTGCAACGAGCAGCGGATCGGCCAGCGGCGCAAGGCCCACGAGGAAGGCGCCTGGGTGCGCGACGCGGCCGCCGCGTATGCGCGCAAGCAGACGGCACAGCAAGTGGCACAGCAGGCGGCGAAGCACGCCGGACAGAACGAGGAGGCACGGGTATGACGCAGAACTGGCCCCTGTGGGAGGTCTTCGTGCGCTCGCGCCGCGGCCTCTCGCACACGCACGCGGGCAGCCTGCACGCCCCCGACGCGGAGATGGCCCTGCGCAACGCCCGCGATCTCTACACCCGGCGCAACGAGGGCATCTCGATCTGGGTGGTGCCCTCCACCGAGATCACCGCCTCCTCGCCGGACGAGCGGGACCCCTTCTTCGCGCCGTCCGCCGACAAGCCGTACCGGCACCCCACCTTCTACGACATCCCGGAGGGGGTGAGCCACCTGTGACCAGCACCGACACCACGCGCCTCACCGGCGCCGGCGCCGCGGCGGCACTCGCGCTCGGAGACGACGCGCTGATCCTCTCCCACCGCCTCGGCGAATGGGCCGGACACGCCCCCGTCCTGGAGGAAGAGGTCGCCCTCGCCAACATCGCCCTCGACCTGCTCGGCCAGGCCCGGATCCTGCTGTCCATGGTCGGCGACGAGGACGAGCTGGCGTACCTGCGCGAGGAGCGGTCCTTCCGCAACCTCCAGCTGGTCGAGCAGCCGAACGGCGACTTCGCCCACACCATCGCCCGCCAGCTCTACTTCTCCTTCTACCAGCACGAGGTCTACGGAGAGCTCGCCCGCGGGGACGGCCCGTTCGCGCCGCTGGCGGCCAAGGCCGTCAAGGAGACCGCGTACCACCGCGACCACGCCGAGCAGTGGACCCTGCGACTCGGGGACGGCACCGAGGAGAGCCGCAGCCGCATGCGGGCGGCCCTCGACGCGCTGTGGAAGTACACCGGCGAGATGTTCCAGCCGGTGGAGGGCCAGGGCGGCCTGGACCTGCCCGCCCTGGAGGAGCGCTGGCTGACCGCGCTGACCGGCGTGTTGGACCGGGCCGGCCTCGACCTGCCCCAGGGGCCCCGCACCGGCGCCTGGGCGGCCGGGGCCG
Organism: Streptomyces sp. NPDC091682; assembly: GCF_044756625.1. Lineage (NCBI taxonomy): Bacteria > Bacillati > Actinomycetota > Actinomycetes > Kitasatosporales > Streptomycetaceae > Streptomyces > Streptomyces sp. NPDC091682. The sequence continues at coordinate 307,715 of NZ_JBIVTH010000004.1, read as the reverse complement.
GACGCCAGGGCCTGCACACCGAGTCCTTCGGCCGGATGCTCGCCGAAATGCAGCACCTGCACCGCAGCCACCCGGGGGCCTCATGGTGACCACCGACGCCGGAACGACCCGCCTGGAGGCGGAGCTGGCCGCGCTGGCCGGCTCCGTCCCGGACCCGGAGCTGCCCGTGCTCACCCTCGGTGAGCTCGGTGTGGTGCGCGGGGTGCGGATGCACGAGGACGGCCACGCCGAGGTCACCCTGACCCCGACCTACACCGGCTGCCCGGCCATCGAAGCCATGTCCGCCGATATCGAGCGGGCCCTGACCGGCCACGGCATCCCCGAGGTGCGGGTGACCACCGTGCTGGCCCCCGCCTGGTCGACCGACGACATCAGCGCCGAGGGCCGCCGCAAGCTCGCCGAGTTCGGCATCGCCCCGCCCCGGCCGCACTCGGCCGGCGGACCGATCCCGCTGACCCTTTCGGTGCGGTGCCCGAACTGCGGATCGACCGACACCGAGCTGCTCAGTCGCTTCTCCTCCACCGCGTGCAAGGCGCTGCGCCGCTGCACCGCCTGCCGCGAACCGTTCGACCACTTCAAGGAGCTCTAGATGGCCGCCCCCCGCCACGGCGCGTTCCACCCGCTGCCGGTGGCGGCTGTCGACCGGCTCACCGACGACTCGGTGGCACTGACCCTGCGGGTTCCCGAGGAGCTGCGCGAGGACTACCGGCACGCCCCGGGCCAGCACCTGACGCTGCGCCGCACCGCCCCCGAGGGCGGCGCCGAGGTCCGCCGCACCTACTCGATCTGCTCCCCGGCACCGTCCGCGGACGGCCCGGGCCCGGAGCAGCTGCGGGTCGGGGTGCGGCTGGTGGAGGGCGGCGAGTTCTCCACCTTCGCCCACAAGGAGATCGCCGCCGGGGACGTGCTGGAGGTCATGGTCCCGGCCGGACGCTTCGTCCTGGAGCCCGCCGCCGCCCCGGCCTCGGGGCACTACGCGGCGATCGTCGGCGGCAGCGGCATCACGCCCGTGCTGTCCATCGCGGCGAGCCTGCTGGCCGCCCGGCCCGACGCCCGCTTCTGCCTCGTGCGCAGCGACCGGACGGCGGCCTCGACGATGTTCCTGGAGGAGGTCGCCGACCTCAAGGACCGGTATCCGGCGCGGTTCCAGCTGGTGACGGTGCTCTCCCGGGAGGAGCAGGAGTCCGGGCTCCCCTCCGGGCGGCTGGACGAGGAGCGACTGGCAGCCCTGCTGCCCGCGCTGCTGCCGGTGACGGAGGTGACGGGCTGGTTCCTGTGCGGCCCGTACGGCCTGGTGCAGGGCGCGGAGCGAGCCCTGGGCACGCTCGGCGTCGCACGGACCCGGGTGCACGAGGAGATCTTCCACGTCGAGGACACCACACCGACGGCCCGCCCCGCGGGTTCCCCGGCCCCCGCGCACGGGCGGGTCACCGCCCGGCTCGACGGCCGTTCGGGCACCTGGCCGGTCCAGGACGGCGAGTCCCTGCTGGACGCGGTGCTCCGCAACCGCGCGGACGCCCCGTACGCCTGCAAGGGCGGCGTCTGCGGCACCTGTCGGGCGTTCGTGGTCTCGGGCGAGGTCCGGATGGAGCGCAACTTCGCACTGGAGGCCGAGGAGACGGAGGCCGGATTCGTCCTGGCCTGCCAATCGCACCCGGTCACCGAGGAAGTGGAGATCGACTTCGACCGCTGAGCGGAACGACGTCCCTTCAGTCAGGCCCCTGTCCCCGGACAGGGGCCTGTCCATTTTCAAGAACCTGTTCTATCTTGACGCACCGTCAGACGTGACACCGTCGGACCCGACCGTGCGGGAGGACAGGCAGTGGACTTCACCTTCACCGAGGAGCAGCAGGCCGCCATCGAGGCGGCCCGGGCCGTCTTCGCGGATGTCGCGCCCGACGGCGTGCCCAGCCCCGCACTGACCCCGGGGGCCGTGGCCGACGACTTCGACCGTCCGTTGTGGGCCAAGCTCGCCTCATCGGACCTGCTGAGCCTGGTCCTCGCCGAAGAGCACGGGGGAGCGGGTCTGGACGCCGTCGCCCTGTGCCTGGTGCTGCGTGAGGCCGCCAGGGTGCTGGCACGGGTCCCGCTGCTGGAGCACTGCGCCACCGCCATGACCGTGCAGGCCCACGGCGGTCCCGAACTGGCCGCCGCCCTGCTGCCCGGCGCGGGGCGCGGCACGCTCGTGCTCACCGCTGCCGCCCACGGGCGCTCCGGCCACGACCCGGCCGAACTCGCCGTCATCGCCCGCCGCGAGGGCGAGGCGTGGATCCTGGAGGGCACGCAGACCGCGGTCCCCTGGGCGCACGGCGCGGACTGGATCGCCGTACCCGCGCACACCGGCGCGGGCGAGGCCGTCCTCGCGCTCGTCCCGCGGACCGCCGAAGGGCTGGCCCTCGCCGAGCAGGTCTCCACCAGTGGGGAGCGGCTCGCCGAACTCGCCCTCGACGGCGTGCGGGTGGCCGGGACGCACCTCATCGAAGCCCCGGGAGCCTGGGAACGGCTGCGCCAACTCCTCACCACCGGGACCTGCGCGCTGGCGCTCGGACTCGGCGAGAACGTCCTCACCATGACCAGCGGGTACACCGCCAAGCGCGAACAGTTCGGCTTTCCGGTGGCCACCTTCCAGGCCGTCGCCGTCCAGGCCGCCGACCGGTACATCGACCTGCGCGCCATGGAGGTCACCTTGTGGCAGGCCGCTTGGCGGCTCGACGCCGCGACCGGTGGCGCCGGGGGTCCGCTACCCGTCGCCGCTGATGTCGCGGTCGCCAAGATCTGGGCCTCGGAGGGCGTACGCCGGGTCGTACAGACTGGCCAGCACCTGCACGGCGGCTTCGGCGCCGACACCGACTACCCGCTGCACCGCTACCACGCCTGGGCCAAGCAGCTGGAGCTCCAGCTCGGCCCGGCGGCCGCGCACGAGGAGGCCCTGGGCGACCTGCTGGCCGCCCACCCCCTCGCCTGAGCCGGCTCCGCGCCGGCCCGGACACCCCTTAGAGCACGAAGGCCGGGTTCCCGTTGTCCGCCACCATCGGGCGCCCGGCACCGTCCCAGGCCTGCATCCCGCCGTCGACGTTCACCGCGTCGATCTCCTGGCGCACCAGGTACTGGGTGACCTGCGCGGAACGCCCACCGACCCGGCACATCACGTACACCCGGCGGCCGTCCTCGACGGCCTCGGTCAGCTCACCGAAGCGGGCCACGAAATCGCTCATCGGAATGTGCAGAGCACCCTCGACGTGGCCGGCCGCCCATTCGTCGTCCTCACGGACGTCGAGGACAAAGCCTTCGGAGGGCACCGCGGTGGCGTCCACCGAGGGGAGCGGTCCGAAGTTCATAGCTGTCGCCTTCTCTCTTCACGAATCTGCTGCCAACCTATCCGACCACCCGGTACGGGCGGACCGGGGTCACTCGGCGGCGAGCTCCGCCGCCAGCTCCGCCTCGCGTTCGGAGACCTGCGCGAGCAACTGCTCCGCGATCTCCTCCAGCAGCCGGTCGGGGTCCTCGGGCGCCATCCGCAGCATCGACCCGATCGCGCTCTCCTCCAGCTCCTTGGCGACGAGCGACAGCAACTCCTTGCGGCGGGCCAGCCACTCCAGCCGGGCGTAGAGCTCTTCGCTCTCGCCCGGTACCGCCGCCTCGGGCGCCGGTCCGGCCGCCCACTCCTCGGCCAGCTCGCGCAGCAACCCCTCGTCGCCGCGCCCGTAGGCCGCGTTGACCCGCGCGATGAACGCGTCGCGCCGCTCCCGCTCGCCTTCCTCCTGGGCGAGGTCGGGGTGGGCCTGACGGACCAGCTCGCGGTAGAGGCGGCGCACCTCCTCCGAGGGCCGTACCCGCTCCGGCGGCCGCACGGGCCGGTCGGTCAGCATCGCGGAGGCGTCGTCGGAGATCCCGTCGGAGCCCAGCCAGTCGTGGAACAGTTCGTCCACCCCGGGCATCGGCATGACCAGTGAGCGCGCTTCCTGCGCCCGTCGCAGGTCCTCGGGATCGCCACTGCGGGACGCCTTCGCCTCGGCGATCAGTGCGTCCAGCTCATCGAGCCGCGTGTACATGGGGCCGAGCTTCTGGTGGTGCAGGCGGGAGAAGTTCTCCACCTCCACCCGGAAGGTCTCCACCGCGATCTCGAACTCGATCAGCGCCTGCTCAGCGGCCCGCACGGCCCGCTCCAGGCGCGCCTCCGGGCGCTCCCCACCGGTGACGGAGGAGTCACCGGAATCACCGGGGACTGTCTGCTCAGGCTGCTCGGTCTGCTCGCTCACCCGGCCAGCCTACGGCCCGTCCGCGCGGGCGGTGTTTCACGTGAAACACCGCCCGCGGCGACAGCGCCCTCAGACCCCGGTCTCCGCCGCGATCCGGCCGGCCCGCACCGCCGCCACCAGGTCAGCGTGATCGGCCTCGGTACGGTCGGCGTAGGCCACGGCGAAGGTCGCCATCGCCTCGTCCAGCTCGTCGTTCTTCCCGCAGTACCCGGCCAGCAGCCGCGGGTCGACGCTGTGCGCGTGGGCCCGGGCCAGCAGGGCGCCGGTCATCCGCCCGTAGTCGTCGATCTGCGGGGCGGCCAGCGCCGCCGGATCCACACTGCCCTTGCGGTTGCGGAACTGCCGCACCTGGAAGGGGCGACCCTCCACCGTGGTCCAGCCCAGCATGATGTCGGAGACCACCTGCATCCGCTTCTGCCCGGCCACCACCCGCCGGCCCTCGTGCTCCTCCGGCGCCGAGACGAATCCGAGCCCGGGCAGGTGCGGCAGCAGCACCGAGGGCCGCGCCTCCTTGACCTGGAGCACCAGCGGCTCGCCCCGGTGGTCGAGCAGCAGGACCACGTACGAGCGGGTGCCGACGCTCCCAGTGCCCACCACGCGGAAGGCCACGTCCTGGATCGCGTACCGGGCCAGCAGCGGCAGCCGGTCGCCCTGGAGCGTCTGCAGGTAGGGGCCGAGCGAGGCCGCCACGGCCGCCGCTTCCGCGTCCCCCACCCGGCGCAGTACGGGCAGCGCGTCGACGAAGCGGCGGCCGCCGTCCGGCCCTATCTCCGTGGACTTGGCCGCGAACCGCGCGGAGGTATTGTTGCGCGCCTTCTCCGAGACCCGCTCCAGCGTGCCCAGCAGATCGCGGGCGTCGGCGTGCGAGACCAGTTCCTCGTCGGCGATGGCGTTCCACGCGTCGAGCGCGGGCAGCTTGGACAGGAGCCGCATGGTGCGCCGGTAGGCGCCGACCGCGTCGAGCGCGGCCGCCCGGCAGGTGTCCTCGTCCGCTCCGGCCACCCGGCCCGCCAGCACCAGCGAGGCCGCCAACCGCTTCACGTCCCATTCCCACGGGCCGAACACGGTCTCGTCGAAGTCGTTGAGGTCGATGACGAGCCGCCCGCGGGCATCGCCGTACAGACCGAAGTTCGCCGCGTGCGCGTCGCCGCAGATCTGCGCACCGACCCCGGTCACCGGACCACCGGAGAGGTCGTGGGCCATCAGCCCGGCCGCCCCGCGCAGAAACGCGAACGGGTTCGCGGCCATCCGGCCGACCCTTATCGGAGTCAGCTCGGCGACCCGCCCGGCGTTGGACTCCTCCACCGCGCGCACGGCGTCCGGCCGCCCGGCCGGTGCCACGAAGGCGGCGTGCGCCGACCGCGGCAGGCGGGCGCGCAGCGCCTTGCCCTCCTCCTTCGGCGAGCCGGCCGCCACCCTCGGCGCGAAGCCCGCCACGTCCGGAATCCGCTGACCCGTCATCGCCGCCATCGACGCCGCCCCCACCCGTTCACTTCATTGATCGCTTCTCGAACGGGCTGACCGTATCTACAGCCCGGCGTCCCTGGCCAGCAGCGCCGCCTGCACCCGGTTCTCGCAGTCCAGCTTCGCCAGGATCCGGCTCACGTACGTCTTCACGGTCGCCTCGCTCATGTGCAGCCGCCGGCCCGCCTCCGCGTTGGACAGCCCCTCGCCCAGCAGCGCGAGCACACCGCGCTCGCGCTCGCTGAGCTCCGCGACCTGACGCCGGGCCGCCTCGCCGCGCACGGCGGTCTTCCCGGACGCCAACTGGTCCACCACGTGCCGGGTCGCCCCCGGCGAGAGGTAGGCGTCCCCGGCCGCGGCCGCCCGGACCGCCCCGATCAACTCGCCCGGCGCCAAGTCCTTCAGCAGGAATCCCGCGCCGCCCTCGCCCAGCGCCCGCAGCACGTTCTCCTTCTCGCCGAAGGTGGTCAGGATCAGCGCCCGCACCTGCGGCACGGCCCGCCGCAGCTCTCCCAGCGCCGTCAGCCCGTCCATCACCGGCATCTGGATGTCCAGCAGCATCACGTCCGGTGCGTGCGAGCGGGCCAGCTCCACCGCCTCCCTGCCATTGGCCGCCTCCGCGACGACCTCGATGTCCGGTGCCGAGGTCAGGATCATCCTGATCCCGGCCCGGATCAGTGGCTCGTCGTCGGCGATCACCACTCTGATCACTTCGGCTGTCACCCCGCGCTCCTACTGCTTGACCTCGTACTCCTGCTTTTCCACGAGCTTGCCGTCCTGGAAGCAGAACCGGAAGATCCGGTCCGTTCCCACGGCGCTCGGCTGGTTCTCGGCCAGCAGGGCCAGACATTCCGAGCCCGCCGGCCTCGGCGGCCCCTTGCGGGCGGCCCCGGCGGTCATGAAGTTCTCTCCGGTCGGCAGCCGGTCGCGGACGGACTGCTCCGACTCGCCCACGTGCACGGCGTCGAACTCGTCCCGGTCGATCATCGCGTCACTCGCCGAGTCCAACAGCAGCACCACTCCGGCGCCGAACACGATCACCAGCAGCACCACCGCCGCGAACGCGATCCCGCAGCCCACCGCGACGCCACCGGACCGGCTGGGCACGCGCACGGCCAGCTCCCGGTCCACCGCCCCCCAGTCCATCGGCTGCTGGCCGCCGTGCCCCGGCGGCGGTCCGCCCGCGTACGCGTGGGCCTGCTGCCCGAAGTCGTCGGCCACGTCCACCACCCCGGCCGGCTCCGCCCCGTACGGAAGGACCCCGGCCACTCGGAACCCGCCGCCCTCGGCGGGGCCCGCGTGCACCATCCCGCCGACCAGCCGGGCCCGCTCGCGCAGCCCCGTCAGGCCCTGCCCGCCCGAGACCACCTCGCCGTCGGCCGGACCGGCCGACGGCCCGTTGGCGATCTCCACCACCAGCGAGTCGTCCTCGAACCGCAGCTCCACCGTGATCGACGCCCCCGGCGCGTGCTTGTACGCGTTCGTCAGGGCCTCCTGCACGATCCGGTACGCCGCGTGGTCGCACGCCGCGACCAGCGGCCTCGGCTGCCCCGACGTGGTCAGCCGTACGTCGGTGCCCGAGCCCCGCGCCGCCTCCACGACCCCGGCGATGCCGGCCACCCCGCGCGCCGCTGGCTGGGCCTCCTCCACGGGCGCGGGCGCCTCGACCCCGTCGCGCAGGATGCCGACGACCTCGCGCAGCTCGTGCATCGCGGCCACCGAGGCCTGCCGCAGCACTCCCACCGCCTCGCGCTGGCGGTCGGTGAGCTGCGGATCCACCTCCAGTGCCCCGGTGTGCACGGAGATCAGGGCCAGCTGGTGACCCAGGCTGTCGTGCATGTCCTGGGCGATGCGCTGGCGCTCGCGCAGCCTCGCCTGCCCGGCGACCATGGCCCGTTCGCGCAGCAATTGACCGTTGCGCTCCTGGAGTGCGCGCAGCAGCGTGCGGCGCTGCGACCAGTACCGGCTGGCCAGACCCGGCATCACGGTCGTCGCCAGGAACATCAGCGTGGAGAACACGATCACCAGCAGCGGCTGCATCTGCGCCCACTGGTCCACCACGCTGCAGCCGATCGACGCCACGAAGGCGAGCGTGAAGGCGGCCAGGGCCCGGCCCACTCCGATGATCCGCCGCCCGGCCGACCACCCCAGGAGGGGCAGGACGAAGAAGGACCCGGGCAGGAAGTTGACCAGGCCCGCGGCGATCACGAGCGTGCTCGCCGGCAGCCTGCGGCGCATCAGCGTCAGCACCACCACGGCCGCGGCGCCGAGCAGCATGCGCTGTCCGGAGGCGTTGCTGACCTCCTCGACGCCCAGGCCGAGTATGGCCAGTACGCCGCCGAGCGCCAGGTCCCCCGCCAGCATCCGCCGGGTCCACGGCTCCGGGCCCCTCAGCCAGTCCCAGCCGGCCCGCGTCTTCGCCTTCGCATCCACGCGCCCGACCCTAAACACCCGCACCCCGGCCCGACCGCCTCCTTTCGTCTCGCCCCGCACGACGAAAGTCGACCGATGTCCCGTCCCCCCGCCCGCCGGGCCCGCCTTCAACGTCCCGTCGAACCGGCGACGCGAGCGAAGACCAGCTCCAGCACGGCGACCCGGTCCAGCCGGGCCGGCCCGCCGGTCATCCCGTCCAGGAACACCACCCGACGGCCGTCGTGGTGCACGTACAACAGGTGCCCGCTGACCTCGGTACCGCCGATGACCCGCCGCACCCACACCACGCCCCGGGTGCCCGGTCCGGTCTCCTCGACCCGCGCGATCACCTCGTCCCAGCTCGCGCACAGCAGCTGGTGCGCGGCCGGGAAATGGCGGCGCAGCAGCAGTTCCCACCAGCCGGGCGCCTCGTGCGCGGGCTGCCACGGCAGCGGCGACGAGGGGCCGCCGGCGAGCCGGGCGGCCGTCGTGACCACGCGGCCGCGCGCGTTCAGCCGCCACGCCTGCACCTGCGGGTCGCGTTCGACCGGATCGTGCGTGTAGGCCGAGGCGTCGCCCCACGGATCGTTCGAGGCGGGATGGAAGGGCTCCCCGTGGTCCTTGGGCACCACGAGCGACGCCGCCAGCATCGGCGTGCGCGGACGGCCCGGCCGCTCGGTGCTCCGGCAGGCGAACAGCCAGGTCCCGGCGTCCTCGGCGACGGGCTCGATGCCCACCAGCTCGACGAGCCCGCCGTACGTCGACAGCAGCCACTGCAGCGCGGTCTGCCACGGCGCGGCCTTCGAGGTGTTCGCCGCGCCGGCCCGCTCCCAGCCCCCGTGGCGCACGTGGGCGAGGTACTCGTCGAGGGGCAGGTGCGTCGGCGCGAAGTCCGCCCGGGACCCGTCTTTGGGCACGATCACCACGTTGGGCAACGGACCCGCCCGGTGATCCCCGGCGTCGATGCCCTCCTGGGTGTCGTACCGCACGATCCAGGCCGACTCGTGCTCCTGCGTGAGCTCCGGCCGCAGCACGACCGTCCACGGCTCGGAGGCGAACGCCTGCTCAAGACGGGACCGGGCCGCTTCGACGGCCTCGTTCGACGTGAGCATGTCTGAATTCCTGACGACGTCGACCGGAAGGGACACGAGCGGTCCCGCACGTTCGGCGGCCACAACTCATCCCGCGGTGCGGACAGTTGGATCACCCTAACCAGGTCCTGCGAAAAGACCACAGTCCAGGGGCCCCGAGGAGGGACGTACGTCACACGCGCGCCCGGGGGAAACACGAAACGGCCGCCACCGCTTTCGCAGTGACGACCGTCTCGTCGATGTGGGCGAGGGGGGATTTGAACCCCCACGTCCCGAAGGACACTGGCACCTGAAGCCAGCGCGTCTGCCGTTCCGCCACTCGCCCGAGTAGCGCCCCAGTGGATCTTCCCTTTCGGGCCTTTCCCCTGGCGACGTCGAAACATTAGCACGGAGAACGGGGAGGATTCACATCGCTTTCCCGGCACCCCCTCGGCCCTCCGCGGACGGCCCCTCCCGCACTCCGCTCCCGGTGCGGGACACTGTCCCTGGAGCGCCCCTACGATCGCTTGTGAGGACCAACACTCGTCCTCACAGGAACGATGGGGAACCACCCGAATCCGCCACGCGTGGATACGATCAGTAAGCAGTACAGGGCGACAGCGACGGAGGAGGTGCCCCATGGGAGTTCTGAAGCGGTTCGAGCAGCGACTCGAAGGTCTGGTGAACGGCACCTTCGCCAAGGTGTTCAAGTCCGAGGTCCAGCCGGTGGAGATCGCCGGAGCCCTCCAGCGGGAGTGCGACAACAACGCCACCATCTGGAACCGCGAGCGGACCGTCGTCCCCAACGACTTCATCGTCGAGCTCAGCGCCGGTGACTACGACCGCCTGAGCCCCTACTCCGGGCAGCTCGGCGACGAGCTCGCGGGCCTCGTCCGCGACTACGCCAAGCAGCAGCGCTACAGCTTCATGGGCCCCATCAAGGTCCACCTGGAGAAGGCCGACGACCTCGACACCGGGCTCTACCGGGTCCGCAGCCGCACCCTCGCCTCCAGCACCTCCCAGCCGCAGGCAGGACCGCCCTCACCACAGGGCGGCTACGGCTACCCGCCGGAGAACCAGCCGCAGGGCGGCTACGGATATCCCCCGGTCGCGGCCCCGCCCATGCCGAGCGCCCCGCCCCCGGGCGGACCCGGCGCCCGGCGGCCCGTTCCCGGCGGGCCCGGCGGACCGGCCCCCGCGGCCGGCCCGGGCGGCGCCCGGCGCCACTGGATCGAGATCAACGGCACCCGCCACCAGATCTCGCGCCCCACGCTCGTACTCGGCCGAAGCACGGAAGCCGACGTGCGGATCGACGACCCCGGCGTATCCCGCCGGCACTGTGAGATCCGGACCGGAACGCCCTCGACGATCCAGGATCTCGGGTCCACCAACGGCATCGTGGTGGACGGGCAGCACACCACCCGCGCTACGCTCCGCGACGGCTCGCGGATCGTCGTGGGCAGCACCACCATCATTTACCGGCAAGCCGAAGGGTGAAGCGGGGGCAATGTCAGAGCTGACCCTGACGGTCATGCGGTTGGGTTTCCTGGCCGTTCTGTGGCTGTTCGTCATCGTGGCCGTACAGGTCATCCGCAGCGATCTCTTCGGGACGCGCGTGACCCAGCGCGGGTCCCGTCGTGGTGGCGGAGGCGCCGGCGGCGCCCCGCAGCAGGCGGGCCGCCAGGCCACGCCTCCGCAGCAGCGCCAGCGGCGCGGCGCACCCACCAAACTCGTCGTCTCCGAGGGCATCCTCACGGGAACCACGGTGGCCCTCGCCGGCCAGACGATCACGCTGGGCCGCGCGCACGACTCCACGATCGTGCTGGACGACGACTACGCGTCCAGCCGCCATGCCAGGATCTATCCCGACCGTGACGGCCAGTGGATCGTCGAGGATCTCGGGTCCACCAACGGCACGTATCTCGACCGGACCCGGCTGACCACCCCGACGCCCATTCCGCCGGGCGCACCGATCCGCATCGGCAAGACCGTCATCGAGCTGCGGAAGTAGTACGAGAATGAGCGAGCGGAGCGAGCGCGCGGCGGTGATCCGTCCCACCGAGGACACGGACCCGAGCGCGCTCCCGACCGGAGGGTGGGCAGTGTGGCTCGAGACCGGTTGTACCCGGAGGCAGCTTCGTCGACAGGGCAGGTGCGCATGAGTCTGTCCCTGCGGTTCGCCGCCGGATCACACAAGGGCATGATCCGCGAGGGCAACGAGGATTCCGGTTACGCCGGTCCCCGGCTCCTCGCGATCGCCGACGGCATGGGAGGCCAAGCCGCCGGCGAGGTCGCGAGCTCCGAGGTGATCTCCACCCTCGTGCAGCTCGACGACGACGTCCCGGGCTCCGACATCCTCACCTCCCTGGCCACGGCCGTGCAGCGCGCCAACGACCAGCTGCGCGTGATGGTCGAGGAGGATCCGCAGCTCGAAGGCATGGGCACCACGCTGACCGCCCTGCTGTGGACCGGCCAGCGCCTCGGCCTCGTCCACGTCGGCGACTCCCGCGCCTACCTGCTCCGCGACGGCGTCCTCACCCAGATCACCCAGGACCACACCTGGGTGCAGCGCCTCGTCGACGAGGGGCGCATCACGGAGGAAGAGGCCACCACCCACCCGCAGCGCTCACTCCTGATGCGCGCGCTCGGCAGCGGCGACATCGTCGAGCCCGACCTCTCCATCCGCGAGGTCCGGGCCGGTGACCGCTACCTGATCTGCTCCGACGGGCTGTCCGGCGTCGTCTCCCACCAAACCCTGGAAGAGACCCTCGCCGACTACCACGGTCCCCGCGAGACCGTGCAGTCGCTGATCCAGCTCGCCCTGCGCGGCGGCGGACCCGACAACATCACCTGCATCGTCGCCGACGTCCTCGACACCGACAGCGGCGACACCCTGGCCGCCCAGGTCAGCGACACCCCGGTGGTCGTCGGCGCGGTCGCCGAGAACCAGCACCAGCTCTTCGACGGCGGCAACGCCATGCAGACCCCGGCCGGCCGGGCCTCGGGCCTCGGCCGCCGGGGCCAGGCCCCCGCCGGCGCCTTCGGCCCCCCCGGCAGCGGCGACGCCCCCGGCTACGGCTACTCCGACCAGGGCCAGGACGGCAACGGCAACGGCAACGGCTACGGCACCTTCGGCGAAGCCGACGCCTACACCGCCGACCCGGGCTACGAGGACACGTACAACCACCCCCGCAAGCGCCGCAGCAAAGGGCGCAAGTGGACCACCCGTACGCTGACCCTGCTCATCGTCGCCGGTGTCATCGGCGGCGGCCTCTACGCGGGCTGGCGCTGGACCCAGACCCAGTTCTACGTGGGCGTGAAGGGCGAGCACGTCGCGCTCTTCCGCGGCATCAGCCCGAAGCTGGGGCCGCTGGAGCTCTCCAAGGTGGAGACCGACCGCCCCGACATCGAACTGAAGTACCTGCCGCCCTTCAAGCGGAAGCTGGTCGAGGCCACCATCAGCGAGAACGGCTTCGACGCGGCGCGCAAGAAGCTCGACGACCTCGGCGTCCAGGTGTCCGCTTGCAAGAAGGACGAGGAACGCCGCAACGCCGAGGCACAGAACAGCCCGACGCCCGCCCCCAGCCTGACTCCCGAGGAGCAGCAACTGGTCGGGCTGTGCGGGAAGTAGTAGACATACGCGGGCGCAGGGGGCCTGCCACACCATGAGCGTAGTCACCAACACGACCACCATCGGCGCCATCGAGCTGCCGAGCAGGCGGAACACCGAGCTCCTGCTGCTCGGCTTCGCCGTGCTCATCCCGATGTTCGCCTACGCCAACGTGGGCCTCGCGATCAACGGCACCCTGCCCCCCGGCATGGTGCTCTACGGCCTCGGCCTCGGCGCCCTCGCCGGGATCGCGCACCTCGTCGTGCGCCGGTACGCCAAGTACGCGGACCCGCTGCTGCTGCCGCTGGCGACCCTGCTCAACGGGCTCGGCCTCGTCCTGATCTGGCGCCTGGACCAGTCCGAGCGCCTGCAGAACCTCGCCAAGCGGGCCTTCGGCGGATTCTCCCCCTCCGCGCCGCGCCAGTTGATGTACACGGCACTCGCCATCGCCCTGTTCGCCGCCGTCCTGCTGATCCTCAAGGACCACCGCGTCCTGCAGAGGTTCACGTACATCTCGATGGCCGGCGCCCTGGTCCTGCTGATCCTGCCCGTCGTCCCGGGCCTCGGCGCCGACGTCTTCGGCGCCAAGATCTGGATCAGCGTGGGCGGCTTCTCCATCCAGCCCGGTGAGTTCGCCAAGATCGTCATCGCGATCTTCTTCGCCGGGTACCTGATGGTCAAGCGCGACGCGCTCGCGCTGGCCAGCCGCCGCTTCATGGGCCTCTACCTGCCACGCGGCCGCGACCTCGGCCCGATCCTGATGATCTGGGCGATGAGCCTGCTGGTCCTCGTCTTCGAGAACGACCTCGGCACCTCGCTGCTCTTCTTCGGCATGTTCGTGATCATGCTGTACGTGGCCACCGAGCGCACCAGCTGGATCGTCATCGGCCTGCTGATGTCGGTGGGCGGCGCCGTGGTCGTCGGCACCTTCGCCAGCCACGTGCAGGCCCGTGTCAACGCCTGGCTCGACCCCTTCGCCTGCTACACCACCTCGGGCGCCTGTGAGCAGGTCGGCCAGTCGATCATGAGCTTCGGTTCGGGCGGCGTCCTCGGCGCCGGCTGGGGCCAGGGCAACTCCGACCTGATCGGCTTCGCCGCCAACTCCGACTTCATCTTCTCCACCGTCGGCGAAGAGCTCGGCCTCGCCGGCGTGATGGCGTTCCTCCTGATCTACGGGCTCATCATCGAGCGCGGCGTGCGCACCGCGCTCGCCGCCCGCGACCCCTTCGGCAAGCTCTTCGCCATCGGCCTCTCCGGCGCCTTCGCGCTCCAGATCTTCGTGGTCGCCGGCGGCGTCATGGGCCTCATCCCCCTCACCGGCATGACGATGCCCTTCCTCGCGTCCGGCGGTTCCTCCGTCCTCGCGAACTGGATCCTCATCGCCGTCCTCATCCGGATCAGCGACACCGCACGCCGTCCCGCACCGGCCCCCGCCCCGTCCCCCGACTCCGAGATGACCCAGGTGGTCCGTCCGTCATGAACAAGCCCCTGCGCCGCATCTCGCTGTTCTGCGGACTGCTCGTCCTCGCCCTGCTGATCCGCACCAACTGGCTGCAGTACGTGCAGGCCGAGGAGCTCAGCACCCGCAAGGAGAACCGCCGGGTCCAGATCGCCCAGTACGCGACCGAGCGCGGCAACATCATCGTCAAGGGCGAGCCGATCACCGGTTCCAAGGTGACCGACGGCAGCGACTACAAGTACAAGCGGACCTACACGAACGGCGAGCTCTGGGCTCCCGTCACCGGGTACGCCTCGCAGGCCTTCGGATCCACCCAGCTGGAATCGCTCGAGGACGGCATCCTCACCGGCAACGACGACCGGCTGTTCTTCGACCGCACCATCGGCATGTTCACCGGGGAGAAGAAGCAGGGCGGCAACGTCGTCACCACGCTGAACCCCGATGCCCAGAAGGCCGCCTTCGAGGCGCTGGGCACGAAGAAGGGCGCCGTCGCGGCCATCGACCCGCGCACCGGCGCCATCCTGGCCCTGGTCTCCACGCCCTCGTACGACCCCTCGCGCTTCGCGGGCAACTCCAAGGACGACGAGAAGGCCTGGGTCGAGCTGAAGGACAGCGAGGACAAGAACCTCGTCAACCGCGCCCTGCGCGAGACGTACCCGCCGGGCTCCACCTTCAAGGTGGTCACCGCGGCCGCCGCCCTCGAACACGGCGTCGTCCAGGACATCAACGCCGCCACGGACACTCCCGAGCCGTACTTCCTGCCGGGCACCAAGACCGTGATGGTCAACCACGCCCAGGGTTGCGAGAAGGCCAGCCTGAACAAGGCCCTCGAGATCTCCTGCAACTCCGTCTTCGCGAACATGGGCGACAAGGTCACCCGCGACAAGATGGTGGAGACCTCGGAGAAGTTCGGCTTCAACAACGACAAGATCGACATTCCGGTCCGCGCGTTCGCCAGCATCTACGACAAGAAGATGGGCAAGGACGGCAACGCCCAGAGCTCCATCGGGCAGTTCAACACCGCCGCCACCC
Organism: Streptomyces sp. NPDC091682; assembly: GCF_044756625.1. NCBI lineage: Bacteria > Bacillati > Actinomycetota > Actinomycetes > Kitasatosporales > Streptomycetaceae > Streptomyces > Streptomyces sp. NPDC091682. Next base: position 292,409 of record NZ_JBIVTH010000004.1, on the reverse strand, counting down.
CGCTCCAGATGGCCATGGTCACCGCCGCGATCGCCAACGACGGCAAGCTGATGAAGCCGTACATGGTGGCCAATCTCACGGCCCCCAACCTGGACATCATCGAGAAGCACGAGCCGCAGGAGATGAGCCGGCCGCTCTCCGCCGCCAACGCGGAGAAGCTGCAGCAGATGATGGTCAACGTCGTCGAGAACGGCACCGGCGGCAAGGCCAAGATGAAGAACGTCACGGTCGGCGGCAAGACCGGTACGGCGCAGCACGGCGAGGGCAACAAGAAGCGCCCCTACGCCTGGTTCATCTCCTACGCCGAGAACCAGGACAAGACCTCGCCCGTCGCCGTCGCCGTCGTGATCGAGGACAGCGAGGCGGAGCGCGAGGACATCAGCGGTGGCGGTCTGGCCGCTCCCGTCGCCAAGGCTGTCATGCAGGCGGTGCTGAACAGCCAGGGATGACCGAGGGGCGACGGGCCGGAGCACAGTGACTCACATCACAGAATTCCGCCGCGTCCACGCGTACGGTACCGGTCCAGTATCAGCCTGTGGCCACGAACCGATCACCGACGATCGGCCGGTAGCCTTTGCGCGAACAGCACACCGCCGGACCACACACAGGTGCGGTCGGGACTGACGGAGAGGGCTGCAACGTTATGGAAGAGCCGCGTCGCCTCGGCGGCCGGTACGAGCTGAGCCACGTGCTCGGCCGTGGTGGCATGGCCGAGGTCTACCTCGCTCACGACACCCGGCTCGGCCGTACCGTCGCCGTCAAGACCTTGCGCGCCGACCTCGCCCGTGACCCGTCCTTCCAGGCCCGGTTCCGGCGCGAGGCCCAGTCGGCCGCGTCGCTGAACCATCCGGCGATCGTCGCGGTCTACGACACCGGCGAGGACTACGTCGACAACATCTCCATCCCGTACATCGTGATGGAGTACGTCGACGGTTCCACGCTGCGCGAGCTGCTGCACTCGGGCCGCAAGCTGCTGCCCGAGCGCACCTTGGAAATGTGCATCGGCATCCTCCAGGCCCTGGAGTACTCGCACCGCGCCGGCATCGTGCACCGCGACATCAAGCCCGCCAACGTGATGCTGACCCGCACCGGCCAGGTCAAGGTCATGGACTTCGGCATCGCCCGCGCCATGGGCGACTCCGGCATGACCATGACGCAGACGGCCGCCGTCATCGGCACCGCCCAGTACCTCTCGCCCGAGCAGGCCAAGGGCGAGCAGGTCGACGCCCGTTCGGACCTCTACTCCGCGGGCTGCCTGCTCTACGAGCTGCTCTGCGTACGGCCCCCGTTCGTCGGTGACTCCCCCGTGGCCGTCGCCTACCAGCACGTACGGGAAGAGCCGCAGCCGCCGTCGAACTTCGATCCTGAGATCACGCCCGAGATGGACGCCATCGTCCTCAAGGCACTGGTCAAGGACCCCGAATACCGTTACCAGTCGGCCGACGAGATGCGTGCCGACATCGAGGCCTGCCTCGACGGCCAGCCGGTGGCCGCCGCCGCGACCATGGGCGCGACCGGCGGCTACGGCTATCCCGACCAGGGCCACGGCTACGGACCGCAGGGCTACGACCAGCCCACCGCCGCCCTGCGCACCACCGACCCCGGCGCCCAGACGTCGATGATGGCGCCCATGCCTCCGGGCGACGGCGGGTACGGCTACGGCGACCAGGGCCACGGCGGCTACGACCAGGGCGCGAACCGCCGCCAGAAGAAGAGCAAGGCGTCCACCGTCCTGCTCGTCGCGGCGGGCATCCTCGTCCTGGTCGGCGCGATCCTCATCGGTCGTTCCCTCTCCCTCTTCGGCGGGGGCGCCGACAACCGGCCCGCCGTGCCCAAGCTCGTCGGTCAAACCCTCGATCAGGCGCAGAAGAGCGGCAACAACGTCGGCCTCAAGGTGGTCAAGGGCCCCGACGCACCCTGCGAGAACCAGCCCAAGGGCAACGTCTGCAAGCAGGACCCCGAGGCCGAGACCAAGGTCGAGGACGGCGCCACCATCACGGTGACGGTCTCCACGGGCGCGCCCAAGGTGGCGGTCCCCAGCGTGGTCAACCTCAAGTTCGAGGACGCGGAGAAGCTGCTCAAGGAGAAGGGGCTGCAGGTCGACCGCAAGCCCCAGGAGTCCACGCGCGCCGCCGGAACCGTCCTCGAGCAGAGCCCGAACGGCGGCGAGGCGGAGCGCAACAGCGTCGTCACGCTGACCGTCGCCAAGGAGATCTCCAAGGCTGACGTGCCGGAGCTCAGGGGCAAGAAGAAGGACGAGGCGATCAAGGCCCTCACGGACGCCAACCTCAGGCTCGGCAGCGTGACGGAGAGCGAGCAGCCCGGAGCCGTACCGGGCACGGTCATCGACCAGCAGTTCGCGGCGGGCCAGCAGCTCGAGGTGGGCAAGACGGTGAACGTGACCATCGCCAAGGCTTCGACGCAGACCGCGGTGCCCAACTTCGCCGGCCTCACCGTGGACCAGTACAAGGACGAGCTGAAGCGTGCCAACCTCCGGCTCGGCATCGTCACCGGCGCGACGGACGGCAACGCGATCGTCGTGCGCTCCGACCCGCAACCGGGGACGCCGGTCAACACGGGCCAGACCGTGAACCTGATCGCCCTCGGCGGCGGAGGCCAGCAGCAGGGCGGCAACAACAACGGCGGCGGCTTCGGCGGCTTCGGCGGCTAGCGCGACCGCCGTCGTGGTCGCGGCCACGACGCAGCGAAAAGGTCCGGCCCCCCTCCCCGTTACCGGGAGGGGGGCCGGACCTTTGTGCGTCCCGCAGCTGTACGGCCGCCTGCGGCCACATCAGGAATGCGTGGGCCTCATGGGACTCAGGAGGCGTGAGCGGCGCCCACAGGGGCCTCCTGGGGTCCTGGTGGGGCCGGACCCGCTCCGGTCCCCGCGGACGCTCAGCGCAATTCGGCCGGCAGGGTCCGCTTCGCGTCCACCTTCTCCGACCGGACCAGCTCGCCCCACACGATGTACCGGTACTTCGAGGTGTAGACGGGCGTGCAGGTGGTGAGCGTGATGTACCGGCCCGGGGCGGTCTTCCCCGACTCCTTGGGCACCGCGTTGATCACGTCGGTGTTGTACTTCGAAGTCTGGCGCAGCTCCGCGAAGACCTTGTAGACGTACCAGGTGTCGCGGGTCTCGAAGACGATCGCGTCGCCGTTCTTCACCTTGTCGATGTTGTGGAACTTCGCCCCGTGGCCGTCCCGGTGCGCGGCCAGCGCGAAGTTGCCCTTCTCGTCCCACGGCAGCGCGGACTTCACCGGCTCCGTGTAGTACCCGGCCACGCCGTCGTCGAGGGTGTCCGGGTCGGTACCCGGCTTGACGAGCACCTCGCCGTTCTTCATCGCTGGTACGTGCAGGAAGCCGGCCCCGCCCTGCGTGTCCAGCGCCCCCGGGCCCGCGGCCTGCGCCGGGGCCTGCCACTGCTGGCGGATCTCGTCACCGCGCGCCGACGCCTGCCGGTCGGCGAGCACGTTCGTCCACCACAGCGAGTAGGCCACGAACAGGCCCAGTACCAGGCCCACGGTGATCAGGAACTCGCCCAGCAGGCTCAGGAATCCGGCGAGCACACTGCGGTGGCCGGCGGGCGGGGCCGCGGCGCGGCGGCGGCGGGCACGAGACACTGCTGATTCGTCCTTAACTGGTCAGCGCGGGCGGCGGGCCCTGGCTGCGGGGGCGTTCCTCGATCATCCTGCCCCATACGATCATCCGGTAGGTGCTGGTGAACTCCGGGGTGCAGGTGGTCAGCGTGATGTACCGGCCCGCGGATGTGAATCCCGATCCCTCCGGAACGGGCTTGATCACCGCCACGTTCGTCGGCGGTGTCTGCGCGAGCGACGAGGTCGTCTCGTACGTGTAGTAGGCGTCCCGGGTCTCGACCACGACGGGATCCCCGGGCACCAGCCGGTTGATGTAGCGGAACGGCTCGCCGTGGGTGTTGCGGTGTCCGGCCACGGCGAAGTTGCCCTGTGCGTCGGCCGGCATCGCCGTCTTCAGCGCGCCCTCGCCGTAGTGCCCGACCATGCCCTTGTCCAGCACCTTCGGCTTGCTGATGCCCTCCGCCACCGGGACCTTCACGTCCAGCTTCGGAATGTGGAGGATCGCGAAGCCCTGGCCGGGCTCGAAGGCCGTCACGGGCGGTGCGGCAGCCCCGGAGCCCCCCGGATCCTTCTCCCAGGTCTGGCGCAGGGAGCCGGCGGCGCCGTTCGCCACCCGCTCCGCCAGCAGGTTCGTGTACCAGAGCTGGTAGGCGACGAACAGCAGCATCACCAGGCCCAGCGTGATGAACAGCTCTCCGCCCAGCCGGCTCGCGATGACCACCGGGCCGCCCGAGGCCGGCCGCCTGCGCCGCCGGCCGCCCCGCCGGCGGGAGCGCCGGGCGGCCTGTTTCGCGGCCTCCTGCGCGGCCCTGCGTCGCGCGGCCCGGCCCTGCGTGGGCGCGGACGGCGCGACCGCGGTCACGCGACGGCCTTGCCCACCACCGGGGCGAGCCCCACCGAGCGCTCCACGGCACCCGCGTCACCGCACCGCACCAGCCAGTTGGCGAGCATCCGGTGACCCCATTCGGTCAGCACCGACTCGGGGTGGAACTGCACGCCCTCGACGTCGTGGTCGCGGTGGCGCAGGCCCATGATGATCCCGTCCTCGGTCCGCGCCGTGACCTCCAGCGCGTCCGGCAGGGTCCCGGGCTCGGCGGCGAGGGAGTGGTAGCGGGTCGCGGTGAACGGCGACGGCAGTCCTTCGAACACCCCGAGCCCCTCGTGGATCACGGGTGAGGTCTTGCCGTGCAGCAGCTCGGGCGCCCGGCCCACGACGCCTCCGTAGGCGACCGCCATCGACTGCATGCCGAGGCACACGCCGAAGACCGGGACGGCCGTGCGCGCGCAGTGGCGGACCATGTCGATGCAGACGCCCGCCTCCTCCGGGGTACCGGGGCCGGGGGACAGCAGCACGCCGTCGAAGCCGTCCTGCGCGTGCGAGAGCTCGACCTCGTCGTTGCGCAGCACCTCGCATTCGGCACCGAGCTGGTAGAGGTACTGGACCAGGTTGAAGACAAAACTGTCGTAGTTGTCCACAACCAGAATGCGCGCGCTCACGGAGTGGCTCCCGATCCCTCGTCCACCGTCACATCGTTGAACGGAAGAAGCGGCTCGGCCCACGGGAAGACGTACTGGAACAGCACGAAGACCACCGCGAGGACCAGTACGAGCGAGATCAGCGCGCGTACCCACGCGTTTCCCGGCAGGTGCCGCCAGATCCAGCCGTACATGCCGCCTGATTCCTTTTCGTCCACGTTCGTTCAACGCACCGCGGGGGCGGTACGCAAACAGACTAAAGGCAGCGGCCCGAAAGGGTGGGTCACCCGGACAAACCCTCCGGCCTCCCCCGGGACGCGGGGAGGGTTCCGGTCAGTTCCGCCCAGACGACCAGCCGATGACTGTGCCCCCATTCCGGCTCGCAGGTCGTCAGCGTCAGATAGCGGCCGGGCGCCCGGAACGGCGATTTCTCCGGGACCGGGTCGACCACGGCGACGTCGGTGGGCAGGGTGCGCAGGGGGGCGGACCGGAGCGTGTACGTGTACCAGGTGCTCGCGTCCTTGAGGATCACCTCGTCGCCCGGGCGCAAGCGCGGGAAGTCCTTGAAGGGGTCCCCGTAGGTGCGGCGGTGGCCGGCCACCGAGAAGTTCCCGACGGCGCCGAGGGGCGCGGTGGCGGCGTAGTGGCCGAGCCCCTTCTTCAGCAGTTCGGGGTCGGTTCCCTCCAGGACGGGCTTGACCCAGTCCGGGCCGAAGCGCGGGACGTACATCTCGGCGAAGGCCCGGCCGGCCGGGTGGCGCTCGGGCTGCGCCGGGGCCGCCGACGGGGTCTGCGACGGCGCCGGCTGCGGCGCCGGGGCGGGAGCGGGGGCCGCGGCCGGGACGGCCGCCCAGCGGTCGCGCATCCGGTCCATCTCCCCGTCCATGGCCCGGTCGGCCTTGACCCCGGTCCACAGCAGGACGTAGGCGACGAAGAGCACGATGAGGGTGCCCGCCGTCAGGCACACCTCGCTGAACGTCCGTACCACCAGGCGCAGTACGACGTCAGGACGGACCCGATCACGGGGTGGGCGCCACCGGCTTCGCATAGTGGAGGTCCACTGTGCCGGAGTAGCCGGGAAGTGTCAGCGCCTTGTGCTCGTCCACTTTCCAGCCGAGCCCGTAGGCGTTCACGTAGAGCTGGTAGTTCTGCAGGGCCGGGGAGGCGGCGAGGGCCTTCTTCATCGTGGCCGGATCGCCGACGGCCGAGATCTTGTACGGCGGCGAGTAGACCCGACCCTGGAGGATCAGGGTGTTGCCCACGCAGCGGACCGCGCTGGTGGAGATCAGTCGCTGGTCCATGACCTGGATGCCCTGGGCGCCGCCCTGCCAGAGCGCGTTGACCACGGCTTGGAGGTCCTGCTGGTGGATCACCAGGTCGTTGGGCTGCGGCTCGGGCACGTTGGGGATGCGGGCGGTGGCGTTCGGCGGGGCGTCGTTGAGGGTGACCGTCAGGCCCTTGCCGGTCAGCTCCTCGGTGCCGGAGGCGGCGCGCAGGGCGGCCAGCTTGGCGTCCTCCGCCTTGGTCCTGCCGTCGTCACGCTCGGCGAGGGTGTCCACCCGGCTGCGCACGGCGGCGGTGCTCTGCTCCAGTGCCGCGTTGTCCTGGCTGCGCTCCTTGATGAGGTCCGACAGCTTCAGGAGGGATGCGTCCGTCCGGATGTTCGTACCCTTGGAGGTGTTGAAACTGGTGACGAAGAGCAGCCCGGCCAGGGCGAAGACGGCGGCCGTCAGTAGCCGGACCGGCCTGGCCCGGCGACGGGGACCCGCGGAGGAGTCGTCTGAATTGCTCAACGTACCCTTCTCCTTCAACGCCACAGGTCCACTACGCTAACGGACGCCCGGGGCAGGCAAGGTCCCCAGCGCATCGACAGGAGAGCCCCTCGTGCCGAAGTCACGTATCCGCAAGAAGGACGACTACACGCCGCCGCCCTCGCGGCAGCCGCAGAACATCCGGCTCACGAATCGCAGCTGGGTCGCCCCGGTCATGCTGGCGTTCTTCCTGATCGGACTCGCGTGGATCGTCGTTTTCTACGTGACCGAGACCCAGCTGCCGATCGAGTCGCTGGGCAATTGGAACATCGTGGTCGGTTTCGGCTTTATCGCTGCCGGATTCGGCGTATCCACGCAGTGGAAGTAGCACCCGACAGCCCCTGATGGAAGCTCTCCCCAGGAGTTATCCACAGCGTCATCCACACCTGAGGAAAAGACAGAAGATCTGTGGATAACCCTGTGGAGAGTTGACGCCGGTGTGATCAGGTGAGTTCCGCGGTGCGGAGCAGGATCACCATCGCGGCCAGCAGGAAGACCATCGCGCAGGTGCCCCACTGGACGAGTGCGCGATGGCGGCCGGCGGGCGGCATGAGCATGCCCAGACCCACCAGCGCTCCGGTGACCAGGCCGCCCACATGGGCCTGCCAGGACACCGTGAGCGCGCCCGTGAGCGGTACGAAGGTCAGCACCAGCATCAGCACGACCATGACGATCACCGGCCGCATCTCGTAGCGCAGCCGCTTCGCCAGGACGACGGTGGCGCCGAGCAGACCGAAGACGGCGCCGGAGGCGCCCAGGGTCCGGACGTACGGCTCGCTCAGCAGATAGACGAGCGCGCTGCCGCCCAGGCCCGAGAGCAGGAAGACCGCGAGATAGCGGACCCGGCCCAGCGCCGCTTCCAGCGGTCCGCCGATGACCCACAGCCCGATCATGTTGCCGACGATGTGCCACCACTGGACGTGCAGGAACACCGAGGTCAGCAGCCGGTAGTACTCGCCCGAGGCGACCCCGTGGACCGAGCCGCCCAGGTACTCCGCGTACCGGCCGCCGATCAGCACGAGCTGGTCCGCGAGCGCCGGGGAGGGGAGCGCCGCCAGGAACACCAGGACGTTGATCCCGATGAGGATCTTGGTGACCAGGTGGGGATCGGCGGCGACCACCCCGCCCGCGACCGTGCGCGGCGCGTTGGCGGTCGGGTGGTGCCCGGTACCGGAGCCCGCGCGGACGCACTCGGGACACTGGAAGCCGACCGAAGCGCTGATCATGCACTCCGGGCAGATGGGGCGCTCGCAGCGGGTGCAGCTGATCCCCGTGTCGCGGTCCGGGTGGCGGTAGCAGCCCGGCAGACGGTCGGTGTCCATCGGTTCCCTAGGTCAGCGGCGGGGCGGCGGGTGCGCCCCACCGGTCCGGTACGTATCGACTACGGACGGGCGGGGCCGAAAGGTTCCCGGCGTCAGCGCCTCTCGACGACCACGGACTGGATGATCACGTCGTCCAGGGGGCGCGAGGTGCGCGGGTTGGTGGCGCCGGCGGCGATGGTCTGCACGACCTTCTGGCTGGCCGGGTCGGTCACCTCGCCGAAGATGGTGTGCTTGCGCGTCAGCCAGGCGGTGGGGGCGACGGTGATGAAGAACTGCGAGCCGTTGGTGCCCGGGCCGGCGTTGGCCATGGCGAGCAGGAAGGGCTTGGTGAAGGCCAGGTCGGGGTGGAACTCGTCCGCGAAGCGGTAGCCGGGGCCGCCGGTGCCGTTGCCGAGCGGGTCGCCGCCCTGGATCATGAAGCCGCTGATGACGCGGTGGAAGACGGTGCCGTCGTACAGCGGGTCCGTGGTCTTCTGGCCGTCGGTGGGGCGGGTCCATTCCCGGGCGCCCGTGGCGAGCTCGACGAAGTTCCGCACGGTCTTCGGAGCGAAGTTCTCCAGCAGCTCGATCTCGATGTCGCCGTGGGTCGTCTTCAAGGTGGCGTAGAGCTTCTCGGCCACGATCTGCCTTCCATAGTCATCACTGTCGGTCCAGATGGTCGCACGGAGCGCTCCGCGGCACTGAAATCCTCCACCCGTATGCCCTGTCGCGCATGCCTGTCAGCGATATGGCAGGCATGATCCGACAAAGGGTGGAAAGGTGAACTGTGTCCGCCACCGAGGAGGAGGATCCCGTGACCGGCAAGGAGAGCATGCGCCTGGCAGCCGAGAGCGCCAGGGAGAGCGTGCGGCACGCGACGGAAGTGGTGGCACCGTACGCGGAATCCGCCAAGGAAGCCGCAGTGCACTACGCCCAGGAAGCGAACGAGCGGCTGGCACCCAAGATGTCGTACGCAGCGACCAGTGCCGCCCAGCACGCCCGCACGACCTACGACTGCCATCTGCAACCCCGGCTCAAGGCGGCGCGGGCCCATGTACCGCCCCCCGTCGACCGGGCGGCGACACAGGCGCGCCAAGCGGCGCGGCAGGCCGCCGAATACACCCAGCCGAAGATCGAGAGCGCGATCGCGGCCGCCACTCCGGTGGCCGAGGAGGCCGCGTCCCGGTCGACGGCGGCGTTCGCGGCGCTGCGCGGCCAGGTGACGGCCAAGGAAGTACAGAAGCTCGTCCGGCGCCGCGAGCGGCACGCGCGCAACGGGAAGATCCTGCGCGGTGTCGCGCTGGTCGGCGTGCTGGCGTGCGCCGCCTACGCGGTGTGGCGGTGGTGGGACCAGCAGTCGAATCCGGACTGGCTCGTCGAACCGCCGGCGGCCACCGAGCTGTCGGCACGCGACGCGGCGCCGTCCGGCTTCGACGAGGAGCTGGCGGAGAAGGAGCGCGAGGCCGAGTCCGGCCCCGACGACAAGCAGCTCTGAGCGGCGCACGCGAAGGGGCCCGGATCCTGGTGACGGGATCCGGGCCCCTTCCGCGCCCGCCGGGCGTCAGCCGGGGAGGGTGAGGACCGTGCCCGGGCGGACGAGGTCGGGGTTGGGGCCGACGGCACCCCGGTTCATCGCGTAGAGCTCGCGCCAGCGGGCCTCGTTGCCGAGCTCGTGGCGGGCGATCTCCTGAAGCGAGTCGCCGGGCTTGACGGTGTACGTGCGCTTCTTGGCGGTGGGCCCGGCCCCCCGCATCGGGGCCGCCGGTACCGCCTTGTGCGCGGCCGAGTGCGGGGTGGGCGTGTGCATGGCGCCCGGCGCGGCGGCGGAGGAGGCCGCGGGCTTCGGCATCACGGTCGGCTTGGGGGCGGCGGGAACGGCCTTGTGCGCGGCGGACGTGGGGGTGGGGGTCGGAGTCGCGGGCAGGGGCCTCGGCGGCGCGGCCGCCGCCATGCGCTCGGCGGTGGCCCGGGTGGCCGAGGCGGCGTCGGCCGCCGAACCCGAGGAGGGCCTCCTGCCCTCGCCGGCCTGCTGCTGCACCTGCTCCTCCGCCTTCTCGGCGGCGTCGTGCGCCTTCTTCTTGTCGGGCTTCAGGAAGTCGAAGAGTCCCATGTCTGTACGCCTCCGGCGTGATGCTCCCCCCGGGATCGGTACCTCCTTCCACTGTCCTGCACGGGGCGCCGGGCGGCCCTGCGACGGGGCCGTCCGGGGGACGCTCGGACCGGGTCACGGCCCGGGCGGGAACGCGGCGGGAAGGGACCGGGAAGGACCGGCGCCACCCTCGTGGGACACGATGGAGGAGATTTCTGTGATCATCAGACAGGCCGCGGAGCGGGTAGTGCTGGTCAGGCCCGGACCCGGGCTCGTGAGCGCCGCGATCGTGGCGGGCCTGGACGTATGGGTGGTGTCCGATCCCGGACCCCGCCCGACGGACGCACCGCTTCCGGCGGAGCTGCCGCCGCAACGGCTCCTCCGGGTGGACTTCGCCGACCCGGCCGCGCTGCGCGCCCTGCTGACGGACACCGTCGTCGAACACGGGATCGGGCAGGTCCTCTACCTCGCGAGCGATCTCGAAAGGGGCCTCGGCAGCGGGGCCGCGGCCGCCGCCGAGGAGGTGCTGCGGGAGCTGTCCGCGAACAGCGGGAAGCCGGCCCGCGGGCTGCCGGACGCGGTGGCGATCCGGCGGATCCTCAATGAGAGCCGGACCTCCGCGGTACGTGCCGAGGAGGCCCGGTCCGTCCCCGAGGCGTGCTCGCTGGCGGAGGACTTCCCCCTGCCCGTGGTCATCAAATCGGCCGACAAGTCCGGGTGTTGGTGGACCGTTCCGGTACACGACCGGCCCGCACTGGACCGGTGGGCCGAACAGGCCCTCACCGCCCGGCACTCGGCGCCCTATCTCGTCGAAGAGCTGTTGACCGGAGCCAAGTTCAGGGTGGAGACGCTGACCGTCGACGGCATGCACCTGGTCGCCGACATCGCCCCCGAGGGAACGGCGCCGCCGCTCCACGACGCGGAGCAGGCCGGCATCCGCGCGACGGTACGGGCCCTGCTGGATCTGGCCGGGTACGAATCGGGCACCACGCGGACGGACGTGCTGGTCAGCGCCCGGGGATCACGGATCGCGGCGGCCACGGAACCGGACCGGGAACAGGCCGGTAACGGCCGTTCCCGCAGCGCGACCACGGGCGGTATCGAGAGGGGAACGGACCGGTAAGAGCTGCGGCCAGTCTGTGTCCTGTCGAGAGCGGCCACCACACCACACGGCAGCCGCACCGGGTACACACCAGGGGGTTCCACACATGCGCAGCAAGCTGGCTGGACTGATCGGGATCATCGCGGCGGCTCTGGCGATCGGAGTCGGTGTGACGGTCAGCGGCCCGGTGGACGCCGGTCAGCCCTCCGGCTACCAGGTGCTGGCGGACGACAAGGGTCCGGGGATCGCTCCCCCGGCCCCGACCCCGACCCCGACCTCGGTCCCGTCCCCCCGGTAGACCGGCCGCCCGCCCCGCACGACGGCGAAGTGCCCCGCACCGGAATCCGGTGCGGGGCACTTCCCGTGCGCGGTCAGTACGTCCGGCGGGACGCCGGCAGGCTCATGAAATCGAATAATCCCTCGGCGGCAGCGCGGTATCCGGCCGCGGCCGGGACGTCCCCGAGCGCATCGGCCGCACGGGCCATGCCCACCAGCGCGGACGCCTCCTCGGCACGGAAGCTCATCGGTTCCGCGATCTTGTGGGCGTGTGCGTGCAGGGCCAGGGCCACCTCGTGCTCCCCCCAGAGCAGGTGGAGCCGGCCGAGGACGTTCTCGACCTTCGCGAGCCGGATCGGCGCGCCGCTGGTGCGGCCGAGGGTCAGGGAGCGCTCCGCGAACGCGCGCGCCTGCGGGCCGTCGCCCCGCTCGTGCGCGACCCGGGCGGACAGCGCGAGCAGCAGGGCGACGTCTCCGGGCGACCGGGTCTCGTCGCACAGGTCGCGGGCGCGCTGGAGACTGGCCTCCGCCTCCGGGTACTCGCCGAGGCCCACCTGCGCGAAGGCCAGATCGGTCAGGGCCACGATCTCGTTGCCGCGGTAGCCGAGGCCGCGGTCGATCTCGATCGCCCGGCCGGCGGCGGCGGCCGCCTCCGGATAGCGTCCCCACCGCTCGTACAGCGTGCTGAGGGTGGTCAGGCTCTCCGACTCCGCCCGCAGATTGCCCAGTTCCCGGGCGACGGCCACGGACCGCTCCAGGAGCGGGAGGGCCTCCCCGTACCTCCCGAGCATCGACATCAGCAGCCCGAGGGTCGACTCGCTGTGCGCCTCGGTGTGCCGGTCCCCGGCACGGATCGCCGTGTCGCGGGCCTCGGCGGCCACCTCCAGCCCTTCCTCGAAGCGGCCCAGCTTCCAGCAGGCCGCGCCCAAGTTGGCCAGGCTGATGCCGAGGAGCGCCGGATCGTCGAGCCGGCGGGCGGCGGCCACCGCGAGGTGCCCGACGCTCCAGAACTCGTCGAGCTGACCGTGCGTGTGCAGGTGGAAGCCGACGTTGCGGCTCAGGCAGGCCGCGTACCGGTCGTGGCCGGACCGCTCGGCGAGCGACACGGCCGCGAGCAGTCCCGCCTGCTCGCGGTGGAACCACCGCACGGACTGCTCGGCGTCCCTGAGGGACGGCAGCTCGCCCCGGTAGGGCGCGATGCCGGTGGGCCGGCGCTCCCGACCCGGGAAGAGCACCTCGCAGGCCGTGTTCGACGCCGTCAGGTAGTAGCCGAGCAGCCGCTCGACCGCCGCCGCGTCGTCGTCCGCCGTCGCCGGCCCCCGCAGGCTCTGGGCGAAACTGCGCACCAGGTCGTGGAAGGTGTAGAGGCCGATGTCGGGCTGCTGGACCAGATGGACGTCGAGCAGGAACTCCAGGGCGTCCTCGGCGTCCCGGACGGTCGTGCCGAGGAGCGCCGCCGCCGAATGGACGTCCGTCCCGGCGCACGGGTACAGGCTGAGGATGCGGAACGCGGTCCGGTACTCCTCGTCCATCGCCAGGTACGACAGCCGCAGGGTCGCCGCGACGCTGCGCTCTCCCGAACTCAGTTCGTCCATCCGGCGTTTCTCGTCGCGCAGCCGCTCGACCAGATAGCGCACCGTCCAGCGCGGCCTGTTGCGCAACCGGGCGGTCGCGATCCGCAGCGCCAGCGGCAGGTGCCCGCACAGCTCGGCCAGTTCGGCGGAGGCCGCCGGCTCGGCGGCCACCCGGGTGGTACCGAGGGTCTCCGCCATCAGGCTGGTGCTGTCCTCGGGCTCCATCATCCCGATGGACACCCACTCGACGCCGTCGAGGTCCAGCAGCCGCCCGCGGCTGGTGATCAGGGCGAGGGAGCCGGGCGAGGCCGGCAGCAAGGGCCTGATCTGCGCCGCGTCGACCGCGTTGTCGAACAGGAGCAACATCTGCCGGCCGTCCAGCTTCGACCGCCACAGGGCGGTGCGCCCCTCCAGGTCCTCGGGAATCCGGTCGCCCGGAGTACCGAGGGTCCGCAACAGGCCGTCGAGCGCGGCGGTGGGCGTCACGGGCTCGCGGCCCGGGGTGAATCCGTGCAGGTCGATGTGGAGCTGCCCGTCGGGATACCGGCCGGCCAGCCGGTGCGCGGCGCGCACGGCCAAGGTGGTCTTGCCCATGCCGCCCATGCCGTCGATGGCCACGATCCGGGCGTACCGCTCGCCGCCCCGGCCCTCGTCCTGCACGTAGTCGAAGAGCTCGGCGAGCTCCTTGGCACGGCCGGTGAAGTCGGGCAGGTCGTACGGCAGGGTGCACGGGGCGTCCGCCGGCCCGGTGCGCGTTCCGGTCTCCCCCTCCCGGTCCGCTTCCGTGCGGGACGGGGCCTCGGGGGCCCCGCCCTCGGACGGCACGGTCACCGGAACGGCCGGTTCGGGCAGCGGCTCGGCGGGGGCCGCCGGCTCGGGCACCGGACGTACGGGCGCCACGGCCACCGGCGCCGGCCGCTCAGGCGCGGCCAGCTCGGGGCTGTCCCGCAGGATCGCCTCGTACAGCTTGGCCAGCCGGGGGCCGGGGTCGATCCCGAGCTCGTCCACGAGCAGCTCGCGGACCTCCCCGTACTCCTTGAGCGCCTCGGCCTGCCGACCGGAGCGGTACAGGGCCAGCATCAACTGGCCGCGCAGCGTCTCCCGCAGCGGGTGCTGGGTGATCAGCGCACGCAGGCCCGAGATGAGCTCTCCGCTCTCGCCCAGTGCGAGGCACAGGTCGAAGAACTGCTCGGCGGCGGCCAGCCGGCGCTCCTCCAGCGCAGTCGCCGCGGCCTCGATCACCGGTCCGCCGGTGCCGGACAGGACCGATCCCCGCCACAGCGCGAGGGCGGCCCGCAGTGCCTCGGCGGCCGCGGACCGCCCGCCTTCCCGCAGCGCCTGGCCGGCCGCCCTGGTCAGGGCGTCGAACTCCAGGAGGTCGACCTGGTCGTCCGCCACCACCACGCGGTATCCCGGCCCGTCGGTGGCGATCACCTCGGTGCCGGTGGGTATGCGCCGCCGCAGGTCGGCGACGGCCTTGCGGACCTGGTGCGAGGCGGTCACCGGCGGGTCCTTCTCCCAGGTCGCCTCGACGAGTCGGGCCACGGGCACCACCCGGCCGGCCTCGAGCAGGAGCACGCACAGGACCCGTTCCTGGATCGCTCCCCCCAGCCTCAGCCGGACCTCTCCGAACCACCCCTCAAGCGATCCGAGCACGTTGAAGCGCAGCCTGCCCCCCGCAGGATCCGCGCTTCGTCTCTCCCCGGACTCCCCATCCGCCCCCGGCATCGGACATCCACCCCCAAGTGAACAAGACCCCTGGCCAGGTCATGTCAGCCGGATCATAGGGGTTACTGCTAGCACGCGGTAAGCATCCGGTAGCAGATCAGGAAGGGCGACACGGACAGTTCATGGGCGGCCCGGAGCAGGCGGCACACCGAGCGAGTACCGAAGGAGCAGGCTGTGGGAAGACTGGAGAGACCGCTGGCCCCCGATGCCGGACCAGTCACCGCGTTCGCCCGGGAGTTGCGCAGGCTGCGGACCGCGGCCGGCAGTCCCGGCTACCGCGACATGGCCACCCGTGCCATGTTCTCCGCGTCCGTGCTCTCCGACGCGGCCGCCGGATACCGCCTCCCGACGCTTCAGGTGGCCCTCGCCTTCGCCGAGGCCTGCGGCGGTGACCGCGCCAGCTGGGAGCGCCGCTGGCACGAGGCGGCACGGGCCGACGGGGACGACGCGGGCGCCCGTCCGGCGGTCAAAGCCGTGCAGCAGCACCAGGAGAACGAGCTGCGCGCGGCCGACGTGCGCGCCGTGCTGCCGCCCCCGTCACAGCTTCCGATGGAGGCCCGTCCCCTGGTGGGACGGCGTGAGCTGCTCCAGCGGGCCCGGTCCCTGACCGCCCCCTCGTACGGCGAGCAACGCCCCGCGGCACCCTTGGTGATCAGCGGTCAGGTGGGCGTGGGCAAGACGGCCTTCGCCCTGCGGCTCGCCCACGAACTCGCCGTGAACCTGCCCGACGGGCAGCTCTACGCGAACCTCGATCCGGCCGCGGACGGACGCAAGGACGCCGCCGGAATCGCGGGCGGTTTCCTGGAGGCGCTCGGCATCCCGACCGACCGGATCCCGAACGATCCCGGTCAGAGAATTGGCTTGTACCGATCGCTCCTGAACCGGCGGCGGCTGCTCGTGGTGCTGGACGGCGTCCAACACGAGCGGCAGATCCGGGAACTACTCGTCGCGGCGCCCGAGAGCCGCATCATCATCACTAGCCGATCGCGGCTACTGGGCCTCGACGGAATTGGCCGGATCCGGCTCCCCGCGCTGGACCGCGACGAGTCGATGGAGCTGCTCGCCCAGCTCCTCGGCGGTGACCGGGTCGGCGGCGAGCCGCGCGCCTGCCTGCGCCTCGCCGACGCCTGCGGGGACCTCCCGCTGGCCCTCAACCTGGCCGGCCGGCGCATCGCGGCCCGCCCCGAGTGGATGCTCCAGGACTCCGTGTCCGAACTGCTCGGGGACGGGCCGGGCGGACCGGGCGGGAGGGGCGCGCAGCCGGCACCCGGCCGCTTCCTGGCCCGGCTGCAGATCGGGGACGACGCGCTCAGCAACCGCCTCGACAGCGCCTACCGGCTGCTGACCCCGTGGGCGCGGCTGATGCTGCGCCAGTTCGCCGGATCCGACAACCCGCCCTCCGTGGACAACGTGGTGTACGAGTCCGCGGACGCGCTCGCCGTGCTGGTCGAGCGGTCCGCCCAGCCGGTGGAGGACCTCCTCGAACGGCTCCTCGACGCGGGCCTGCTCGACCACTCCGACCTGCCGGGGCAGTACGGACTGACGCCGATGGCCCGGGCGTACGCGCTGACCCAGCCGGACCCGACGGAGGAGGACCCGGCGCCCGGGTCCGCGCCCGGGTCCGCGCCCGCGGCGGCGCGGGGTCAGGCGCACGTGCGGCCGTCGAGGTAGGGGGCCCGCCGGTCGGGCCGGATCAGGCCGCGTGGGTGATCGTCACGTAGAGGTGCTCGTCGAGGACCTTGGCGAGGGACACCCCGGGCCGGCCGATCTCGGCGCACAGGGCCGCCTCGTCCAGACCGCCGCCCTCCGCCAGCGCCGTACGCGCCCAGTTCCGGCCGAGCTCCAGGTGGCGGGCGAAGGCGGCCCCGTCCCGGACCCCGTACAACCGCCCCGCGATGGCCGCGTCCCACGGCATGACCGAGTCGGGCCGCAGTGCGTACAGCGCCTTGGCCGCGGCGGTCGGGCCGAGGCTGCGCCGACCGATCGGCAGCGCCGCCAGTTCCTCGTAGGCGGCGGCGAACCGGGAGATCTCCCGCGGGGTGAGCCGGGCCAGCGGTGCGTGCGCCAGCGCGTGCCGCCCCCACCATGCGGCGAGCCCCGCGCCGAAGGTGTCGGGCTCGCCCTCGCGCGGGTAACGGATGCGGCAGCCCCAGGAGTTCAGCCAGCGGTGCAGGGCCGTGCGGTGCGCGGGGAGCGAGAGGTCGAGGGCACCGCCGGTCTCCTCGCGCAGCGCCCGCCAGCTCCGGTCCACGCCCGCGAAACCGTTGAACACCTCCGCCGAGGAACGCAGTTCGGCCAGGGAGGGCGCGGGCGGGAGCGGCGGCGCGGCCGGCGGGTCCAGGTGGGCGCGGGCGACCTTCGCGGGCACCACCATGCACCAGGCCTCGGTGACCAGCTCCGTCAACTCGGCCCCGTCCAGGGCCCCGAGGTGGGCCTCGACCCAGTTGAAGCGCAGATCGGACTCCCTGGGCAGGAAGAACTTCTGCGGCTCGGCGGCGACCAGCACCGCCCGTTCCTCCTTGGGGAAGGCGAAGCCCAGTTCGCTCTCGTCCCGGGACAGGGCGAGATAGACGATCTTGCCGATCCGGAACTTCACCCGGTCCCGGATCAGGTGCTCCTCGGTCCTCGGCAGGCCCAGCGCGAGCCGCCGTACGTCGTCCACCGTTGCCACGGCACGCTCCTTGCGCATCCGGCCGCCGCTCACAGTCCCGCGAGCTGCGGGGTGTGCACGTCCAGCGGTGGCCCGTCGAGCGCACCGAGGCCGATCAGCGACGGAGTCCTGCCGATCAACCGGTCGGCCAGCGACCGTGCGATGAGCGGCGCGAACTTGAAGGATGTGCCACCGCAGGCCGCGTAGGCGAATCCCGCGCCGCCCAGGGCGACCAGCAGCGGGCCGCCCGTCGGCGAGAAGGCCGAGTAGTAGGCGTCCTTGGCCGCGGTGACCCAGGCCGGTCCGAAGCCGGGGAGGACGTCCCCGAACTCCTTCTCCAGCTTGCGCTGCCAGTACGGGTCGGTGGCGTGGTCGGTGATCGCGTCCACCACCCGGCAGGCGGTGGCCGAGGTCAGTTTGAGGGCCGTGCCCGCCACCGGCGGGATCAGCCAGGCCCCGCCCTCGGTGCCCAGGGCCGGTACGGCCGGGGTGGCCGCCCAGGCCCCCGACTGCTGCCGGGGCACCCGGCAGTACAGGAGGGACTGCCGGTACAGGGTCAGTTGCTCGGAGATGCTCGGCGGCAGCAGGTCCCGGGACCAGGGGCCCACGGCCACGAGCACCGCGTCGCTGCGCAGCACCCGTCCGTCCACCAGCTGTACGCTGCCGCTCTCGCCGTCGACGGCGGTCACGGCCCGGTGCTCGATCAGCTCGATGCCCCGCTGCCACTTCAGCCAGCCGACGCAGGCGGCGAGGACCCGTTCGGCGAGCAGCACGCCCGCCTCGTCCTCCAGTACCGCGCCGAGGCCGCCGCCCACGTGCAGGTGCGGATAGCGGTCGGCCAGGCCGGCCGCCGTCAGTTCCCTGGCGTGGCCACCGGCGTCGGCGAGCATCGCCGCCGCGTCCCTCGCGGCCGCGGGCGGCAGCACGGTGAGCGAGCCAACCTGCTCGTAGAACCGCGTCAGGAACAGCTCCTCCAGTTCGACCCAGCGGCGGTGCGCGCGCAGCGCGGCCGCCGTGGCCTGCGGGTCCGCCGGGTGCAGGGCCCGCAGGATCCGGTGCTGGTCGAAAGAGGTGGCTCTGCTGTACGGAATGGGGCCTTGGTCCACGACCGTGACCTTGTGTCCGTCGAGCACGCACTCGACCGCCGTGAGCAGGGCGATCACTCCGCCGCCCACTACCGTCACCCTCGTCGACATCACACACCTCCCTTCAGTTTTCGTTGGGCCGACGGGTCAGCTGTCGAGGACGATCGTGGTCAGTGCGGCCGCCTTGGCGAGGGACTCCTCGCAGCTCAGGAAGTCCTCTCCGGCGCAGATCAGGTTGGCGTAGCGACTGAGGTAGCCCTCGGGCGGCAGCAGCAGCGTCGCCCCGGGCGCCACCATCACGTTCGTCTCGAGCAGCCCCGGTACGTCCCAGGGGGCGGGTACGTCGACCGAGCGGACCGTGCCGTTCTGCGGCGGGTACAGGAAGCGGATCCCGACGGTGCGGGACTCGGTCGGGGTCCACTCGGGGCGGACGCCTGCGGCCACGTCCGCGGCCAGCTCCCCAGGCTCCACGCCGGTGGCGAGGCTGCCGAGGTAGGGAATGAGGTCGCCGCCGAGGCGGGCGTTCACCTCGATGATCACCGGGCCGCGGGTGGTGAGCTTGACCTCCGTGTGGGTGATCCCGTAGCCGATGCCCAGTTCCCGGTGGGCGTCCCGCAGGACGCCGAGCAGTTCCTCGTCGGCGAGCAGCGGGTCGGTGGCGCTGACCACGTGGCCGGTCTCCTCGAAGTAGGGCGCGAGGCCCACTTCCTTGTGCGCGAGGAAGAGCGGGGTCCAGGCACCGTCGAAGACCGCTCCGTCGATGCTGATCTCGGGGCCCATGACGCACTCCTCGACCAGCACCCCGCCTTCGTAGTCGCTGTTCCCGCCGCGGCTGGCGGCGTCGGCGACCTCGAAGGCGGCGCGCACCCCCTCCGGGCCGTCGACCCGGATGACGCCGATGCTCGCGCCCATGCCGCGGGGCTTGAGGACGACCGGGTAGCCGAAGGAGTCGGCCGTGGCGAGGGCCGCCTCGGCGTCGGTCACGTAAGCGAAGTGCGGCTGGGGCAGTCCGGCGGCGGTCAGCAGCTGCCGGGTGTGGTGCTTGTTGCGGCAGTTGTCGGCGCCGCGGGAGGTCAGGCCCGGCAGTCCGAGCCGCTCGGCTATCAGGGCGGTCGTCACCACGAGCGTCTCGTCGTAGCTGAACACGCCGACCACGCGGTGCTCGGCGGCCACCGCCTCGGCGGCCCTGATCAGTCCCTCCGTGTCGGGCACCAGGCGTTGCGGGTCGAGCAGTTCCACCGTGGTGGAGCCGAGCACGTACTGCTCCTGCCAGGTAGGGTCCGTCGCGTCCAGGATCCAGATCGGGCGGCGCCGGGCGGCGCCGGCGAGCAGGTACTCGCGGTAGGCGCGCTGTCCGCTGCCGACCAGGATCACCACGCCGTCTTCGGTCGTCTTGGCGTCATCCGTCATCTTCGTCACCTCGCAGAGTGGGTCAGGACCCGGTCGCCGGCCGTCGCAATCGCCGCGAGCTGCGGCTGGGCGATGGCCAGGTAGTCGGGGGTGGACAGGGCCACGGAGCGGTCCAGGCGGGCCGCGTTGAAATAGATCTCTTCGGTGAGGATCAGGCCCTCGTCGACGACGAGGTGCAGATCGGGGTGGAAGCTGAGCGGCATCACCGTGCCGCAGACGCTGCCGGCCAGGCGCTCGGCGATCTCGGGCGTGGCGAACGCCGTCCGCCCGCCGCCGAACAGTGCGCCGACGGCCTCCAGGTCGACCTGCCGGTCGCCGGGAACCACCGCGAGCACGTACTTGCCGACCCGCTTGGTGATGCTCACGCGGACGACGATGCACTTGGCGGCCTGCTCCAGCGGGTGGCCGCGCAGGACGCTGGCCAGGTCGGTCCGGCCCTCGGCCGGATGGTCGATCAGCCGGTAGCGGGCCTGATTGCTGTCGAGGAGGCCGATCAGCCGCTGGTACATCAGAGCACCTCGCCGACGTAGTGCCAGTCCTCGGGGTTGATCAGTCCGAAGGGGTTGATCGGAGCCACGCCCCTCAGGTCCTTGGCCACTTCCAGCAGACGGAAGGGGAAGTTGGGCATCCAGATGACCGGGACCTGCTGCGCGATGTAGTCCTGGTAGGCGTACAGGTCCTCCAGGTCGTCGCTGACCACGGTGCGGGCGATCAGCTCGTCCGCCTTCGGGTCGCTGTAGCTGCCGAAGTTCACCGAGGAACCGGTCGAGTAGAGCGCCTCACCGGTCGGGTAGAAACCGGGTCCGTAGCCCCAGCCGCCGTTCCAGTCGCTGAACTCCCACAAGCAGGGGCTGTCGGGGCCCGGGGTGCAGGTGGTGTCCTCCAGGACCAGGACGCTCGCCTCGACCTCGGTCAACACGATCTCGATGCCCGCCCCGGCGGCGTCGGCGGCGAATTTACGCATGACCGCGGTCAGCGTCTCGTGCCCCTGGGCGTACCGCATCGAGAACCGCAGCGGGGTGCCGGCCGGGATGCCCTCGCCCGCTTCTCCCGCTCCGGTGCCCTCGCGGACGCAGGTGGCCGGGGTGGTGCTGGTGTCCCAGCCGTTCTCGGTCAGGAAGGCGCGGGCCGCCGCCACGTCGAAGGGGTACGGGTCCTCGTGCGCGGCGGGCGAGAGCAGCGGGCTGTCGGGCAGGGACGGGATGGGCCCGGTGGTCGGGTAGCCGTAGCCCTTGTAGACGTCGCGGACGGCGCCCCGGGAGTCGAGGCAGGACTGCAGGGCCTGGCGGAAGTAGAGCTGCTTGAAGATCTTTCCGGCAACGGTGGGGTTGTTGAAGTTGATCGGGAAGTAATGGATTTTGTAAGTGAGTTGGGGGACGAGGTCGTAGTGCTCGCCGAGCGGGTTGGGTCCGCCGACCAGCGGGTCCTCGGCCGGCTCGGTGACCTCGTCGAAGGGCAGGAAGCCGATCTGCACGCCGCCTTGGGCCTCGGGGCCGCGGCGGAGCATCTCGTACTGCTCGGTGTCCGAGCCGGTGGGCACCAGCCGGAACTCGTCCAGGTAGGGCTTGTTGGGGCCGGAGTAGGTCTCGTTCGGTACCAGGACGGCCTCGCCCGAGACGCCATCGATGGTGTAACTGCTCAGCTTCCAGGGTCCGTTGACCACGCTCCAGACGGGGCTGGTGTCCCAGCTCTTGCGCTCGTCGTTGCAGGCCCGCAGGTAGGCGTAGACCGCGGAGGCCTGCGCCGGGTCGTGGGTGGCGTCGGCCGGCCGGTCGTCGGCGGTGCGGTCCCATGCCTTCGGCAGCGGGGTGATGGTGCTGAACTGGTTCATCAGCACCCAGTTGTGCGAGTAGGCACGGTCGAAGGTGAAGCTGATCTTGTCCTCGGCGACCTTCTCGTAGCCGGTCAGGTTGTCCGGGAAGAAGCCCGGCGTGTAGCCGCCGAAGCCGTCCTTCTCGGCCTCCAGGAGGTGCATCCACAGCATCACGTTGTCGGCGGTGACGCTCTCGCCGTTCGACCACGCGTAGGGCTTGACCGTGATCGTCGCCGTGCGGCCGTCCTCGCTCCACTCGGGGGGCTCGGCGAGGCTGCGCTCGTAGTCGACCGTCGGCTGGCCGCCGGTGCCGTACCAGTACAGCGGCCGGTACATCAGGGTCTGGAACTCGTGCAGGTTGGCCACCCCGTAGTACTCGCCCGGGGTGAAGGGGAAGATGAAGACCGGGCTGAAGCCGCTGGTGCAGGCCCAGGTCACGCTGCCCCCGCGGAGCGGGGTGGTGGGCGGGGTCATGTCGGTACCTCCTCCAGTGCGGATATGCCGCTGTCCGAGTGGGCTCCGTAGCGCTCCCAGCGCTCGTTGAGCCGGATCCGTCCGTCGTCCAGGAACTCGGGGGTGCTCCAGCACCGTCCTGCGACCACCTCGCCGTTCGCGAGGACCATCGTGTAGGCGAATTCGAGGTTCCCGTCGGGCTCCACGCGCCCGTTGAGCGAGCCCCTGCGGACCTCGCCTCCGTCGAAGTCGGCCCAGAGCAGGTCGCCGTCCTGGCGGTAGTGGCCGACGGGGGCGTCCTCGCCCGCCGGGTAACCGGTGTTGCGGAAACTCCTGCCGTCGTAATCGATCACGGGCGTCGTATCTCCTGAGTGATGCATTTGACCGCGCCACCTGCCTTCAGCAGTTCGGACATGTCCACTGCGTGCACCGCGAAGCCGCGTTCGCGCAGCCGGTCGATCAGGTGCGTGGCGGTCTCCGTCACCACCACGTTCAGTCCGTCGCTCACCGCGTTCAGGCCGAAGGCGTCGGCGTCCTCACGGGTGGCGAGGATCGCGTCGGGGTACAGCTCCCGCAGCACCTCCCGGCTCTCTTCGGAGAAGGCGGCGGGGTAGTACGCCACCAGGTCCTCGTCGAGGACGAACAGCGCCGTGTCCAGGTGGTAGAAGCGCGGGTCGGTCAGGGTCAGGCCGACCACCGGGAGGCCGAAGAACTCACGGAGCTCCTCGTGCGCGCGGGGGTCGCTGCGGAATCCCGCGCCGGCCAGGATCCGCCGGCCGGCGGGGACGAAGTCGCCCTCGCCCTCGTTGACGTACTGCGGGACGTGAACGTCGGTGTAGCCGCGGGCTTCGAACCAGGCCCGGTGGGTGTCGGCCTCGGCCGCGCGCTCCCGGTGGCGGAACTTCGCGATGAGCACCTTGCCGTCGACCACGGTGGCGCCGTTGGCGGAGAACACCATGTCCGGCAGGCCCGGCACCGGGTCGATGGAGGAGACCTCGTGCCCGAACCCGAGGTAGAGGTCCCGGATCCGCTCCCACTGGGCGAGCGCCAGGGCGGCGTCCATGGGCTTCTCGGGGTTCATCCACGGGTTGATCGCGTAGGTCACCTCGAAGTGGGTCGGCCGGCACATCAGGTAGTGCCGCCGGGTGGCCGTGCGCCGCGGGGTCTCAGCCATGTTCCGGCCTCATCTCGGTGCGGATGCGGCCGGCCGCGACGTGCGCGGTGGTCAGTGCCTCGGTCAGGGAGGTCCCGGTGGCGCCGATGAAGCCGAGGATGTTGTTGCCCGCCGGCGGGCGCTTGATGACGGTCCCCGCCGTGGCCGTGATCTTGAGGAAGAACAGCGCGGGGTCCTCGGCCACCTCGGTTGGCACCTCGATGGACTCGACCGTTCCGGCCCCGCTGATCAGGCACATCGCGGCGGTGTGCACACCGGTGGGCGCGTAGTGCGAGACGTCGGGCCGGATGCCGCGCGCCACGTCCGACACGCACCGGATGGGGTCGTGGCCGGCGCTGATCCGCGCCATGTGGTCGAGACCACCGCCACCGGGGCGGATCGCTATCTCCAGGATGAAGGGCCGGCCCTGGTGGAACCTCACCTCGGCGTGGAGCACGGACCGGCGCAGTCCCTGGGCGTGCGCCGCGTCCCGGACCACCTCGTGGACCGCGGCGATCTGCTCGGGGGTCAGGGAGCTCGGCGCGTGGTGGACGTCGTCGTCGAAGGTCCCGCTCTCGACGGTGATCCGGTCCACGATGGAGCCGAGGTACACCTCGTCGTCCCAGGCCAGCGCCTCGATGAGGTGCTCGTGGCCGTCGAGGTAGCCCTCGACGATGATCCCGTTCGGGCCGAGGTCCAGTCCGTCGGCCTCCATCAGCGCCCAGGTCATGGTCTCGATGCCCGAGGTGGCGTCCGCGAAGCGGGCCCGCATCTCCTCGGGGTCGTCGACCTTGAACACGAAGTTGCTGGCGGCGCCCAGGGTGGGCTTGAGGATCAGCGGGTAGCCGAGCTCCTCACCGGCCGCCAGGGCGGCCGCGACGTCGGGGGCGTAGCGAAAGCCGGGGTGCGCGGCGCTGCCGCGCTCGTGGGCCTGTCGCATCAGCAGCTTGTTGCGGCTGGTCCGGGCGGCTTCGAAGCCGATGCTCGGCAGTCCGAGCGCTTCGGCGACGACCGCCACCGTGACGACCCCGGACTCCGAGAAGGTCAGGACCCCCTCGAACTCCTCCTCCGCGTGCCAGACCTTGGCGGCGGTGACGATGTCCTCGATCTGCTTGGAGCCGGCCATCCGGTAGCGCTCGGCGGGCCAGAAGTCCTCGGTGCCGATGCCGTTGAGGACGTGGACCTCGGCCCCGAGGGCCTCGATCTGCTGGTAGCGCGAGACGTAGTAGGTGGCGTTCTGGCTGGCCTCGATGGCGAGCAGTTTCATCTGTGCTCCTCCCCTCAGACCTTGGCCGGGACGGGCTCGGCGGCTTCGGCGGCGGGCACGGACACGGTCTCGGCGGCGGGCTCGGAAGCGAGTTCGGCGGCGGCAGCGGCCTCGGCGGCCTCGGCGGCGGCGACCTCACGGTCGTGCTTGCGTAGCGAGAGGATGGTGAGGGAGGCGATGACGACGACCAGGGCGGAGAGGGCGTAGAAGCCGTTCTTCACGTTGGTGGAGTCGACCAGGAGCGAGATCAGGACGACGGCGGTGGTGCCGGCCGCGAGGCCGAAGGCGTTGGTGGCGCCGAAGACGAATCCCGTCTTCTCCTCGGGCGCCGCGCTCATCAGGGCGGTGCGGGCCGAGATGCGGGCCACGCAGAAGGCGATGGCGGCGAAGGGGATGACGGCCATCATCGCGTAGAGGTGGACGGACTCCAGGGACAGCAGCACCGCGAAGGCGAGGTAGCCGATCAGGGCCGTCTTCAGCACGGTGGCCTTGGAGTTGATCTTCTTGAAGGCCCAGGCCGCGAACAGCGCGCCGATGCCGAACAGGGCGTCGACGATGCCGAGGTAGCCGGCGTTGGACTTGAAGCCGTCGATGACCAGGACCAGCATGATGCTGTTGCCGACGATGATGACGATGTTGCCGATGATGTAGAGCAGCGCGAGTCGGGCCAGCGGCGGGCGGGAGCCGGCTGCGGCGACGGCCGCGGCGGCCTTGGCCGCGGCCTCCGGGGCGCTGGTGCCGGCGCCGGCCGGACGGCGGCCGATGAAGAACAGCAGGGCGGCGGAGAGCAGGAACGTGATCGCGTTGAAGTAGAAGAGCGACGTGGTGCCGACCCAGACGATCACCCAGCCGCCGAGGGCCGCAGACGCGAGCGTGCCGGCCTGGATGGCGATCTCGGCGTTGCCGTTGAACTGGGCGAGCCGGGACTCCGGGATGCGCTCCTTGATCAGGGCGTTGCTGGCCGGGAAGAAGAGGGCCGCGGAGATCGACAGGACGAAGCTGGCCACGTAGCTGACGGTCGAGGGGTTGCCGCCGAGGGCCAGCCAGACCGGCAGGGCGATCGCGGCGGCCGCACTGGCCAGGTCCGAGATCATCGCCAGGGTGCGGCGGTCGAACCGGTCGGCGAGCTTGCCGAAGAAGAGGGACAGCGCCACCTGCGGAATGGTGACGGCGATCATCAGCCAGCTGACCGCGAGCATGGTGTTGGCCTCGGTGAAGACCAGGTAGGAGGCGGCGGTGAGCTGGATGCCGTTGCCCAGGTTGGTGATGAAGGTCGCGGGGATGAGCAGTCGTTCGGCCCGATTGGGACGGGCCGGGGCGATCGTGGACACAGTGCTCCTCGGAGGTCAGGCTCGGATGTCGGCCGGCTCGGCCACGGGCGCGAAGGCCCCGACCGCGGTGGACAGGAGGGGGAGTCGCAGCGGAGCAACGGGGTCGGTCGGGAAGGCACCGGCCGGCAGGCTCAGATCGGCGCCGGCCCGTTCGGCACGGGCCGCGAGGTCGACGAGCAGCGGAGCGGCGCACGCGGTCAACGTCCGGACGGCGAGAACCAGGTCACCGAGGTCGCTCGGGACGCCCACCGCCACCCGGTCCGCCTGCTTCAGCAGCCGGTCGAGGTGCACGACGATCAGGTCCGCGGCCCGGTGGAGGCTGAAGCTCTCCAGCTCGTAGTGGGAGCGGAACCGCTCGACGACGATTCCCGCCTCCTGCGCACCGGTCCCGGAGACCGGCAGCAGCGCGTCCGCCGGAACGCCCGCGAGCAGCTGGTCCAGCCGGCCCGCGAGGTGGTTCCACGGATCGACCAGCCGGGAGCTGGAGAGGCCGTCGAGCGCCTCCCGGCTGAAGTTCGTCCGGGAGTGCTCCGGCGCGGTGAGCGCCAGGTAGAAGCGCACCAGGTCGCGCGGTACCTCGGCCACCAGATCGGCGGCCCAGACCACGTGGCCTTTGCTTGTCGAGAACTTCTGGTTCTCCAGTTCGTAGAAC
The DNA here is from genome assembly GCF_044756625.1 of Streptomyces sp. NPDC091682. Classification (NCBI taxonomy): domain Bacteria; kingdom Bacillati; phylum Actinomycetota; class Actinomycetes; order Kitasatosporales; family Streptomycetaceae; genus Streptomyces; species Streptomyces sp. NPDC091682. The sequence goes on along the minus strand of NZ_JBIVTH010000004.1, from coordinate 265,641 downwards.
TCGTTCGACACGATGGCGTGCGGCTCGACGTACCGGTCGCCGTGCGCCATCAGCAGGGCCAGGTGCGTCATGCCCCAGAAGTAGACGTTGTCGAATCCGAGGAAGTACACGAGGTCGATGCCGTGCTCGGACAGCCAGTGCTCGTCGAAGCGGTCGGTGTGCTCACCGAGCTGCTCGGCCGCGTACCAGGTGCAGTACATCGAGGCGGCCATGCCCTCGGCCCAGGCGTTGAGGACCTGCCCCGGGGTCTCGGTGAACGGCGCCGGGATGCCCCACGCGGTCGGGTAGGTGATCGGGAAGTCCGGCAGCGGGCGGTCCAGCGCCTCCCGGACGAGCTGCGCGGTGTGCGGGCGCAGCACGTCGCGGTGGCGGACGTAGTAGTCGGCGAGCCGGTCGCGGTACTCCTCCATCGGCAGCACGAGGATCTGCGCCTCGCGGTGGGTGACCACGGCGTCCGGGTCGACGGTGGAGCGGGGGCGCAGCAGTTCGTCGAAGTTGTTGGGGTGTCCGCAGGACTCGCACAGTCCGCCGCGGCTCTCCACGAGGCACACCGGGCAGTCGCCGGCGACCAGGCCCTCCATCAGGTACTCGCCGGTGGCCTCGACGTACGGCAGCAGCACCGTCTTGAGCCGGAAGGCCCCCTCGCTGTGGAGGTCGGTGACGAAGTCGATGACGGTCTGGCGGTAGCCCTTGTCGAAGGGGGCGAAGCCGTCGACGGAGACGCCGGCCGCCTCCAGGGTGGCGCGGATCTGGGTGGCGGAGCGCAGGGCCAGCTCCTCCGGGGTCAGACCGGCGCGGGCGGCGCTGGCGACCACGTAAGTCTGGCTGTCGTCGGTACCGCTGGTGAAGATCACCGGCCGGTCCGACGCCCGCAGGTAGCGTGCGTACACGTCGCCCGCCAGGTAGGGGCCCGCCAGGTGCCCGGTGTGCAGGTCCCCGTTCGGGGTGGGCGGCGGCGCGATGATGACCGTACGGCGTGTCATGCCTGGACTCCTTCGTGGCGGGCTGCGAACCGCTGGGTCATGTCGAGGTCCCACCAAACGCTGTACATCTCGAAGTCCTCGTCGGACTCGTTGATCACGCGGTGGTCGGAGCCGGGGGTGAAGTGGACGATGTCCCCGGTCGTGAAGGGCTTGCGGACACCGCCCGACTCCAGGACGGCGGAGCCGGCGACGGCGATGAAGATCTCGTACTCGTGGTGGGCGTGGGCGGTCGATGCGGTGCCGGGGCGGATCACGCACCAGGACCCTTCGAACGGGGCGTTGAGCTCGGGCCAGGGCAGGAGCCGCTGCGCATCGAGTCCGTTCTCGTGCGTCAGTCCTTCGCGGTGGAGTGGCTGGGTGAGCATGTGCTTCGGTCTCTCCTCGTCGGGCGGGTACGGCGCGTGTGGGGGTGCGCGGGTCTCAGACCGCGCCGGCGAGAGCGAGCTCCCGCACGTCCGGGATCTCCACGGAACGGGTCCGGCGGTGCGCCAGGATGTCCTCGGTGATCTCGGCGGAGCGGCCCGCGAGCACGCTGAGCAGCGAGTCGGCGATGCCGTGGGTGGCCTCGTTGACACCCTGCAGGTAGCAGGCGGCGGTCGCGGGACGGCCGAGGTCGAGCCGGTAGTTGCGGCTCACGTTGATCTCCTCGACACCGATCGACTCCGCGAGGGCCTTGACCGCCCACGGCATCTCGCGGACGAAGCCGGTGCCCAGGAGCACCAGGTCCGTGCGCATCTCCCGCTCGGCGCCCGACTTGCGGTCGACGAGGGTCAGGACGACCTCGTCGCCGTCCATCCGGGCGCCGGTCACGTCCGTCATGGCGTGCATGCCCAGGCGTTCCCGGCCGGTGCGGCGGTCCTGGTAGAACTGCCGGTACAGGCCGTCCAGGGTGGCGGGGGAGAGGCCGCCGTAGTTGGAGCGGTACATCTCGCCGAGGAGCTGCTGGCGGGCCTCGGGCGAGGAGCCGTAGAACTCGTCGATGAAGGACGTGTAGTAGAGCTCGTTGGTGAACTTGCTGCTCTCGTAGCCGTTCAGACCGATGGAGCGCATGATCATCGTCGGCTTGCACTCGGGCAGGTCCCGCAGCGCGGCGCCGAACAGCTCGGCCGCGCTCTGCGCCCCGCCGATCACCGCGACGCGGTGCGGCAGGTCGGCCCGCACCCCGGCGATGCGCTGCGTGTACTGGGTGCTGTGGATGACGCGCTCGGCCGGCAGACCGTCGAACACGGCGGGGACGTGGGCGTCACGGCCCGCACCGATCACGAGGTAGCGGCAGCCGATGGTGTCGCCGTCGGCAAGGGTGACCAGCCAGCCGGCGACCTCGCCGTCGTCGCCCGTCACCGCCTCGACACCGGCGCATTCGCGGCCGTATTCGACCTGCACCGTCTCCAGTTCATTGGCGACCCATTGCAGGTACTCGGATATCTCGCTGCGGTAAGGGACGAAACTCGCCAGGTTGACGAAGGCGTCAAGACGTGCCTGCGAGTGAAGGAAATTGACGAAGGAATATCTGCTGCACGGATTGCGCATGGTGACCAGGTCCTTGAGGAAGGACACCTGGCTGAGCGCGTCGGGCAGCAGCATGCCCCGCTGCCAGACGATGTCCTGCTCGCGCTCGATCAGCAGGGTGTCACCGGCCAGCTCGGGTGCGAGCTCCTCGACGGCGACCGCCAGCGCCAGGTTCGCCGGGCCTGCGCCGACTGCGAGCAGTTCGACATTGCGATGCGCCATGGAAGTACCTCCAGATGGAACAGGTGGACAGGTTCGTACGGTCAGGCAGGACGGTTCGCGTCCTTGCGTTGCCTTCCGGGTGATGACCACATTCCATGGCCGCGGCCGATTGCCCGGAAGCCTTCTCGGCCACGGACAATCAACTCGGCGACGGCCCTCGCGGGCGGGTTGATTGGCCGGTGTTCCCGATTACTTCCGGTCAACTCCGAGCCCCATTTCCATGGGGTCTTGTGATCAGTTGCGTCACACGCATCCGGCTGGCCGAACCATCCCTCGGGCAGCCGGGCTTCCATCGAAACCCCATGAGAAGGAGCCCTCGTGCCGCTCACCGAGCCCATCACCCCTGCCGGCGCGCTCTACCGTTCCGAGAGCCCCACACGGGTCGCCACGCGCCGACGTCTGCTGATGTGCCGGCCCCGGCACTACGACGTCACGTACTCGATCAACCCGTGGATGAATCCGCAGCACGCCACGGACAACGCGCTCGCCGTCAGCCAGTGGGAGGGACTGCGTGACCTGTACCTCGAACTCGGCCACGTGGTCGAGGAGATAGACCCCATCGAGGGCCTGCCCGACATGGTGTTCGCGGCCAACGGCGCCACCGTCGTCGACGGCAAGGTCTACGGGGCCCGGTTCCGGCACGCGGAGCGCACCGCCGAGGGACCCGCGTACCTGCGGTGGCTGGAGGGGCGCGGCTACACCGACTCGCTGTGGCCCGAATTCGTCAACGAGGGCGAGGGCGACATCCTCACCGTCGGCCGCCGCCTGCTGGCCGGTACCGGATTCCGCACGGACCCGCGCTCCCACCTGGAGGCGCAGGAGTTCTTCGGCCTCCCGGTCACCTCGCTGACCTTGGTGAACCCGGAGTACTACCACCTGGACACCGCACTCTCCGTGCTGTCCGAGGACGAGGTCATGTACTACCCGGCCGCCTTCTCCCAGGGCAGCCAGGCCGTACTGCGCGCCATGTTCCCCACGGCGATCTTGGCCACCGCCGAGGACGCCGCCGTCTTCGGCCTCAACGCCTTCTCCGACGGCCGCCACGTGCTCCTGCCGGCCGCGGCCACCGGCCTGCACGCCAAGCTGCGGGCACGCGGCTTCGAGCCGATCGGGGTCGAGCTCTCCGAGCTGCTCAAGGCCGGCGGCAGCGTCAAGTGCTGCACGCTGGAACTGCGCGATCGCTGACCGCGCAACCCTTTCGGCGGCGACGGTGTTCCTACCGTCGCCGCACGGCCCCGGCGGTGGGCCGGGTCGTGACGAACGAAGATCATGACGAACGAAGGAGTCCCGCCATGCCGACCCCCGGTCCGCTCAGCGGTGCCAGCGCCACGGTGGCGATCCATCCCACGCCCTTGGGGCCGCTCGTGCTCGCGGCGACGGACGACGCGCTCGTGCTGTGCTGCTACGGCACCACCGAAGAAGCCGCGGAGCGCCTGGCCCGGGCCGGACTGCGCCCGGCCGGACCGGGGGAGGCGGGCGCCCCAGGACAGAAGGTCCTGGACGAGGCCCGGGAACAGATCGACGCGTACCTGGCCGGTGCGCGCCGGGACTTCACCGTCGCGACGGACCTGCGGCTCGCCACCCCGTTCAGCCGGCGCACCAACCTGATGCTGGCCGAGTTCGTCCCGTACGGGACCACCGCGACCTACGCGGAGCTCGCCCGGGCCCTGAACCGGCCCGGCGCCGCGCGTGCCGTCGGCACGGCACTGGGAACGAATCCGCTGTGCGTGGTGCTGCCCTGCCACCGGATCATCGGCTCCACGGGCAGTCTCAGCGGCTACGCGGGAGGGCTGGAGGCCAAGCGCCATCTGCTCGCCCTCGAAGCCCCGGCCTCACCGGCCGCCTGAATCCGCCCTCCCCGCTGCAGAAAGCAGAGCATGTGAGCGCGTACGAGCCGTCCCAGCTCCCCGGCCTCGAACTGCCCGGCCCGGTCTTCGCCCCACCCGCACCAGGAACCCTCGACTGGACGGGGCTGGCCGCGGAACTGAACTCCGAGGGGGTGGCGGTGACCCCGCCGCTGCTGTCGCCCGAGCAGTGTGCGCAGCTGCGGGAACTCTTCGACCACCCCACGGCCTTCCGCGCCACCGTGACCATGGCGCGGCACCGCTTCGGCGAGGGCCTCTACCGCTACTTCGCCCACCCGCTGCCCGAACTCGTCCAGGACCTGAGGGAGCAGCTGTATCCGCCGCTGGCCCTGATCGCCAACGAGTGGGCGCGGCGCCTGGGGCAGCCGGCCTTCGCCCCGGACCACGAGGGACTGGTCGCGGCCTGCGCGGCCGCCGGACAGCACCGCCCGACCCCGCTCCTGCTCCGGTACGGGCGGGGCGGCTACAACTGTCTGCACCAGGACGTCTACGGTGACCTGACCTTCCCGCTCCAGGTCGCAATCATGCTCGACCGCCCGGACGAGGACTTCACCGGCGGGGAGAGCGTGTTCGTCGAACAGCGCCCGCGCGCCCAGTCCCGCCCGCTCGTCAGGCGGCCGACCCAGGGCCAGGGCCTGATCTTCACGGTCGACCACCGTCCGGTGCGTTCGGTGCGCGGCTGGAGCCGGGTGACGCTGCGGCACGGCGTGAGCGCCGTCCTCAGCGGGCAGCGGCACGTGCTGGGCGTCATCTTCCACGACGCGCGCTAGTTCCGAGGACGACATCTATACCGGGAAGCGGCGGAATCATCCGCTCCGAGGACCCGGTTCCTGCCGCCCCGTTCCAGCGGACCGCCGCGGCGCGCGGTTCCCGCGGGTCAGCGCCGCGTGCCGCGCGCCCGCCCCCCGGCAGAACCGCCGCTCGCGCTGGAGTTCCGCTGGAGTTCCGCCCCACCGGGCTTCCGTACGGTCGCCTTGCGACGGAGCGCCGATCTTGACGGGCCGTCGTGCACCACGGCTGATCGGGCGGTCCAACGTGAGGAGCGGTGGAACATGCAGCACGTCCAGGGCGCACAGGTCTCGACATCAGGGCACGATCCCGGACCCGACGGTCCGGGCCTGTCGCTCAACAGCTCTCAACACCGGCTCATCACCGCGTCCCTGCAATCGCTGGCGCAGGAGATGAACGACATAGCCGAGCAGGCGTCCGCACTGCTCACGACACCGGCGGGCCGTCCGTCCACCGACTCCGAGGTCTTCACCCGGATCGCCCGCAGAACCGTTCCCCGCTGGCACTTCGCGATGCTGAACGACACCGAGCGCAATGACGCCCTGGCCGGCGCCTTGGCCCGTGGCGTGCCGTCCGGAGCGACCGTGCTGGACATCGGCTCGGGGAGCGGGCTGCTCGCCATGGCGGCGGCCCGAGCGGGCGCGGCGCGCGTCATCACCTGCGAGACGAATCCGCTGCTCGCGGAGGTGGCCCGGCAGGTGATCGACGCCCACGGCTTCAGCGACGTCATCACGGTGATCGGAAAGCCGTCGACCGCGCTGGAGATCGGCCGTGACCTCGACGGCCCGGTGGACGTACTGGTCTCGGAGATCGTCGACTGCGGGCTCATCGGCGAGGGCCTGCTGCCGTCGATCCGGCACGCGCGCCGGCACCTGCTGAAGCCCGGCGGGACCATGTTCCCCTCCGCGGCCCGGATCCTCGGCCGGCTGGTCAGCAGCGAGGACATCCTGCGGCTCAACCAGGTCACCACGGCCGGCGGGTTCGACGTCTCGCTGATGAACGCGCTCTCAACCCGGGGCCACCTGCCGGTGCGCCTCGGCACCTGGCCCCACCGGTTCCTGTCCGAGACCACCACGGTCGTCGAGTTCGACCTGGCCGAGGACCCCCTGGAGCCGGGCGAACGCCAGGTCGACCTCACCGCGAGCACCGACGGGGAAGCGCACGCCCTGGTCGTCTGGTTCGAGCTGGACATGGCGGCCGGCACCACGCTGACCAACGCCCCGGAGAACACCACGTCGCACTGGATGCAGGGCTGGGTCCCGCTGGAGAAGTCCGTCCAGGTGAAGGCAGGCGAGGGCGTCCCCCTCCGGCTCCGGTGGAGCGACTTCTCCCTCAGCGTGCACGTCTGACCGACACCGCCGGCGGGCCCACCCCCGTACCGCCGGCCGTACCTCCTGCGCATCCGGACCAAGGAGAACGCAATGAGTCACGCACCGCAGCACGTCCCGTTCGAACTCAGCGGCACCGAACTGCGCGACGCGATCGTGCAGTACGCCACGAACCCGATCTTCCTCGACAACCTGGACTGGCAGAACGACGACAACCCCTACCGCCGCCAGCTGCGCCCGCAGATCCTGCCCCACCTCGACTTCGACAAGGTGCCGGGCCGGGAGAACATCCTCGACTACACGAGCCTGGCCGTACAGCGCCTGCTCACCTCGATCTACGAGGCGGACCTGGTGTTCTTCCCCAAGTCCGGCCTGGAGGGCAAGGAGGAGGACTTCCGCGCGTTCTACAGTCCGGCCAACCGCGCGCTCGGGGAGCGAATACGACCGGCCCTGGAGCGGTACGCCTTCGGTTTCCTCGACGACGAGGTCGAGACGTCCGGAAAGTGGACCAGGGCGAGCCTGGACAGTTACCTCGACTCGCTCGACATGGGCGGCGGCGAGGAGCTGTCACCGATCGAGGCCGCCGTCACCGGCTCCACCGACCCCGCCCGCGCCGCCCGCATGTGGCTGGTGCAGTTCGCACCCGACTTCCTGTCCGAGGCGTCACCGATGATGCGCAACGTCCTCGGCTACTACGGGCCGGTCCAGTCCGAGTGGTTCAAGGTCGTCATCGACGAGTACGGCTACGGCGTGCACGACACCAAGCACAGCACCCTCTTCGAGCGGACCCTGGAGTCCGTCGGCCTGAAGTCCGACCTCCACCGGTACTGGCAGTACTACCTCAACAGCAGCCTGCTGCTGAACAACTACTTCCACTACCTGGGCAAGAACCACGAGCTGTTCTTCCGCTACGTCGGCGCCCTGTTCTACACGGAGAGCTCGCTGGTCGACTTCTGCCGGCGGGCCGACCGCCTGCTGCACGGCGTCTTCGGCGAATCGGTCGACACCACCTACTTCACCGAGCACGTCCACATCGACCAGCACCACGGCCGCATGGCGCGCGAGAAGATCATCGCGCCGCTCATCGAGGCGCACGGCGAGGGGATCATCCCCGAGATCGTCCGGGGCATCGAGGAGTACCGGGTGCTCCTGGAGGTCGCCGACCAGGACTTCGTCGCGCAGATCTCCTGGATGGACGACCAGCCGGAGCTCAAGAAGCTGCACGGCCCCGTCTACGAGGCCCTCAAGGAGGGTCGGGTCCAGGCGCCGGTGGCGCACCTGGTCGAGCCGTTCAACGAGCTGTCGAACACGCACTGCCACGAGGGCGACGAGCTCTGCCACATCGTCTCCGGCACCATGCGCTTCGAGAGCGGGCTCGGCTCGTCACTGACGCTGGAGGCGGGCGAGGGGGTCGTCATCCGGCGCAACCGGCTGCACGGCGCCGACATCCTGTCCGAGGAGTGCGTCTACGAGATCCACTCGGTGGGGGACTACCGCAAATGCCTGTAATGAGCTTCCCCGTCGCGGGGCGGGAGAACTGCGTGGTCGTCGCCGGGACGGCCTACGTGTACGCCACGGTCGACGGCCGCGGCTTCGTGATGAACGCCCAGTGCCCCCACCGCGGCGGCCCGCTCCACCTGGCCGGCGTGACACCGGACGCCGGCCGGCTGATCTGCCCCTGGCACGACCGCAAGACGTCCGCGGCGCGGCTGCGCAACGAGATCCCGGCCGTGCGGACCGGCAACCGGGTCACGGCGGTGTTCCCCGACCGTCCCGCCCGCCCCACGACGGCTCCGGCCGACGTATGCGGCCGCACCAGCCGTGAGTACCGGCCATTGTCGGCCGATCTCGCCCGCCCGGGCGCGGCGGTCTGATCCCATCCCGTTGCACCCGGCGCCGGACGTCCGGCGCCGGGTGCAACGGCCTGCACCGACCCGGTGTTCTACAGGTGGCGGCGCACCGGCAAAAGGCACGACGACGAACGAGGAGTGTGGACCATGGCGTGGGACGGCGAGAAGCCGCTTCTGCTGCTAATCGGAAGCAGCGGTCAGCGCAGCAGGGAGTTCATTCTGCGGACGGTGAGCAGGCGTTACGCGTTATGGCTCCTCCAGCCCGCACCGGTGAGCTGGGAAGAGCCGTACGTCGTGGGCTCCACGATCGTGGACAACACCGAGCCGGACGCACTGACGACGGCCGCCCGGCAGGTGGCCGCCGAGCACACCCTGGCCGGTGTGTTCTGCTACGACGAGGGACTCGTGACCCCCGCCGCGCACGTGGCGCAGGCGCTCGGGCTGCCGGGCAACTCCCCCGAGTCCGTCATCGCCTGCCGGGACAAGGCCGCCACGCGGTCCGCGCTGGAGACGGCCCGGGTACCGCAGCCCGCCTCGATCGGCGTACGGTCCCTGGCCGAGGCCCGGGCTGCGGCGGAGAAGATCGGCTTCCCCGTCGTGCTGAAGCCGCGCGGGCTGGCCGGCGGGATGGGCGTGCGCAAGGCCGACGGCCCCGATGACGTGGAGAGCGCCTACCGGGCGGCCTCCGGCGCCTCCTACCCCGGTGTTCCCGTCTTCGACGTGTCGGTGCTCGTCGAGGAGTTCGCCGACGGCCCCGAGATCAGCGTCGACGCGGTCTTCTTCGACGGGGAGTGCGTTCCGCTCGTCGTCGCCCGCAAGCAGGTCGGTCTGGCTCCCTTCTTCGAGGAGACGGGGCACGAGGTCGACGGGGCCGACCCGCTGCTGACCGATCCCGGGCTGCTGGAGGCGCTGCGGTCCGCGCACGCCGCGTTGGACTTCCACACCGGCGTCAGCCACACCGAGTTCCGCATCACCCCCGGCGGACTGCGCCTGATGGAGGTCAACGCCCGCCTCGGCGGGGACATGATTCCCTACCTCGGGGAGCTGGCCACCGGTGTCGACGTGGCGATGGCGGCGGCGGACACCGCCGCGGGCGTCCGCCCGAACACCGAGGTCCGCCACCGCAGGGCCGCGGCCATCGCCTTCCTGTACCCGGACCAGGACATCGAGATCGACGCCGTAACCGTCCACGAGGACCGCTTCCCGGCCGGTGTCCACAGCGCCGACGCGATGGCGGGTCCCGGCGCGGTACTGCGCCTGCCGCCGCGCGGCTACATCTCCCGCTACGCCCGCGTGATCGCCCTCGCCGACTCGGTCGAGCAGGCCCGCGCCGCCCTGTTGAGCGCCCCCGAGATCGTGGAGCTCGACTCCCGCCCGGCGGAGGTACCCGCTCCGTGACGAACACCGGACACGACTCTCCGGACGGCCGCAAGGCCGCCCGGCCGTCCGTCGTACAGACCCTGCGCGGGATCCCGGGACCGATCTGGCTGGTCCTGGCCGGCATGCTGATCAACCGGCTGGGCAATTTCCTCCAGATCTACCTGGTGCTCTACCTGACCGACAAGGGCTTCAGCACCTCCGCGGCCGCCTTCGCCCTCGGTGCGTACGGGGTGGGCTCGGTCGTCGGCGTCCTGGCGGGCGGCTCGATCTCGGACCGGGTCGGCTACGCGTGGACCATCGTCGGCTCCATGGCCCTCGCCGGTCTGCTCACCCTGAGTCTGGTCTTCCTCGACAGCCTGCCCATGGTGATCACGGTGGCCGCGGTGATCGGCATCGCCGCCCAGGCCTACCGGCCCGCCTCCTCGGCGCTGCTGGTGGAGGCCACCCCCGAGGAACACCACGTGATGGTGTTCGCGGTCTACCGCATGGCGTTCAACCTCGGCACCACCGCGGGCCCGCTGCTCGGCGCCCTGCTCATCAGCTACTCATACAACCTGATGTTCTACATCGACGCGGTGACGTCGGTCGGCTTCGCCCTCTTCGCCCTGGTCCTGGTGAAGACCGGCCAGGCCACCGCTCCCGGCGCCCGGGACCAGCAGGCCGACGGCGCTTCGTACCTGGCCGTGCTCCGCGACCGGCGCTACCTGCTGTTCCTCCTGGCGCTGTTCCTCAACGCCGTCGTCTACATCCAGCACACCTCCGCGCTGCCGCTCCAGCTCAAGGCGGACGGCCACGGACCGACCTTCTACTCCACCCTGCTCTCGCTGAACGCGGCCATGGTCATCTGCCTGGAACTGCTGTTCACCAAGTACGTGCAGCACCTGCCGGGTCGGTTCGCCGTCGCGCTGGGCGTCGGCCTGGTCGGCGTCGGCATGAACCTGTACGTGGCCGGTCCCGGCATGGCCGTGTTCGTGATCGCGACGGTGGTGTGGACGGTCGGCGAGATGATCGGCACCCCGACCGCCTCCGCCTGGCCCGGCAAGGTCGCCCCCGCACACCTGCGGGGCCGCTACATCGCGGCCTCCGCCTTCCCGATGCAGATCGGCTACGCCGTGGGCCCGGTGATCGGCATCGCGGCCTGGCAGGCCTCGGCCGCCTCCGTGTGGTGGCTGTGCGGAGTGCTGACCGCCGTCGCCGTCGTCGTCACCCTGATCGGCATGGCCGAACCCTCCGCCGACGGGAAGCGGCGTACCGCGGACGCCGATCCGGCGGCCGCCCCGGCACCCGCCGAAACACCCTGAGCCCCCTCCCCCGTGCCGCGGTTGCCCGGCACGCCGTGATCCGGAAGTGAGCGAAGCTGCCCATGGCCTACGCAGACGGCATCGAGAATTTCGTGAAGACGGTCGACGGCGCCCTGCCGCCGGACTTCTACACCTACCCCGTCGAACGACAGCGCGCCCTGTACGACGGGCTGACCGAGGTCCTCCCGATCCCCGTGCCCGAGGGCGTCAGCCACCGGGACGCGAGCGTCACCCACGGCGGGCGGACCGCCCGCATCCGCATCTACCAGCCGGCCCGGCGCACGGGCGACGCCGTGCTGTTCTACATACGCGGCGGCGGCTTCGTCATCGGCTCCCTCCACAGCCACCACAGCCTGGTCGCCGAACTCGCGCACCGCACCGGCCTGGTGGCGATTGCCCTCGACTTCGGCATGGCCCCGGAGAACCCGCACCCCGGCCCGCTGGAGGACTGTTACGCCGGACTGTGCGGCACCCTGGCCGACCTGCCCGCCCTCGGGCTCGACGGCATCGACCCCGAGGGCGCGGTGCTCTGCGGCGAGAGCTCCGGAGCCAACATGGCCGTCGTCCTCTCGATGATCGCCCGCGACCGGGGCGGCCCCCGGCTGCGCGGCCAGGCGGTGATCAGCCCGGTGCTCGACTTCACCCGGTGGCGGCACGGCGGCGAGGACGCGCCCCTGCTCTCCGGCGGGGAGATGGAGTTCTACACCGCCTGCTACTGCCCGGAGCCCGGGCAGGCGGAACTCCCGTACGTCTCGCCGCTGCTCACCGGCACCTTCCACGACCTGCCGCCGGCCTACGTCGTGGGCTGCGAAATGGACTCGCTGCGCGTGGACGCCGAGAAGTACACCACCCGGCTGCAACAGAACGGCACACCGGTGACGTACGTGATGGAGGAGGGGATGGTGCACGCCCCGGTGCGCGCCCGCCGGATCAGTGCGCCGGCCGGGGAGTTCTTCGCCCGCTACTGCGACGCCGTAGCCGCCCTGGCGGCCGGAGAGGCGGCCGGCCGTGACGAGCGCTGAGCGGACCCCGGACGCACCGCAGGGCCCCTGCGTGATCGTCGACCCGTACTCCTCGGGGGCGCTGTTCGCACAGACGCTCGCCGACCACGGCGTCCCGGTGGTGGCGGTGGTCACCGGCCCCCGGCCGCCGGAGGCCTACGCCTCCTCCTACCAGCCGCAGGACTTCCCCGAGATCATCGTCTACGAGGGCGACCTGGAGGCCGTCGCGCAGCGGCTGCGGGCGCTGGACCCGCGCTGTGTCGTGGCGGGCTGCGAGTCCGGGGTGGAACTGGCCGAACGGCTCGCACCGCTCGTGACGCCCGAGCGGTGCAACGTACCCGAACTCGCCGATGCCCGCAGGGACAAGAGCGCCATGGCGGCCGCCGCCCTGGCGGCGGGCCTGCCGGTCATCCCGCAGATCTGCACCGCCGACGCCGACGAGGTGGCGGCCTGGCTGGAGCGCGAGGGCCTGGCCGGGGCGGACCTGGTCGTCAAACCGCCCAAGAGCGCCAGCACGGACGGCGTGATCAAGCTGACCGGCGGAGAGGACTGGCGGAGCGTGTTCGCGCGCCAGCTCGGCCGGGTCAACCAGTTCGGCGAGGTCGACGACCGGCTCCTGGTCCAGAAGTTCGTCACCGGCACCGAATACGTGATCGACACCTTCAGCCACGACGGCAAGCACGCCGTGGTCGACGTGTGCGCCTACCGCAAGGTCGACAACGGTCCGCACATGGCCGTCTACGACACCATGCGCTGGCTCCCCCCGGACGATCCGGCCCTGCCCGGCCTCACGGAGTACGTCTTCGGCGTCCTGGACGCGGTGGGTCTGCGCTTCGGCTCGGCCCATGTCGAAGTGATGGGCACCGCGGAGGGACCGCTGCTCATCGAGCTCGGTGCCCGGCCGCACGGCGGCGGCCAGCCGCGGTTCAACCGCAACGCCACCGGCGACAGCCAGATCGACCGGACCGTGCGCTGGCTGACCGGGGGCGAACTCCCGCAGGGCTACGAGCTGCTCGTCCACCAGATGTGCGTCTTCCACATCGCGCCCCGCTCCGGAACCGTCCGCGGCACGGCCGCCCTCGACGTCGTCCGCGACCTGCCCAGCCACCACTTCTCGATCCAGAACCTGGCCGACGGCGATCACGTCCCCGCCACCCGGGACCTGGTCGACAGCCTCAACTTCGGATTCGTGATCCTCGCCCACCCCGACGCCGAGCAGATCCAGCGGGACTACGAGGCCGTCCGGGCCGCGGAGCGCCTGCTTTCCATCGAGGAGCAGCGATCAACACCGCCGCCTTCCTGATCAGTTCCCTGGTGGTGATCATGACGCCCGGGCCCGATCTCGTCATGATCACCAACCTGGTGCTGAACGGCTCCCTGCGGGTGGCCACCGCCGCCGCGCTCGGCATGATCACCGCGGGGGCCGTCCAGGCCGGGCTCGGCGCGGCCGGGCTGGCCGCGCTCCTCGCGGCGAGCCCGGGGCTCTTCGCCGCCTTCCGCTGGGCCGGCGCGGTCGTACTGCTCGGCTGGGCCGTGCTCGCCCTGCGGCGGGCCACCGGCCGAGCCGGCACCGGCGCCCCGGCGCCGCCGCCGAAGGCCACGGTCGCGGTCCCCGCGCACGCGACGGGTCAACCGCCCGCCGGCCCCCCTGTACCCGGAAGGGCAGCCGGCAACGCCGGCCCCTCGGTGCGCCAGGCCTTCGGGCAGGGCCTGCTGTGCACCGGGTCCAATCCCAAGGTGGGCATCTTCCTGATGGCCTTCCTGCCCCAGTTCGTGCCCGCGGGCACCGCCCCCGAGATCGGCGTCCCGCTGCTGGCCGCCTGCTACCTGGCCCTGGGGCTGCTCTGGCTCCTCATCTGGATGAGGCTGGTCCACCGGCTCGCCCCGCACCTGCGGTCCCCGCGGGTGCTACGGATCACCGACGGCCTCACCGCCGTCGTGTTCGGGCTCTTCGCCGTCCGGCTGGCACTCGGCGGGTGACCCGGCCGCCCGCCCGTGCCCCGCTGCGGTCACACCGACCGCAGCGGGCACTGCGCGTCCTCCCGCAGCGCCAGTCCGCGCGCGTAGCGCAGCAACGGAGCGGGGAGGGAGAACCGGTGGGGCGCGCACTCCCGGAGCAGGCTCACGCCGACGAGCCGGCGCAGTGCGCGCGTCGCCTCCAGCGTGGTCGTGCCCGCCAGGTCCGCCATGGCGTAGCTGCTGACGAGCCGTCCCTCGGTCCGCGCGAACAGCCGGAACCACCGGCGCAGGGGCTCCGGCAGGGCCGCGTAGGAGAGTTCGAACGCCGCGTTGACCGCGGTGAACAGGTCGTCCGTCTCGACCGGCAGCTCCCGGAACGCCCCGGCCTCCTGCAACTCCACGCAGAGCTGGGCGACCCCGACCCGGGGATGCTCCTCCAGACGGGCCGCGAGCAGCCGGATCGCCAGTGGCAGACCTCCGCACCGCCGGTTCAGCGCCCGCGCGGCCAGCGGTTCGGCGTCCACCCGCCCGCTGCGCAGCAGCCGGGACAGCAGGGTGAGCGCCTCGTCCTCGCCGAGCACGTCGAGGTCGAGCCGCAGCACACCGTCCCGGGCCACCAGTCCCGGCAGGGTGTCGCGGCTGGTGACGAGGACCGCACAGCCGGCCGCGCCCGGAACGAGCGGCCGGATCTGGCTCTCCTCGCGGGCGTTGTCCAACACGATCAGCATCCGCCGGTCCGACAGCAGGGTGCGGTACAGGTTCGCGGCTTCGTCGAGGGACCGGGGGAGCTCCGCGTCGGGGACGCCCAGGGCGCGCAGGAACGAGGCGAGGGCCTCCTGCGGGTGCAGCGCCCGCCGGTCGGCGTACCCGTGCAGGTCCACGTACAGCTGCCCGTCGGGAAAGCGTTCGCGCACCCGGTGCGCCCAGCGCACGGCCAGTGCCGTCTTGCCCACCCCGGGAAAACCCGTGACCAGCACGGCCGGAACCTGCCCGACCCGCTCGCCGGTGGGCAGGAGCAGCCGGTCCAGCCGTTTCAACTCGGCGGCGCGGCCGACGAAGCCCGTGCTCGCCGCCGGCGTCTGCGACGGCCGGGGCCTCGGCGGGGGCCCGACCGGCCGGGCCGGGGGCGCGGCCGGCACGTCGAACGCGGCCCACGCGGCCGCCGGTCCCGTCCGCGGCCACGGCAGCTGCTGGTGCAGGATCCGCAGGTGAGCGCGGCGCAGTTCGTCACCCGGCTGGACGCCGAGCTCCCGGTCGAGCCCGCGGGCCACCTCGGAGTAGGTCTTCAAGGCCTCCCGCTGCTCCCCGCAGCTGGCCAGCACCAGCATCAGCCGGGCCTGGAGTCCTTCGTGCAGCGGTTCCTCCTCCGTGGCACCGCGCAGGGCCCCCAGCACCCGCTCGGGCCGCCGCACCTGCAGGGAGAGGTCCGTGTAGAGCAGCAGGCTCTCGACCCGCTGCCGGGCGGCCGCCATGGCGGCGGGATGGTGCGGCAGCAGCGGCTCGCCGGCCAGCAGCGGGCCGCGCCAGCAGCCGTAGGCGCGTTCGGCCAGCTCGTGGGCGGCTTCCGCGTCCCCGGCCCCGTGCGCCTGCCGCGCCCGTGCCCACAGGTCCTGAAACTGGGTCAGGTCGACCTGGTCGCGCTCCAGTTCCAGCACGTAGCCCGTGTGCGTGCGCGCCAGGAACGAGGGGGCCGGTGTCCCCGCCTGGGCACCGGGGAGCAACAGCACCCGGCGTGCCTGGCTGACGTAGGTGTGCACGAGGTTCTGGTACGAACGCGGCGGGTCCTTCGGCCACAGCGCGTGCGTGATCTCCCCCAGTCCGGCCGCCTCGGGGTACCGCAGGGCGAGCAGGGCCAGCAGGCGCCGCACCTTGGCCGCGTGGATGTGGGCCTCGACACCGCGGTAGCGGACGGACAGCGGGCCGAGGATGCCGATGTGGAGCCGCTGGCTCCCCGGGCGTACGACCTCACGCGCGGGCGGCGCCAACTGCCGTGCGGTGTCCGCGTCGAGACCCAGCACGCGGGCCAGCAGCCGCACGGTCCGCGTCTGGGGCCGGTGCACCCGGCCGTGCTCGATGTCCCGCAGGACCCGCACGCTCACCCCGGCGCGTTCCGCCAGCTCGCGCTGTGTCAGTCCCTCCCGTCCCCGGAACGAGAGCAGTCGTTCGCCGAACGACCAGCTGCCGCCGCCTAAGTCTTCGTCCGCGGTCGGGGTGCCGCGGACGGGGTTCCCCATCATGTCCGGAATGCGGGTACGGCCGAAAGGAATACAGGAAGTAAACGTCTTGTGAATCGTTTTTCCATTGCCGTGGGCAGAACGGTCGCCACCACGCCTCCCCCGAGACCTCGCCGGATCTTGAGCTAAGAACCGTGAGCGACCCAGCCGAGCGCCACAGCTCGTCCGCAACTCTAGCTTCGCGGTGCGACCACTGGTCAAGGGGCTCAGCCCCCTTTGTTCCGCAGCGACCGCATCGCACCCCTTGTTACCTCCGGCTTTCGCAACCCCGCGAATATCGGCCAGCTGGCGGGAAATAGCCGATCCCCTCATGGTCCACGGGAGTGTGATCTCCGACGGACCCGGGAAGATCAATCCGGAGCGTCCGATATGCGGATGACATAAAGGGAACTGGATATCACGCCGAATACGAATGGCGGGCAAAGCAAAAGGATTCTCGCGTGAGGTGCAACGTTCTCAAGCGGGCCGGTGTTCACAAGGGGGATGGACGAGACGACTCTGCCACTGACGGAACTGCTCGCGACCGACCTGGACGACGGGTTCACCGAACTCGTACGCACCCAGGCCAGTACCGTGCGCGCCGTCCTGCTGCGTCTGTCCGGCTCCGCGCGGGACGCCGACGACCTGGGCCAGGAAACGTTCCTGCGCGCCTACTCCGCCCTGCGCGACTACCCGCCCGAGCGCCGCGGGCAGCTCCAGCCGCGCGCCTGGCTGTTGACCATCGCCGCGAACGTGTGGCGCAACCACGTCCGCACCCTGAGCCGGCGGCCCGGCGTCGCCGACGGCATCGAAGTCACGGCCGTCGAACTCCCGGACGGCTCCCCCGGGCCGGAACAGCTCGCGCTCGACGGGGCCCGCCGGGCCCGGCTGGTGGCCGCTCTGTCCGGCCTCCCGGACCACCACCGACTGCCCGTGGTCCTGCGGCACATCGGCGAGCTGAGCTACCAGGAGGTGGCCGGGATCCTGGACTGCCCGGTCGGCACGGTGAAGGCCCAGGTGTCGCGGGGCCTGGCCGCCCTGCGCGCGGAGCCCGGCCTGGCCGCCGACCTCGCGACGTACGAAGCGGCCGGGGCGCCGGCCGGGGGAACGACGGCGAAGACGGCACACGAACCGGCCCGGAAGGAAAGGAAGGAGGCGACGGAATGAGACTGCCGGACGAGTTGGACACGTTGCGCGAGGCGGCACCCGCGGGGTTCGCGGCGCGCGTGCTGGACCGCGTGGGCGTTCCGGCACATCGCTACGACTGCTACGTGCGGGCCGACTCCCCGGTCGGCCCCCTCTACGTCGCCCACGGGCGGGGCGCGGTGACCGGCGCCGCCGCCACCGACTGGTACGACGACGACCGGGCGTTCGAGGACTCCTACCGGGCCCGGACCGGGCGGTCGGTGCTCTCCGGGATCAAGCCCCCGCCGGGTCTGGCACGGGCCCTGCGCGGCCGGGACCGGACCCTGCGCTACGCGTTCGGGCCGCTCGCCGACGAACAGCGCGCCGTCCTGCAAGCCACCCGGGCCATCCCGTTCGGGCAGCTCCGTCCGGCGGCCTGGCTGGCCCGCGAAGCCGGAATGCCGGGTCTCGCACCCGAGACGGTCGTGGCGGCCGTCCGGGCCAATCCCGTCCCCGTGCTCGTGCCCGCGCACCGGCTGTGCACGGACGACGGGCTCCCGGCGGACTGCGGGCTGCCGGCCGGGTTCGAACGGCGGCTGCGCGAGTGGGAGGGGGTGGACGCCGAGCGGGTGGAACGGTTCGTGCGGGCCGGCGCCCGGTTCCTGGGCAGCGGCACCACACGGATCTTCTGCTACCCGACGTGCGCGCACGCGCGCCGCATCACCACCCGCCACGAGGTGCCCTTCACCTCGGCCGACGAGGCGTCCGCCGCCGGGTTCCGGGGCTGCCTCAGCTGCCGGCCGGCCGTCGTCTGACCCCCATCGACGGGCATGAAAAATGCCCTCCGAGGCCGCGTTTCCGCAGGTCGGAGGGCATTTACGAGGTGGAGCCTAGGAGATTCGAACTCCTGACATCTGCCTTGCAAAGGCAGCGCTCTACCAACTGAGCTAAGGCCCCATGGAAGTGGACGCACCCGTCCCGTCCGGGAGGTGTGGTCGTTCCGCAGAACAGAGTACCGGGTGTACCCCCTCATCTCGCAAAATGATAGGGACTCCCGCCGTGCGACCACTCTCCGTAAGATGCTGGCGAGGTTCGCACCAGCGAAGGGGAGAGGTAAGAGTGGACGCAGTACAACAAGAGGCCACGGCCAGAGCCAGAGAGCTTCAGCGCAGTTGGTACGGGGAGCCGCTGGGAGCGCTCTTCCGCCGGCTCATAGATGACCTCGGCTTGAACCAGGCCCGCCTCGCTGCCGTCCTCGGACTGTCGGCGCCCATGCTGTCCCAGCTGATGAGCGGCCAGCGCGCCAAGATCGGGAACCCGGCCGTGGTCCAGCGCGTCCAGGCCCTCCAGGATCTCGCCGGCCAGGTGGCCGACGGAAGCGTCAGCGCGGGGGAGGCCACCGACCGGATGGACGAGATCAAGAGGACCCAGGGGGGCTCCGTCCTCAGCAACAGCGGTCAGACCACCACCAGTTCCGGCGCGCCCACGGTCAAGCGGGTCGTCCGCGAGATCCAGTCGCTGCTGCGCTCGGTCTCCGCGGCCGGCGACATCATCGACGCGGCGAACACCCTCGCCCCCAGCCACCCGGAACTGGCAGAGTTCCTCCGGGTGTACGGCGCGGGCCGCACCGCCGACGCGGTCGCCCACTACGAGGCCCACCAGAACTGACACGCACGGGGCGTACGACGAACGACGGGTGACGGGGGACGGGCGCAGCGATGGGTGAGGTCTTCGCCGGTCGGTACGAGCTGATCGATCCGATCGGACGCGGTGGCGCGGGTGCCGTGTGGCGGGCCTGGGACCACCGCCGCCGACGCTACGTGGCCGCGAAGGTCCTCCTGCAGAGCGACGCCCACACGCTCCTGCGGTTCGTACGGGAGCAGGCGCTGCGGATCGACCATCCGCACGTACTGGCTCCGGCCAGCTGGGCGGCCGACGACGACAAGGTCCTGTTCACCATGGACCTGGTCGGCGGCGGCTCGCTCGGCCATGTGATCGGGGACTACGGGCCCCTGCCGCCCCGGTTCGTGTGCGCCCTGCTCGACCAACTGCTGTCGGGGCTCGCGGCGGTGCACGCCGAAGGCGTGGTGCACCGCGACATCAAACCGGCCAACATCTTGATGGAGGCCACCGGAACCGGGCGGCCGCACCTGCGGCTGTCCGACTTCGGCATCTCCATGCGCAAGGGCGAGCCCAGGCTGACCGAGACCGACCTCGTGGTCGGCACGCCGGGCTATTTCGCCCCCGAACAACTCCTGGGCGCCGAGCCCGACTTCCCCGCCGACCTCTTCGCCGTGGGGCTGGTCGCCCTGTACCTCCTCCAGGGCCGCAAGCCCGACTCCCGGGCACTGGTGGAGCACTTCTTCGCGCAGGGCACCCCGGGCGCCCCCGAAGGCGTTCCCGCACCGCTCTGGGACGTCATCGCCGGTCTCCTGCAGCCGGACCCCCAGAGCCGGTTCCGGACGGCCACAGGGGCGCGCAAGGCCCTTGCCGAGGCCGTGGAGCTGATGCCCCCGCCCGCCCCGGACGAGGAACCGGTGGAGGTGTTCGACCAACTGGGCCCGCTGCCGCCCGGATTCGGCCCGCAGGGGCCGCCGGACACGGCACCCGGGACCCCGCAGGCCCCCGCCGCCGAGGCCCCGGCACCTGCGGCTGCCGCCTCCGTGACCGTGCCCGCGGAGCCGGTCCGGACCGACCCGCGCACCACGGCGCGGACCGCTCCGGCGGCCCGGCCCGCGCCGCCGGCCCCGTATCCGGCCGCTGCCGCCGTCCCGGCCTCCCCCGCCGTCCCGTCCCAGGTGCCCTCGTACGGCCCCTCGGAGACGGGCAGCTTCCACCTGCCGCCGCCGGCTGCGCCGGCCCCCTCGGCCCCCGCCGGGGCGCCGGTCCGGGCGGGCGGCGGGATCGCCCCGCCCCCGGCGAAAGCGGTGGCCTCCCTGCTCGCCGCGGCGCTGCTCTGCTTCGCCGTGGGCGTCTGGGCCCTCACGCAGCTGTAGCACCGCGCCGCCGCCCGAGCAGCGTCCAACCGCCCAGCACCAGCAGCAGGACCGTCCCGGTGCCGAATCCGGCCCCCGCCACGATCCGCATCGCGGAGTGCCGCTCGGCGGCCTCGGCGGCTTCCGGTGCGGTGAGTCCCTCCTTGGCCGCGGCCCGGTCCTCGTCGCCCACCCCGAAGCCTTCCGCGGCCGGACCCTCCGTGTACGCGGGTGCCTTGGCCGGCGTACCGGTGACGTCCAGCCGCAGGGTCAGCGGCACGGGCGCCGCGTCCTCGGTGAAGTCGGCGACCTTCGCGCCCATGGTCACCGCCACGTAGTACCAGCCCGCGACGGAGACGGGCTGCACGCTCGATGCGCCCGCGAAACGGTTCTCGTACGTGACGGGCGGGGTCTTCTCCAGGGTGATCCCGGCCTGCTTGCCGTCGTACGAGGTGTCCTTGTCGGAGATCAGGCCCCGGTAGGGGCTGTAGAGGGCGACGGTGAGTCCGCCCGACGCCGATCCGTAGTTCTTCGTCATCTTGGCGGCAGCCAGCTCGGCGCCGAGGCCGAGCTGCTGCCCCCAGTCCAGGGGGACCCGGTAGAAGCGGGTCTGCCCGGGCCGCATCTCGTCGCGCCACACGCCGGCGCCGAGGGCGCGGGCGTCGTTGAAGCCGGTGCCGCCACTGCGGGGCACCGCCTCGGTACCGGGCAGCACGGGGGCGCCCGAGGGCCAGCCGCTGGGCGCGGCCGTGGGGGCGCCCGGGCCACGGCCGGGCTCCCGCTGGACCTTGATCTCCAGCGGCCAGGGGCTCTGGTCGTAGCCCTTGGCCGAGGTCCGCGTGACCTTGGCGTAGTACACGCCCGCGGGCGCGCAGTCCTCGTCCTCGGCGCCCCGGCGGACACCGGCGGCGCCGATCGGGTAGGGGTCGTAGCCGAAGTTCGCCCGGCCGCCGCTCCGGGGGCAGGAACGCCCGGCGGTGGTCATGATCTCCACGTCGATGCCGTCGCCGCCGGAGACCTTCGCGCCCGCCGCGGGACGGACCACGGCGGAGACGTAGACGTCGGACCCGTCCTGGTCGAGGACGAGCCGGTACACGCGTTCCCCCGGCCCGAGCGTGTCCCGGTAGACGTTCCCGGCCTCGATCTTCGGGGCGTCGGCCGTGGAGGGCTTGCCCTCGATCGACTTGGCACCGTCCGCGGCCCGGTAGGTCGGCAGCGGTCCCGGCGCGGCCCCGTCGGCGTACGCGACCCCCGGCGCTCCCGCGACCATGCTCAGGGCCGCCGCCCACGCCGTCGTCCGTCCCCGAACCATCACGCCCACCCCGAGTTTGCTTGCGCAAGTCAAATCTTTACATAACGGAAGTTTTCGTCACAGAGCAGCACAAAGCCCCGGCAGCAGCGGCAGCCGGGGCTTCATGGGATCAGCCTTGGGTCTCACACACCGGAACCAGAGGGCACGGAGTCAGTTGCCTCCGTCCACAGGTCCTGCTCGGCGCGGTCCGCCTGGATCTGGCGGTACACGAGGAGCCCGCCGATGGCGGCCAGTGCGACCAGGAGCAGCTTCTTCACCGCGCGACCTCGTCTTTCGTTGACGTAGGGGACTTCTGGCGCCCAACAATACACACCGACCGATACCGATCGGTGACCTGGCGGTCCACCAACTGGCCCAACGACGAAGACCCCCAGGCCTTGGCCTGGGGGTCTTCGACACTGTGGGGCTAACAGGATTTGAACCTGTGGCCTCATCCTTATCAGGGATGCGCTCTAACCAACTGAGCTATAGCCCCATCCGCGCTGCGCGCTGACTCCTGAAGGTTAGCGCACAGACCCGGTCAGGCCAAAATCCGTTGTGCGGGGGCGTCTGCGCAGGTCATCCGACCCGTCACGGGCGCCCGGCACAGGGCCTACTCGTCCTCGGCGAGGGTGAGCTCCACACCGCCGACGAAGCCCGCCGACAGGTTGTAGATGAACGCGCCCAGCGTCGCCAGTGCCGTCGCCAGCACCACGTCGATCACCGCGATGACCGACGTGAAGATCAGAACGCGCGGCAGCGACAGGAACGACTGGAGGTCGAAGCCGTTGCCCTCGTTCGAACCGGTCGCCTCGCTGATCGTGCCGCCGACGGTCGAGAAGACGCCCATCGCGTCCATGACCATCCACAGCACGGCCGCCGCCACGATCGTGCAGATGCCGAGCGCGATCGACAGCAGGAAGCTGACCTTCATGACCGACCACGGGTCGGCCTTGGCCACCCGCAGCCGCGCCTTGCGGGTGCGGGGGGCCGTACGGACCCCCGCACGCGGCTTGCGCTGCGCGCCCGCCCCCGCGCCGCCCTGCGCCGTCCCGGGGCCCGAGGGCGCCGGGTAGGCCTGCGGCGGGTGGTACGGCTGTGCGGGCTTGTCCTGGCCGGCGTCCGCGCCGACCGACGACTTCGGACCTCGAGTGTCCGTCACGGTTCCCCCCTGGGAGTCCGCGGCAGGGCCACGGGCACCGTTCGCTCCAGTCTTGGCCGGTCCGGCGCCCGTGGCTCCACTCACGACTTACTCCTCGTGCTCCCCGGCCGAGGGCTGCGTGCCCTCGGCTGCCTCGGCGACCTGTCCGTCGGCCACCTCGGTGTCGTTCTCGTCGGCCTCGACCTCGTCAGCTTCCTGACCGGCCTCGGCGTTGCGGGCGATGCCGACCACGGCATCGCGCTTGCCCAGGTTGATCAGCTGGACGCCCATGGTGTCACGGCCGGTCTCCCTGACTTCGTTGACGCGCGTGCGAATCACACCACCGCCGAGCGTGATGGCGAGAATCTCGTCGCTCTCGTCGACCACGAGCGCTCCGACGAGCGAGCCGCGGTCCTCCACGATCTTGGCGGCCTTGATGCCCAGACCGCCACGGCCCTGGACGCGGTACTCGTCGACCGGCGTCCGCTTGGCGTAGCCGCCGTCGGTCGCGGTGAAGACGAACGTACCCGGCCTCACCACGTTCATGGACAGCAGTTCGTCACCTTCACGGAAACTCATGCCCTTCACGCCCGAGGTGGCGCGGCCCATCGGGCGCAGCGCGTCGTCGGTCGCCGTGAAGCGGATCGACTGCGCCTTCTTGCTGATCAGCAGCAGGTCGTCCTCGGCGGACACCAGCTCCGCACCGATCAGCTCGTCAGCAGTGCCCTCGGCACCGTCGGCGCCGGTCTCCCGGAGGTTGATGGCGATGACGCCGCCCGAGCGGGGCGAGTCGTAGTCCTTGAGCGCCGTCTTCTTCACGAGGCCGCCCTTGGTGGCCAGGATCAGGTAGGGCGCCGCCTCGTAGTCGCGGATCGCGAGGATCTGGGCGATCTTCTCGTCCGGCTGGAAGGCCAGCAGGTTCGCGACGTGCTGCCCGCGGGCGTCACGGCCGGCGTCCGGCAGCTCGTACGCCTTGGACCGGTAGACGCGGCCCTTGTTCGTGAAGAACAGCAGCCAGTGGTGCGTGGTGGACACGAAGAAGTGGTCGACCAGGTCGTCCTGCTTCAGCTTGGTGCCGCGCACGCCCTTGCCGCCGCGCTTCTGCGAGCGGTAGTCCTCGGTCTTGGTGCGCTTGACGTAGCCGCCGTGCGTGATCGTGACGACGATGTCCTCTTCGGCGATCAGGTCCTCGATGGACATGTCACCGTCGAAGGGCACCAGCTTGGAACGCCGGTCGTCGCCGAACTTCTCGACGATCGCCGCCAGTTCCTCGCTGACGATGGAGCGCTGGCGCTCCTCCGAGGCCAGGATGGCGTTGTACTCGTTGATCTTGGCCTGGAGCTCGTCGTGCTCGGCGACGATCTTCTGCCGCTCCAGGGCCGCCAGGCGGCGGAGCTGCATCTCCAGGATCGCGTTCGCCTGGATCTCGTCGATCTCCAGGAGGCCCATCAGGCCCTCGCGCGCGATCTCGACCGTGTTGCTGCGCCGGATGAGGGCGATGACCTCGTCGATCGCGTCCAGCGCCTTGAGCAGACCGCGCAGGATGTGGGCGCGCTCCTCCGCCTTGCGCAGGCGGAACTTCGTGCGCCGGACGATGACCTCGATCTGGTGCGTCACCCAGTGACGGATGAACGCGTCGATCGACAGCGTGCGCGGCACGCCGTCCACCAGCGCCAGCATGTTCGCGCCGAAGTTCGTCTGCAGCTCGGTGTGCTTGTAGAGGTTGTTCAGCACGACCTTGGCGACGGCGTCGCGCTTGAGCACGATCACCAGGCGCTGGCCGGTCCGCGACGAGGTCTCGTCACGGACGTCGGCGATGCCGCCGACCTTGCCGTCCTTCACCAGGTCCGCGATCTTCTGCGCGAGGTTGTCGGGGTTGGTCTGGTACGGGAGCTCCGTGACCACCAGGCACTGGCGGTTCTGGATCTCCTCGACCTCCACCACCGCGCGCATCGTGATGGAGCCGCGACCGGTCCGGTACGCCTCCTCGATGCCCTTGCGGCCCACGACCAGGGCGCCCGACGGGAAGTCCGGGCCCTTGATCCGCTCGATCAGCGCGTCCTGGAGCTCCTCGTGCGTGGCCTCCGGGTGCTCCAGCGCCCACTGGGCACCGGCCGCGACCTCGCGGAGGTTGTGCGGCGGAATGTTGGTGGCCATGCCGACCGCGATGCCGGCGCTGCCGTTGACCAGCAGGTTCGGGAAGCGCGCCGGCAGGACGGTGGGCTCCTGGTTGCGGCCGTCGTAGTTGTCCTGGAAGTCGACGGTCTCCTCGTCGATGTCCCGGAGCATCTCCATGGCCAGCGGCATGAGCTTGCACTCGGTGTAGCGCATCGCGGCCGCCGGGTCGTTGCCCGGGGAGCCGAAGTTGCCGTTGGAGTCCACGAGCGGCATGCGCATCGACCACGGCTGGGCCAGGCGGACCAGGGCGTCGTAGATCGAGCTGTCACCGTGCGGGTGGTAGGTGCCCATGACGTCGCCGACGACGCGGGCGCACTTGTAGAAGCCCTTCTCGGGCCGGTAGCCGCCGTCGTACATCGCGTACAGCACGCGGCGGTGCACCGGCTTGAGGCCGTCGCGCACGTCCGGCAGGGCGCGCGAGACGATGACGGACATCGCGTAGTCGAGGTAGGAGCGCTGCATCTCCGTCTCGAGCCCGACGGGCTCGATGCGCAGCACGGGCTGCTCCTCCGCAGTGTTCTCGGCGTTCTCTGCGGTGGGGGTGGTTTCGTCGGCCATTGCTGGTCAGAAATCCTTTCAGGCGGCGGTCAGCGGAGCCGACTCAGATGTCGAGGAAGCGGACGTCCTTGGCGTTGCGCTGGATGAAGGAGCGCCGCGCCTCGACGTCCTCACCCATCAGCACCGAGAACAGGTCGTCGGCCTGCGCCGCGTCGTCGAGGGTGACCTGGCCGAGGACGCGGTGGTCCACGTCCATGGTGGTGACCCGCAGCTCCTCGGCGTTCATCTCGCCCAGACCCTTGAAGCGCTGGATCGAGTCTTCCTTGATCCGCTTGCCGTTCTGCTTGCCGAGCTCCACCAGCGCATCGCGCTCGCGGTCCGAGTACGCGTACTCGAAGTCGTCCCGGCCCCACTTGATCTTGTAGAGGGGCGGGCGCGACAGGTACACGTGACCGGCCTCGACCAGCGGCCGCATGAAGCGGAAGAGGAAGGTCAGCAGCAGGGTGTTGATGTGCTGACCGTCGACGTCGGCGTCCGCCATCAAGATGATCTTGTGATAGCGGAGCTTCTCGATGTCGAAGTCCTCGTGCACACCGGTGCCGAAGGCGCTGATCAGCGCCTGGACCTCGGTGTTCTGCAGGATCTTGTCGATACGGGCCTTCTCGACGTTCAGGATCTTGCCGCGGATGGGCAGGATGGCCTGGTACATCGGGTTGCGGCCGGACTTCGCGGAGCCACCGGCCGAGTCGCCCTCGACGATGAAGATCTCGCACTTGGTCGGGTCGTTCGACTGGCAGTCGGACAGCTTGCCCGGCAGCGAGGCGCTCTCCAGCAGACCCTTGCGACGGGTGAGGTCACGGGCCTTGCGGGCCGCGACGCGCGCCGTGGCCGCCTGGATCGACTTGCGGATGATGTCCGCGGCCTCGACCGGGTTGCGGTCGAACCAGTCGTTGAGGTGCTCGTGGACGACCTTCTGCACGAAGGTCTTGGCCTCGGTGTTGCCCAGCTTGGTCTTCGTCTGGCCCTCGAACTGGGGCTCGCCCAGCTTGACCGAGATGATCGCCGTCAGACCCTCGCGGATGTCCTCGCCGGCGAGGTTGTCGTCCTTCTCGCGCAGCAGCTTCTTGTCGCGCGCGTAACGGTTCACCAGACCCGTCAGCGCGGCCCGGAAGCCCTCCTCGTGCGTACCGCCCTCGTGCGTGTGGATCGTGTTCGCGAAGGAGTAGACGCCCTCCGTGTACTGCGAGTTCCACTGCATCGCGATCTCGACCGAGAGCATCCGCTCCTTGTCCTCGGCCTCGACGTCGATGACGGTCGGGTGGATGAGCTCGCCCTTGCGCGAGTTGAGGTACTTCACGAAGTCGACGATGCCGCCCTCGTAGTAGTACTTCACCGTGCGCGCCTGGGGCTCGGCCGCGTCCGCGTCCGGGTCGTCGGCGCCCGCGGTGGCCTTCGCCGACTCGCGCTCATCGGTCAGCGACAGGGTCAGGCCCTTGTTGAGGAAGGCCATCTCCTGGAAGCGCCGCGACAGCGTCTCGAAGGAGTACTCGGTCGTCTCGAAGATGTCGCCGTCGGCCCAGAAGGTGACCGAGGTGCCGGTCTTCTCCGTCTCCTCGTTCTTGGCCAGCGGGGCCGTCGGCACGCCCAGCTTGTAGTCCTGCGTCCAGCGGTGGCCGTCCGTCTTGACCTCGACCGCGACCTTGGTCGACAGGGCGTTCACGACGGACACGCCGACGCCGTGCAGACCACCGGAGACGGCGTAGCCGCCGCCACCGAACTTGCCGCCCGCGTGCAGGACCGTCAGGACGACCTCGACGGCCGGCTTGCCCTCGGACGGAACGATGCCGACCGGGATGCCGCGACCGTTGTCGATCACGCGCACCCCACCGTCGGCGAGGATCGTCACGTCGATGGTGTCCGCGTGCCCGGCCAGCGCCTCGTCGACCGAGTTGTCGACGACCTCGTAGACGAGGTGGTGCAGACCACGCTCACCCGTCGAGCCGATGTACATACCCGGCCGCTTGCGGACCGCGTCCAGGCCCTCGAGGACCTGGATCGCACTGGCGTCGTAATTCTTCTCGTTGGAGTCGCCGGAATCGGCCACGAAGCGCCCTTTCTGGCACAGCACAGCCCGTATCCCGGACCAGCAAGTGCGCCAGCGGGAGCGGCCGCGTCGATCTGCGTTGTCTGCGTGATCCCGCGAACGGGCGGGATTCGCTTCAGTCTACCGGTACCACGGACATGAATGGGGGTTTGCCGGTACCTGAGTCCGCATGTGCCGCCCTGAACCTCCTCTCTCCGACTCCCCACATCCGGGGAGGGGCTCAAAGAGGCTCACACGGGCATCCAGCCCTTCGGGCTGTCAACCTCCGACTACCGTGAGGGACACCACCCGCCGGACCGGCTACTCACCCGTAGGTGTCGCCCGGTCCCTTGCTGCCCGGCGCCCGCCACGGCCCGTAGCCCTTCGGCCGTCCGCCGGGCCCCTGGACCTTGATCAGGCGTACGGTGCCCTGCCCCAGATCCGCGTTCAGCCGCGCGACCAGCTGCGGAGCCAGCAGCTTCAGCTGAGCCGCCCACGCCGAGGAATCGCACCGCACGACAAGCTCACGGTCCTCGTAGCGTTCCGGTTCACAGTGGGCCGCGATCTCCGGGCCGACGATCTCCGGCCAGCGCTCCATCACGCCCGCCACCGCCATCGGCATCTCCCAGCCGCGTTCGGTGCGCAGCCGGTCCAGCGCCGCCATGAGCGGCATCGGGTCCCGGCCGTCCGCACGGGCTCCCGAGCGCAGCCCCGGCTGCTGGCGCTTCTTCCCGCCGGCCGCGTTGCCCCGGGCCCGCGCCTGCTCGCGCGCCGCCGCGAGGGCCTGGCGCGCGAGGTCCACCCCGGAGGGCTCCGGGGTCCTGCGACCCTCCTGCGGGTCCTTGGCGTGCTCGTTCACAGCCGGGTCACCTCACCGCCGGACACCCCGAACCGCGTCCCCACCAGCACCCCCGGGACGTCGTCGTCGACCGCCGCCGTCACCAGGACCTGCTCGCCCGGGGCCACCAGCTCCGCCAGTCGCTCCCGGCGCCGCGCGTCCAGCTCGGCGAAGACGTCGTCGAGGATCAGCACCGGCTCGCTGCCCTCCGAGCGCAGCAGCTCGTAGGAGGCCAGCCGCAGCGCGAGCGCGTACGACCACGACTCCCCGTGGCTCGCGTACCCCTTCGCGGGCAGCTCCCCGAGCCGCAGCACCACGTCGTCGCGGTGCGGGCCGACCAGGGTGACGCCGCGCTCGATCTCCTGCTTGCGCACTTCGGCCAGCGCGGCCAGCAGCACCTCGTAGAGGGCCTCGCGGGTGCGCGCCGCGCCGCTGTCCACCGGCTCGCCGGCCGAGGACTTGTAGGTCAGCCCGAGCGGGCCGCCGCCGGGCGCGAGCTGCTCGTAGGCCTTGTCCGCCAGGGGCAGCAGGGTCGCGATCAGATCCAGCCGCTGCGCTAGCAGCTCCGCACCCGCGCGGGCGAGGTGCTGGTCCCACACGTCGAGGGTGGAGAGGTCCAGGGAGCGGCCGCCGTGCCGGCGGGCCATCGCCGCCGACTTCAGCAAGGTGTTGCGCTGCTTGAGCACCCGCTCGTAGTCGGAGCGGACCGCGGCCATCCGCGGCGAGCGCGCCGTGACCAGCTCGTCCAGGAACCGCCGCCGCTCGCCCGGGTCGCCCTTGACCAGGGCCAGGTCCTCCGGCGCGAACAGCACCGTTCGTATGATCCCCAGCACGTCCCGCGGCCTGACCTGCGAGGACCGGTTGATCCGGGCCCGGTTCGCCCGGCCGGGGTTGAGCTCCAGTTCCACCAGCTGCTGCCGCTCGCCCTGGGTGACGGCCGCGCGGATGATCGCCCGGTCCGCGCCCATCCGCACGAGCGGGGCGTCCGAGGAGACCCGGTGGCTGCCGAGGGTCGCGAGGTAGCCGATCGCCTCGACGAGGTTGGTCTTCCCCTGGCCGTTGGGGCCCACGAAAGCGGTGACGCCCGGGTCGAGGGGAACCTCGGCCCGGGCGTACGAGCGGAAGTCGGCCAATGAGAGATGCGAAACGTGCATACGGCGCCGACCTCCCCCGGCTTCCAACTACTCGCTGTGGTGCTGTACCGCTGTGGTGCTGTGGTTACCGCTGTGGTGCGAAGCGCTACTTCTTCTCGACCGCGTGGCCGCCGAACTGGTTGCGCAGCGCGGCGATCATCTTCATCTGCGGGGAGTCGTCCTGCCGCGAGGCGAAGCGCGCGAAGAGCGACGCGGTGATCGCGGGCAGCGGCACGGCGTTGTCGATCGCCGCCTCCACCGTCCAGCGTCCCTCGCCGGAGTCCTGGGCGAAGCCGCGCAGCTGCTCCAGGTGCTCGTCCTCGTCGAGGGCGTTCACGGCCAGGTCCAGCAGCCAGGAGCGGATGACGGTGCCCTCCTGCCAGGAGCGGAAGACCTCGCGGACGTCGGTGACCGAGTCCACCTTCTCCAGGAGCTCCCAGCCCTCGGCGTAGGCCTGCATCATGGCGTACTCGATGCCGTTGTGGACCATCTTCGCGAAGTGACCCGCGCCGACCTTGCCCGCGTGCACGGCGCCGAACTCGCCCTCGGGCTTGAGGGCGTCGAAGACCGGCTGTACGCGGGCCACGTCCTCGGCGGCGCCGCCGTACATGAGCGCGTAGCCGTTCTCCAGGCCCCACACGCCGCCGGAGACACCGCAGTCGACGAAGCCGATGCCCTTGGCCTTCAGCTCCTCGGCGTGCTTCTCGTCGTCGGTCCAGCGGGAGTTCCCGCCGTCGACGACGACGTCACCGGGCGACAGCAGCTCGGCGAGCTCGTCGACCGTGGACTGGGTGGCCGCACCGGCCGGGACCATGACCCACACGACGCGGGGGGCCTGCAGGCTGTCCACAAGCTCCTGCAGGCTGTGGACATCCGCGAGGTCCGGGTTGCGGTCGTATCCGATGACGGTGTGGCCTGCGCGGCGGATGCGCTCGCGCATGTTGCCGCCCATCTTGCCGAGACCGACGAGACCAAGCTCCATCAGGTGGTTCCTTAAGCGTTGTGGCCGTCTTTGCCGGGGCTTCCCCGGCCGTGTCCTCGCCGGACGCGCAGGGGGTCGCCCACCGGATCCGAGCCTACGCCGGGCCGTGGCGGCGGGCCTTGCGGGCGCTCCATGGCGGCCCGTCCGGCTTTCCCGGTTTTCCCGCCGCCCTCCCCAGCCTGTGGACGACGTCGGGCCCGGTCCCGCTGCGTGCGAGACCGGGCCCGACGTCGATAGGTGGGCGTCAGCCGGACAGGCGCACCGGCATGATCAGGTACTTGTAGGCCTCGTCGGCCTCCGCGTCGATCGCCGGGCGGCCGCTGAGCAGCGCGGGCTTGGTCGACGTGGTGAAGCTGAGCTGGGCCACCGGGGAAGCGATCGCGCTCAGGCCGTCCAGCAGGAAGGTCGGGTTGAAGGCGATCGAGATGTCGTCGCCGTCCAGCTGGGCGTCGACCCTTTCCACAGCCTGTGCGTCGTCGGAGGAGCCGGCCTCCAGGATCAGCACGCCCTGCTCGAAGCTGAGGCGGACCGGGGTGTTGCGCTCGGCCACCAGGGCCACGCGCTTGACGGCCTCGACGAACGGGGCGGTCTCGATCACGGCGACGGAGTTGAACTCGGTCGGGAAGAGCGTCCGGTACTTGGGCAGGTCGCCCTCGAGCAGCCGGGTGGTGGTGCGGCGGCCGGCGCCCTCGAAACCGATCAGGCCCTCGCCCGCGCCGGAGCCCGACAGCGCCAGGGTGACCGTGTCACCGCTGGTGAGCGAGTTGGCGATCTCCTGGAGCGTCTTGGCGGGCACCAGGGCCACGGCCGACGCATCCGGGTTCTCCGGCTTCCACAGGAACTCGCGGACCGCGAAGCGGTAGCGGTCGGTGGAGGCCAGGGTGACCCGGTCGCCCTCGATCTCGATGCGGACACCGGTCAGCACCGGCAGCGTGTCGTCACGGCCGGCGGCAGTGGCCACCTGCTTGGCGGCGGAGGCGAAGACCTCACCGGCAACGGTGCCGGTCGCGGTCGGCATCTGCGGCAGTGCCGGGTACTCCTCCACGGGCAGGGTGTGGAGGGTGAACCGCGAGGAGCCGCAGACCACGGTCGCCCGTACACCGTCTGTGGAAATCTCCACCGGGCGGTTGGGGAGGGCGCGGCAGATGTCGGCGAGCAGTCGGCCGGAAACCAGGACGGTGCCGTCCTCCTCGACGTCCGCCTCGACGGAGACCCGGGCCGAGACCTCGTAGTCGAAGCCGGAGAGGCTCAAGGTGCCCTCCTCGGCCTTCAGCAGCAGGCCCGCGAGAACGGGCACCGGCGGCCGGGCCGGGAGGCTACGGGCGGCCCAAGCCACCGCCTCCGCCAGTACGTCGCGCTCCACCCGGATCTTCACCGGAACCGCCTCCTGCTGTTGCTCGCTCGTCTGCCGACCTTCGTCGTCGGCCCGTCGATGCCTCGACCGATGCCGGGGACCAGTCTGACCTACGGCGCCGACACTCGGTGCGGCTGGCGGTCAAGTCGGGAGCGAGGCGTCGGGGCGGGCGATCGACGAGTTGTGCACAGGACCCGCTTGAAAACCGAAACCGGCCTAACTCTCTATGGGGGTAGTAGTAGGGCCTGTGGAAACGGTGGATAAGCCCGTTCTCGCAGGTCAAACCCCGTTTTTTATCCACCGACCCTGTGGGTGACACCGGTGGACAACCCCGTGTCTCTGTGGAGAACGAAAAGTTCTGCACAGGCTGTCCCCAGGTGACCCCGATTACTCCACAGGTGCGTCCCCAGCTTTCCCCCGGTACTCCACAACCCAAACGTCTACATCGGTGTGACGGCTTTCACTCCGGGCGGTGAGAGGGGGTGGTGCGTTGCCGAACAGTGGACAAGGGTGTGGAGAAGCCCGCGCATCCTGTGCACAGGACGTGGAAATCTGTGGGTCGACGGTGGACAACGCCGTGGACAGGGCTGTGGACGAAATATTTGTCCACAGCCTGTGGATGACGTTTGTGCACAATTCCACAGGGGCCTGACCAGCCCTGATGGAGCCTCACCCCGCACGCCTGTGGACAGATTGTGGGTGACGCGCCCCGTCCCCAGGGTGTGGACGGAAGAAAGTCTCCCAATCTGTGGATGAGTTGCTCCACAGGGGGCGTATTCGAACAGGTCAGGGGCGCGCGCACGAAGAAGGGCGCCCCCGTTATGGACCGGGAGCGCCCTCTAAATGCGTGTGAAGGGGCCCTGGAGCGGCCCCGAACCGGGTGTCGGGGGCCGCGCTCAGGCGTTCTTGATGCGGTTGGTGAGCTCGGTGACCTGGTTGTAGATGGAGCGCCGCTCGGCCATCAGGGCGCGGATCTTGCGGTCCGCGTGCATGACGGTCGTGTGGTCGCGGCCGCCGAACTGGGCCCCGATCTTGGGCAGGGAGAGGTCGGTGAGCTCACGGCACAGGTACATGGCGATCTGCCGGGCGGTGACCAGGACCCGGCTGCGCGAGGAGCCGCACAGGTCGTCCACGGTCAGGCCGAAGTAGTCCGCGGTGGCCGCCATGATGTCGGTGGCCGTGATCTCCGGCGCGCTGTCCTCGCCGCCCGGGATCAGGTTCTTCAGGACGTCCTCGGTGAGGCCCAGGTCGACCGGCTGCCGGTTGAGGCTCGCGAAGGCCGTGACCCGGATCAGCGCCCCCTCCAGCTCGCGGATGTTGCGCGAGATGCGGGAGGCGATGAACTCCAGTACCTCCGGCGGGGCGTTGAGCTGCTCCTGTACGGCCTTCTTGCGCAGGATCGCGATGCGGGTCTCCAGCTCGGGCGGCTGGACGTCGGTGATCAGGCCCCACTCGAAGCGGTTGCGGAGCCGGTCCTCCAGGGTGACGAGCTGCTTGGGCGGCCGGTCGGAGGAGAGCACGATCTGCTTGTTGGCGTTGTGGAGCGTGTTGAAGGTGTGGAAGAACTCCTCCTGCGTCGACTCCTTGCTCGCGAGGAACTGGATGTCGTCGACGAGCAGGATGTCCATCTCGCGGTAGCGCTTGCGGAACGCGTCGCCCTTGCCGTCGCGGATGGAGTTGATGAACTCGTTGGTGAACTCCTCGGAGCTCACGTACCGCACCCGGGTGCCGGGGTAGAGGCTCCGCGCGTAGTGCCCGATGGCGTGCAGCAGGTGCGTCTTGCCGAGGCCCGACTCCCCGTAGACGAAGAGGGGGTTGTAGGCCTTCGCGGGTGCCTCGGCGACGGCCACCGCGGCGGCGTGCGCGAAGCGGTTGGAGGCGCCGATGACGAAGGTGTCGAAGAGGTACTTGGGGTTCAGCCGGGCGGTCGGCTCCAGCGGGCCCGAGGTGGAGCCGCCGGACGGGGACGGCGGCGCCGCGGGTCGGCCGGGGGCCTGGCGCGGTGCCGGCTGCTCGTACTGCTGGGGCTCGTACGGCTGCTGCTCGTACGAATGGGACTGGTGCTGCTGGGCCTCGTACGGGGACGGCTCGTACTTCTGCTGCTCGTAGGAGCCCTGGTCGTAGCCGGAGGGCTCGGACTGCTGGAGGTATCCGGGCTGCGGGGAGGCGTACGGGTCGCGTTCGGGGAAACCGCCGAGGCGCGGCTGCTGCCAGCCGTAGTCGTCCTGTTGGCCGCCGCGGGGCCAGGCGCCGGGCTCGGGGCGCTGCTGCTGGTAGTCCGGGTAGGCCGGGCGGGCGGTGGGGAGCTGGTCGTCGCCGGGGCGCTGGCCGCCGTACGGCTCGTACCCGCCCTGCTGCTGGACGGGCGGAGCGGGGGGCGCGGGCTCGCCGGCGGAGTCGTCCACGGTGATGGCGATCCGGATCGGGCGGCCGCATTCACGGCTGAGCGCGTCGCTGATCAGCGGGGCGAGGCGGCCTTCGAGGACGCGCTTGCCCCATTCGTTGGGGACGGCCAGCAGCGCGGTGTCGGCGACGAGTGCCAGGGGCTGACACCGCTCGACCCATTGCTTGTCCTTGGGCTCGATCCCCGGCTGTCCCTCCCCGAGGAGCTTTTCGAGCACCCTTGGCCACACTGCGGCAAGATCGGCAGGTACGTCAGCCACAGAGCACGCTCTCTCACAGGGGTCCCACGAATGTGTGGTTCTTTGGGACGGTCGGGACAAAAAATCCGGGGTCAGGCAACGGTAGTCAGGCCAGCGGGTAGGGTTCAAGTCGTTGTCCACAGCCTGTGCACAGTGTGGGGCCAGGTCGGCTCGGTTTGACCGGATGGCGTAGCCGCGCGTACCGTAACCAGGTCGAGTTGTCGATGGCTGCTGCCGCCTGCCTACCGATGGGCGAAGGTCACTGATAGTGATCATTTAGCGGTGCCACTCGGGCGAACACGCGAGTTTCCTCGTGGGCGCACGGTGACAGCCAGGCGATGTCCCGCCACAACGATTCATTCTCTGGAGCCCCCGAGTGAGCAAGCGCACCTTCCAGCCGAACAACCGCCGTCGCGCCAAGACCCACGGCTTCCGCCTGCGGATGCGTACCCGTGCCGGTCGCGCGATCCTCGCGAACCGTCGTGGCAAGGGCCGCGCCGCCCTTTCCGCGTAACAACACGCAGGTCGTGACGTCGTGCTGTCTCCCGATAATCGGCTGAGGCGGCGCGAGGACTTCGCGAGCGCGGTACGCCGAGGTCGCCGGGCCGGTCGCCCGCTCCTCGTCGTCCATCTACGTACAAGCGGTGCAACGGACCCGCACGAGCCGGGGGAGATCGATCCCTCGACGCGTGCGGGTTTCGTCGTCAGCAAGGCTGTCGGCAACGCCGTCATACGTAACCGGGTCAAGCGCCGTCTGCGCCATCTGGTCCGCGAGCGGCTGTCCCAGCTGCCCGCCGGTAGCCTGGTGGTGGTACGCGCGTTGCCCGGAGCGGGTGATGCCGGCCCCGACGAGCTGGCCCGGGACCTGGATGCCGCTCTGGTGCGGCTCCTGGGAGGCGTGGCTCGATGAAGTACCCGCTGCTCGCTTTGATCAAGCTGTACCAGTGGACGATCAGTCCGCTGCTCGGGCCGGTGTGCCGCTACTACCCGTCGTGTTCGCACTACGGGTACACGGCCATCGACCGGCATGGTGCGGTCAAGGGGACGGCCCTGACCGCCTGGCGGATCCTGCGGTGCAATCCGTGGTCCCCAGGTGGCGTGGACCACGTCCCACCCCGTAAACGCCCGCGTTGGCACGAGCAGCTGCGCAGTGCGTTGCGTAGATCTCGCAATGCTCAAGGAGCCTGATTAGTGGACACGATTGCCAGTCTGTTCAGCTTTATCACTTACCCCGTCTCGTGGATCATCGTCCAGTTCCACTCGATGTACGGGGCGATCTTCGGTGAGTCGAGTGGGTGGGCCTGGGGCCTGTCCATCGTGTCCCTAGTGATCTTGATCCGTATCTGCCTGATCCCGCTCTTCGTGAAGCAGATCAAGGCGACGCGGGGCATGCAGGCGCTCCAGCCGAAGATGAAGGCGATCCAGGAGCGCTACAAGAACGACAAGCAGCGTCAGTCCGAAGAGATGATGAAGCTGTACAAGGAGACGGGCACCAACCCGCTCTCCTCGTGCCTGCCCATCTTGGCGCAGTCCCCGTTCTTCTTCGCCCTGTACCACGTGCTGTCGAACATCGCCGATGGCAAGGCGGTCGGCGCGATGGACCAGCAGCTGGTCGACAGCGCCCGTGCGGCCAAGATCTTCGGCGCGCCGATCGCCGCGAAGTTCATGGACAGCCCGGAGAAGGTCGCCGCCCTCGGTGCGACGCTGACGGACGTCCGGATCGTGACCGCCGTCATGATCATCATGATGTCGCTGTCGCAGTTCTACACTCAGCGTCAGCTGATGCAGAAGAACGTCGACCTCTCGGTCAAGACGCCGTTCATGCAGCAGCAGAAGATGCTGATGTACATCTTCCCGGTGATCTTCGCGGTCATGGGCATCAACTTCCCCGTCGGTGTCCTCGTCTACTGGCTGACCACGAACGTGTGGACCATGGGTCAGCAGATGTACGTGATCAACCAGAACCCGACGCCGGGCAGCAAGGCGCAGGACCAGTACCTGACCCGCCTGCTGAAGCAGATCACCTCGCACGGTGAGCTCAAGGGCCGGGGCAGGAAGCGGGTCGTCGCGGCGATCGTCGCCAAGGGCCCGGACCGCAACGACAACGAGCGCAAGTTCATCGCCGCCCTCACCAAGCAGGGCATGGCCGCGCAGCCCGACGGCTCGGTGATCAAGAGTGTCGAAGCCACGGCGGACTCGGATGCGGCGAGCGGCGGTGCCGCGAAGCGGCAGCAGCCGAAGCGCCAGTCGAAGGCGCAGCGTCAGACCCCCAGCAAGCCCGCTCCCAAGAAGTAAGAAGGAGTCTCTCCCGTGACGGAAGGCACCACCACCGCCGCCGCTGAGAGTGGCGACACCCTGACCCGCCTCGAGCAGGAGGGTGAGATCGCGGCCGACTACCTCGAGGGTCTGCTGGACATCGCTGACCTGGACGGCGACATCGACATGGACGTCGAGGCCGACCGGGCCGCGGTGTCGATCGTCAGTGACTCGGCCAGCCGTGATCTGCAGAAGCTCGTGGGCCGCGACGGTGAGGTTCTGGAGGCGCTCCAGGAGCTCACCCGCCTCGCCGTGCACCGGGAGACCGGGGACCGCAGCCGGCTGATGCTGGACATCGCCGGGTTTCGCGCGAAGAAGCGCGAGGAGCTGGCGGCCCTGGGCGCTCAGGCCGCGGCGGACGTAAAGGCGTCGGGCGAGCCGCTGAAGCTGGCTCCGATGACCCCGTTCGAGCGCAAGGTCGTCCACGATGCGGTGGCGGCCGCCGGTCTGCGGAGCGAGTCCGAGGGCGAGGAGCCGCAGCGCTTCGTCGTCGTGCTCCCGGCCTGATCGTCGACGCGAGTTGTTCGGCCCCGTCTGTGTCGCAGACGGGGCCGATGTTTGTCAGCCTGGCCTGACAGGTGAACGACGCCTCACTTGAAGACGTGGTTTTCAAAAACCATGCGGTACGGAAGGACGGTCCCCGTGACGGAGGCAGCTGAGCTTCCCCCGGCGCCTGAAGAGGCGCGCGCGGTGTTCGGTGAGTTTTTCCCGGAAGCTGTGCGGTACGCGGAGCTGCTGGCGGACGCGGGAGTCAAGCGGGGCCTGATCGGGCCGCGTGAGGTGCCGCGCCTGTGGGAGCGGCACCTGCTGAACTGCGCTGTGCTGTCGGAGGTGGTGCCCCAGGGCGTCACCGTGTGCGACGTGGGCTCGGGTGCGGGTCTGCCCGGTATCCCGCTCGCTCTGGTGCGACGGGATCTCAAGATCACGCTGCTCGAACCGCTGCTGCGGCGTACGACCTTCCTCCAGGAGGCCGTGGAGCTGCTCGGCCTGGACCACGTCACGGTGATGCGCGGGCGGGCCGAGGAGGTCCTGGGCAAGCTGCAGCCGGTGCACGTGGTGACGGCGCGGGCGGTGGCTCCGCTGGACCGGCTGGCTGGCTGGGGAGTGCCCCTGCTGCGGCCGTACGGCGAGATGCTGGCGCTGAAGGGCGACACCGCGGACGAGGAGCTGGTGTCGGCGAAGACGGCGCTGGCGAAGCTGGGTGTGGTGAAGACCTCGGTGCTGCAGGTGGGCGAGGGTCTGGTGGACCCGTTGTCGACGGTGGTGCGGGTTGAGGTCGGCGAGAGCCCTGGAGGGGTGAGGTTCGCGGCCAAGCGGGCTAAGGCGGCCCGGGTGGGGCGTACCCGCCGGCGCCGGTAGTTCTCCGCTGATTTGCTGGCAGCCGGGGCCCACACGGGAGATTTCATCCGTGTTGGGCCCTATAGGTATGGATTTCGGAGTGTCGTAGCGGCCGGGAGACTCCCTCCGGGCATCGTGTTTCACGTGAAACGTCGCTCTCTGCTGCACGGAATCATCAGCCGCGGTCGTGCGGCTTCCTCCTCCCGCGAGCGCAAGGACGCAAGGGGGACAGAGTTGTCCACATCGGTGGATTCATCCACAGGAGTACGGGCCCCGCTGGTTCGCGACCCGGGTGACATGGGAGGCTCTGTTCATCGCGAGCCTGATGTCGAGGAGAGTGACACCGTGCGGTCCGACGCCAACCTCGCGGGGCCGATGGCCGATCCGGTCCCCGGTCCCCGCTCTGAACCGGCGGGTGAGGATGTTTCACGTGAAACATTGCCTCCGCCTCTTGTAGACAACGACACCCCCATCGGCCGAGCCGCTCAGCAGGCGGTCGACGCCCTGGGGCGCACCGGTGAGAGGCTTCCCCGGCCGAATCAGACCCGGGTCATCGTGGTCGCCAACCAGAAGGGCGGCGTGGGCAAGACCACGACGACCGTGAACCTGGCGGCGTCGCTCGCGCTGCACGGTGCACGGGTCTTGGTGGTCGACCTCGACCCGCAGGGCAATGCGTCCACGGCGCTGGGCATCGACCACCACGCCGACGTGCCGTCCATCTACGACGTGCTCGTGGACAGCCGGCCGCTGCTGGAGGTCGTCCAGCCGGTGGTGGACGTAGAGGGGCTCTTCTGCGCTCCCGCCACGATCGATCTGGCGGGTGCGGAGATCGAGCTGGTGTCGCTGGTGGCGAGGGAGAGCCGCCTCCAGCGGGCGATCCAGGCGTACGACCAGCCCCTCGACTACATCCTGATCGACTGCCCGCCCTCGCTCGGCTTGCTGACGGTGAACGCACTGGTGGCCGGCGCGGAGGTGCTGATCCCGATCCAGTGCGAGTACTACGCGCTGGAGGGTCTGGGTCAGCTGCTGCGCAATGTCGATCTGGTGCGGGCCCATCTCAACCCGACGCTCCACGTGTCCACCATCCTGCTGACGATGTACGACGGCAGGACACGGCTGGCCTCGCAGGTGGCGGAGGAGGTGCGCAGCCACTTCGGCAAGGAGGTGCTGCGGACGAGCATCCCTCGGTCGGTGCGCATTTCCGAGGCGCCGAGCTATGGGCAGACGGTGCTCACGTACGACCCGGGTTCCAGTGGTTCCCTCTCCTACCTGGAGGCAGCGCGAGAGATCGCGTATCGAGGGGTCGGCATTCATTACGACGCTCGGCACGCCCATCTGGGCCCGGGCAGCAACAGCACGCACAGTGTGGCGGAGGGGATCCAGTGAGTGAGCGACGTAGGGGTCTGGGGCGGGGGCTCGGTGCGCTGATCCCCGCGGCTCCGCAGGAGAAGACGCCGCCGGTGATCAGCGCCGCGACGACGTCCCCGTCGGCGGTGCCGACGATGGCTTCGGAGCGTGGGGTGGCGGCGGCGAAGCTCGCTGCGCTCGTACAGGCCGATGTTTCACGTGAAACATCGCTTGCGGTTGTGCCGGTGGCCGAACCCGAGCCCCAGTCCGAGCCGGAGAGCGATGTGGTGGCGGGGGCGACGTTCGCCGAGCTCCCGATGGACGCGATCACGCCGAACCCGCGCCAGCCGCGCGAGGTGTTCGACGAGGACGCGCTTGCCGAGCTGGTGACCTCCATCCAGGAGGTGGGCCTGCTCCAGCCGGTGGTGGTGCGGCAGTCGGCCCCCGGTCGCTATGAGCTGATCATGGGTGAGCGGCGCTGGCGTGCCTGCCGCGAGGCCGGGCTGGAGGCCATTCCGGCGATCATTCGGGCGACGGACGACGAGAAGCTGCTGCTGGACGCGCTGCTGGAGAACCTGCATCGGGCTCAGCTGAACCCGTTGGAAGAAGCGGCGGCCTACGACCAGCTGCTCAAGGACTTCAACTGCACGCACGACCAGTTGGCCGACCGGATCGGGCGCTCGCGTCCCCAGGTGTCGAACACGCTGCGACTGCTCAAGCTGTCCCCTTCGGTACAGCGTCGGGTCGCCGCGGGAGTGCTGTCGGCCGGACACGCGCGTGCGCTGCTCTCGGTGGAGGACTCTGAGGAGCAGGACAAGCTGGCGCACCGGATCGTGGCCGAGGGGCTGTCGGTGCGTGCGGTCGAGGAGATCGTGACGCTGATGGCCTCGGAGCCGTCGAGTGCGGTGAAGCCGAGGGGCCCGCGTGCGGGTGCCCGGGTGGCCCCGGCGCTCAGCGAGCTGGCGACGCGGCTGTCGGACCGGTTCGAGACGCGGGTGAAGGTGGATCTGGGCCAGAAGAAGGGCAAGATCACCGTTGAGTTCGCCTCGATGGAGGATCTGGAGCGGATTTTGGGGACGCTGGCACCGGGCGAGGGTCGGGTGCTGGATCAGGGTCTCGCCGGGGAGTGATCCCGGGGCCGCCCAGGGGCGGACCGCAACGGTGTGAACCGGTGCGGTCCGCCCCTTCGCTTTGCTGTCGAAGAACGATGGACCAGTGGATACGATGCGGTCATGGGTCGTCGGCTGGTACCGCTCACGCTGGACAACCTCCAGGACCTGCCCCGTCGTTGCCGGTCCTGTGTGTTTTGGGAGTTGGACCCGGTCAGTGGTGAGGCCGCGGTGAAGGCGGGTACTCCCACCCAGGAGAAGGAGGCGTGGATCTCCGCCGTCCTGTTGGAGTGGGGATCCTGCGGCCGAGTGGTCTATGTGGACGAGGTCCCGGTGGGCTTCGTCCTCTATGCGCCGCCGGCGTACGTGCCGCGGGCCACCGCCTTTCCGACCAGCCCGGTCTCGCCCGATGCCGTCCAGCTGATCACTGCATGGATCATGCCGGGGTACCAGGGCCAGGGGCTGGGGCGGGTCATGGTCCAGACGGTGGCCAAGGACCTGCTGCGGCGGGGCTTCCGGGCGATCGAGGCGTTCGGGGACGCGCACTGGGAGGGCCCGGCGTGCCTGCTGCCGGCCGACCACCTGCTCGCGGTGGGCTTCAAGACGGTCCGCCCGCACCCGGTGCATCCGCGGCTGCGGCTGGAACTCCGCTCGACGCTGTCGTGGAAGGAAGACGTGGAGCTGGCACTGGACCGGCTGCTGGGTGCGGCGCGCAAGGAGCCGGCGCTCCGGCCGCTGTGAGCGCGAGACGCGGAACGGGGCCGCCCCTGGAGGGGCGGCCCCGTTTCACGTGAAACATCGATCGCGTCAGGCGGTCTTGACCTCGACGAACTCGGAGAGGTCGCGCAGGATGGCGGCCTTCGGCTTCGCGCCGACGATGGTCTTGGCGACCTCGCCGCTCTGGTAGACGTTCAGCGTCGGGATGGACATGACGCCGTACTTCGCTGCCGTGGCCGGGTTCTCGTCGATGTTGAGCTTGACGATCTCGATCTGGTCGCCGTACTCGGCAGCGATGGCCTCGAGGGACGGCGCGATCTGGCGGCACGGTCCGCACCAGGCGGCCCAGAAGTCCACCAGTACGGGCTTGTCGCTCCTGAGGACCTGCTCGTCGAAGTCAGCGTCGGTCACGTTCTTGAGGGTGCCGGCCACAGCGGCCTCCTTCTTCTTTCCTGCGGGGTGTGGGGTGGGGCGGTGTGGGGGTCAGACCGGTCAGACCGCTGCGTGGACCTTCTCGGCGTCCGCGAGCGCAGCGAGGAAGCGCTCGGCGTCGAGGGCGGCGGAGCAGCCGGTGCCCGCGGCGGTGATGGCCTGACGGTAGGTGTGGTCGACGACGTCGCCGGCGCCGAACACGCCGGTGGCGCTGGTCCGGGTGGACGGGGCCTCGACCTTGAGGTAGCCCTCCTCGTCGAGGTCGAGCTGGCCCTTGAAGAGCTCGGTGCGGGGGTCGTGGCCCACGGCGATGAAGAGGCCGGTCACGGGAAGCTCGGAGGTCTCACCGGTCTTGGTGTTGCGCAGGGTGAGGCCGGAGAGCTTCTGATCGCCGCGGATCTCGGCGACCTCGCTGTCCCAGGCGAACTTGATCTTCGGGTCGGCGAAGGCGCGGTCCTGCATGGCCTTCGAGGCGCGCAGGCTGTCACGGCGGTGGACGATCGTGACGGACTTGGCGAAGCGCGAGAGGAAGGTGGCCTCCTCGATCGCGGTGTCGCCGCCGCCGACGACGGCGATGTCGTGGTCCTTGAAGAAGAACCCGTCGCAGGTGGCGCACCAGGAGACACCGCGGCCGGAGAGGGCGTCCTCGTTGGGCAGGCCGAGCTTGCGGTGCTGGGAACCGGTGGTGACGATGACGGCCTTGGCGCGGTGCACGGTGCCGGCGGTGTCGGTGACGGTCTTGATTTCACCGCTCAGGTCCACGGCCACGACGTCGTCCGCGATCAGCTCGGCGCCGAAGCGCTCGGCCTGAGCACGCATGTTGTCCATGAGGTCGGGGCCCATGATGCCGTCCTGGAAGCCCGGGAAGTTCTCCACCTCGGTGGTGTTCATCAGGGCGCCACCCGCGGTGACGGCACCTTCGAAGACCAGCGGCTTGAGCGAAGCGCGTGCGGTGTACAGGGCGGCGGTGTAACCGGCCGGCCCGGAGCCGATGATGATCACGTTTCGGACGTCGCTCACGGGTTTCTTCCTCGTCTCTGCGGACTGCGTACTGCCAACCGGGGGCCGGTGCGGACTCTCACCCCACCCAACGGATCCTACGGCGCATGCATTCCCCACCCGCCCCACCACGGCCCCGAGCGCCTCGGCTACCGCGGATAGGTGCTCGTCAGAAGGACCTTCCCGGGGTCTGCCGAACCGGTTCGCTCGCACGCCGTGTCGACGAGGTAGGCGTCAACACGGGCGGAGTCGGCCGGGTGCGGCAGGACGAGGAGGTAGACGGGGGTGCCCTGGTAGCTGCCGCGTTCGGCGGCGAGCGGGGTGTCAGGGCGACCGGTGGCCTGCTGGACACAGGAAGGGACGGAAGGCGCTGCCCGCTTGTCTCCGGGTGCGGTGTTCTCCAGTCCGAGGGTGTTGTTCTGCTCCGCGGGAACGTTCTTTGCGCCCTGATCGGCCCCGATGAGCTGCCTGACACTGTTCTGGAGCCCCTGAGCGGTGTAGCTGCCTTCGCCCGTGGCGGCGGACGGCCGCGCTGCGGAGTCGGATGCCTCGCCACTGGCGGCGGTTCCGTGGGTGGGCGTGCCCGAGAAGTCGCCGAACAGGAAGATGCCCAGGGCGCAGGCGGCGGCTCCGGTGAGACCGGCGAGGACGGCGATCCGGCGCCGCGCACGGCGTCGCCCGGGGCCGGTTGGGCCGGTCGGGTGACCGGCGGGCCGGGGGTACCTCCCAGCGGTAGCTGGGGGCGTTCCACGTGAAACATCGCGGTCCGGCGTGCGGGGCCGGTCGGCCGGTACGGCCTCGGCCTGTGGCTGGGTGGCGTCGAGGAGGGCCTCCGCGGCGAGGGCCGCGTCGATGCGGCCGGCGATGTCTGCGGGCATCCGGGCCGGCCCCGGCAGGGTGCCGAGGAGGGAGCGGATCTCCTCCAAGGAGGTGCGGACATCGGCGCACAGGGTGCAGTCGCCGAGATGGCGGCGGATTTCGGCGGTACGGGACGGGGAGAGGAGACCTTCGGTCAGGTCGGAGATCTCCGAGACGTCCGGGTGCCGGATCGTGCCGGTCGTG
This sequence comes from Streptomyces sp. NPDC091682, assembly GCF_044756625.1. Classification (NCBI taxonomy): domain Bacteria; kingdom Bacillati; phylum Actinomycetota; class Actinomycetes; order Kitasatosporales; family Streptomycetaceae; genus Streptomyces; species Streptomyces sp. NPDC091682. The sequence continues at coordinate 221,681 of NZ_JBIVTH010000004.1, read as the reverse complement.
CCGGACATGCCAGTGGGCGGGGTCACGGTCGTCCACCTCCGCCCTTCACAGCGTCTGGGTCTGGATGCCTGGGTTCTGCCGCTGGTGGGACGGGTGGGCCCGGCGTCCGGTTCCTTCCCCGCTCGGTGGCGGTGTTATCCCCGGCATTCGTGCGCAGATGAGTGAGGAGCGGCAAGAGTTTCGCCCGGCCGCGCGCACAGCGGCTCTTCACGGTGCCGGTGGGGACGTCGAGGATCCGGGCGGCCTCGGCGACGGGGTACCCCTGCATGTCGACGAGGACCAGCGCGGCTCGCTGGTCAGCCGGGAGCGTGCTCAGAGCGGCCAGGAGCTGGCGATGGAGGTCCTGGCGCTCCGCAGGGGCCTCCGCGGACTCATGGGGCTCCAGGAGGCGCTCCAGGCGGTCCGTATCGTCGAGGGGGGCGGTCCGGCGGGAGGCGGCCTTGCGGGCGCGGTCCAGGCAGGCATTGACGGTGATGCGGTGCAGCCAGGTGGTGACGGCGGATTCCCCGCGGAAGGTGTGCGCGGCCCGGTAGGCGGACACCAGCGCGTCCTGCACGGCGTCGGCGGCCTCCTCGCGGTCCCCGAGGGTCCGCAACGCCACGGCCCACAGTCGGTCCCGGTGCCGCCGCACGATCTCCCCGAAGGCCTCGGGATCCCCGGCGACGTGCCGGGCCAGGAGCTCCTGGTCCGAGGCGGGGGCGGGGCCGTCAGGCGCAGGCCTCATGATTCCCCTCCTGTTGGAAGCCGAGCACATGTCGATCCGGGTTCGTCCCGGAGCGGACCCGCGCGGCCGGATACCCCGGGAGGTCTGCGGGAAGATCCTTCCCGCAGACCTCTTGCCCGGACCGGACCGGGCCGCACACAGCGCGGGCAGCGCTAGGAGATCCGGGAGAAGACGACGTTCGTGATGCCCTGCTTGTACCCGGCCGTGCTGAACTCCGAAGGGCCGGCCATGGGCATGGCCGTGAGCCACAGCACCACGTAGCGCGTCTTGACCGGAGTCTCGGTGGCGAGCTCCAGCTGCTTCTCCTTCGTCGTCCCCGTGGCGATCTGCTTCATGCTCTTGATCGGGGTCGACGACGACAGGCTCGGCGCGGCATAGAGCGTCGCGGTGGTGTGGTCTCCGGGGAACCGGAACGCTATCGAGGCCGCACTCACCTCCTGTTCTTCGCCGAGGTCGAAGACGAGGCCGAGCCCCTCTTTGAAGGCCCCCATGTCAGGGCCGTCGTCGTACCGGTAGGTCCGCCAGAACGAGGTCGCGTCGTTGTCGTAGGCCTTGGAGACCCCGTCGAGATCCTGGGGCTTGTCGTCCGGGTAGTACTCCGCCGCCCCCTTGATGGCCAGCTCGGTCCGCTCCGGCGCCTTCGGGTTGTCTTCGGGCCCGGGCTTGGTGTTGTTGCTGGTGCCGCTGTTCCCTTGCTGGCTGGTGCGGCCCAGGAGGGTGTCGGCCAGCTGCCAGCTGCCCAGGCCGAGGGCGGCGATGAGCAGGGCGGCGACGCCCCACTTCAAGGCCCGGCCGGTACGGCTCTCCAGCGGGGCCGGCGGCGGGACGACGGGACGACTCTGGACGGTGTTCAGACCGGGAGGCGTGGGGCGTCCGTAGCTGCCCTGCTGGTAGGTGGTGTGCTGGTACTCCGGCGGAGCCGTGAAGACGGGCTCCGGCGGCCGGATGCGGGGCATCGCGGCCACGGCCTTGGCCAGCTCGTCAGGGGTGGTGCAGGCGGGTTCCTGACGGGAGGCGGTGGCCCCGTCGTTGGCGAGCGCGCGCATGGCGAGTTCGCCCAGTCCCCGGTGGACGCCGGCACGCACCTGGTCGGGGGCGATCAGCCCAACGCCCTTGGGCAGGCCGGTGAGGCCGTACGCGTCGCTCTCGTACGGCCAGCGCTGGGTGAGGGCGGCGTACAGGAGCGCGCCGATGGCTTCGGTGTCGGCCCGCTGCGGGGTCTCGCTGGTGATGCCGCGCAGGGCGGCGTTCACGGCGAGGCCGCGGATGCGGTACTGGCCCGTGGAGGTGCGCAGTATGGCGCTGGGCGTCAGCCGCAGATGGGCGAGCCCCTCGCGGTGCGCGGCGGCCATGGCCTGGGAGACCTGGCTGACGAGCTGGTAGGCCTCGTGGGCCTCCAGCGGGCCCGCGGCGAGGAGCGCGGTGAGCTCGGTGGCATCGGGCAGCCACTCGTGGACGACGTAGACGACGTCGTTCTCCTCCACGGCGTCCAGGACCTGGACGAACCGTGGGTCGCCGAGCAGGGCCGAGGACCGGGCGGCGGCCAGGACGGAGCGGGCGCGCGCGTGGTCGGCGGGCATCAGGTGCACGCCCACGGCACGGCGCAGCTTCTCGTCCATCGCGCGCCAACTGCTGAATCCGTCCACACGGGTGACGCACTCTTCCAGCCGATAGCGTCTGGCGAGCTTGTGTCCGCTGTGCAGTTCGGGTGCAGCCGCAGGGGCCGCGTTGGTGCGTTCGCCGTCCTTGTCGGGCATGGGTCCGTCCGCGGCTCGTCCGTTCTGGGTGTCCACCCCGTCGGACGTGGCCTGTGCCGCCTGAGCGGTCAGCGGCTCATCGCCGCTGTTGTCGGCCACGTCGACGGCAGCCGTGCTACGTTCCGCCACCGTCGTTCCTGCCTCCCCATCCGTTGCGCGCTGTCAGCCAGTCTGCGAAGCCATGCCAATTGTGCCCACAGTCCGACGCTAAGCACGACACACGAAAGGGGGCGACGGTTGTGCGCATCAGCGCCCCAAACGTCCGCGGACCATTCCGACCATCGCGTTGAGCTCTTCGATCCGCATCCGCTTGGCGGCGATCAGGAACACCACGGCAAGGGCGATGCCGCCGGCGAGGAGGGCGGTGACGGAGCCGGCGACTCCGCTGCCCAGCCACTGCGTGACCCCGAAAGCGGCCGCGCCACCCACGGCGGCGGCCGGGACGCAGGCGCCGATGAGACGGGTGTAGGTGCGCATGACGTGCGCCCCGTCGAGGTCGCCACCGAGCCGGGTGCGCAGGCGCCGCCAGGCGACGCCGACGCCTACGGCGTAGCCGAGCCCGTAGGCGGCGGCCATGCCGACCACCGCCCACCGGGCGGGGAGGACGAAGAAGGAGATCGCCGAGCCCGCCGCGTTGACCGCGGCGACGATGACGGTGTTGTAGAAGGGCGTCCGGGTGTCCTCGTAGGCGTAGAAGCCGCGCAGGACCACGTACTGGATGGAGTACGGGATCAGGCCGAGGCCGAACGCCATCAGGATGTAGCCGATGTTCTGGGCGCCCGAACCCGAGCCGGCGTAGAGCAGGGTGGCCATCGGGACACCGAGGGCGAGGAAGGCGAAGGCGCAGGGCACGATCGCGACGGCCGAGGTGCGCAGCCCGTAGGAGATGTCGTCCCGGACCGCGGCGGCGTCACCGTCGTGCGCGGAGCGGGAGATGCGGGGCAGGACGGCCGTCATGACGGAGACGGTGATGATCGCCTGCGGCATCTGCCACAGCAGCAGCGCGTATTGGTAGCCGGTGAAACCGGTGCCCGGGTGGCCCTGCTTCTCGGCGACCGAGCCGGCCCAGGTGGCGAGCTGGGTGACGACCACGAGGCCGGCCTGGTTGGCGAGGACGAAGAAGAACGTCCACTTGGCCAGGCCCGCGGCCTTGCCGAGGCCGTGGCCCCGCCAGTCGAAGCGCAGGCGCGGCTTGAAGCCCGCGTCGCGCAGGTACGGCAGCATCGCGAGGGCCTGGACGGTGAGGCCGAGCAGGGTGCCCAGGCCCAGCAGGCGGACGCCCTCGGGGGTGACCGTGCTGGCGTTGACGCCGGAAGTGGTGAAGCCGCCGAAGGCCCAGATGAAGGCGCCGAAGGTGGCGATGACCACGATGTTGTTGAGGACCGGGGTCCACATCATCGCGCCGAAGCGGCCGCGGGCATTGAGGATCTGACCCAGGACCACGTGCACGCCCATGAAGAACATGGTGGGCAGGCAGTAGCGGGCGAAGGCGACCGCGACGTCCATCTGCTCGGGGTCGGAGGCGATCTTCGGCGACATCATCGTGATGAACACCGGTGCGGCCAGGACACAGATGGTGGTGACGGCGGCCAGCAGCACGACGACGAGGGTCAGCAGCCGGTTGGCGTACGCCTGCCCGCCGTCACTGTCGTTCTTCATGGCCCGGACCAGCTGCGGGATGAAGACGGCGTTCAGGGCGCCGCCGCCGACCAGCACGTAGATCATCGTGGGCAGCGTGTTGGCGATCTGGTACGTGTCGTTGAAGGTGCCGACGCCGATGGCACCCGCGATCGCCAGGGTCTTCAGGAAGCCGGTGAGGCGGGAGACGATCGTGCCCGCGGCCATGAGCGCGCTGGACTTGAGCAGGTTCGCTGCCCGTCCGGCGGGCTTGCTCGGTGCCGGTGCGGCGACGGGGGCTTCCTCGACGGCGGTGCGGGGCGCCGCCTCCTGGTCCCGGTACAGGTGCGCGAAGGCATCCGGTTCGGGCTGCTCGTCCGAGGCACCGGTGACGAGGGAGTCCACGCCGACGAACTGGGTGGTGGTGGCGTGGTCACCGTACGGCAGGTGGCGCGAGGGACCGTCCGGCTCGGGCGGCGGGGTCTGGGCCCAGACGCGCGGGTCGGGGGAGTACGAGGGCGCGGTCGGCGCGGCGTAGAGCGGGCCGGGCTCCTGGTAGGTGCCGGGCGGCGGCGGCGGGTGCGAGGCGCGGTCGTAGAGCACCTCGGCGACCGGGTCCTGGGCCGACAGGTCGTGGGACCGGTACGGGTCGTGGTCGTAGGCGTCCTGGACATACGGGTCACGTTCCGGCGCGGGCGCAGGCGCGGAAACCTGCCCGGGCACCGGGGTGCCCGGGGCAGCGCCCTGGGAGGGCGCAGGCCCACCAGTGCCCTGCGCGCGGTCACCGTCGTACGGCGCGTTCATCGAAACCCCACCTCATCGTCCCCAGGCCGACCGGCCACGGCGTCAATCAACGGTCCACTGTCTCACTCGCGCCGGACCCCTCGGTGCTTTGCGCTCCGGTGTCAGGGGACTCGTCACTCGGCTGCGTGCTCTCCTCGGCGGCCGCGCGTGCTGCGACGCGCTTGCGACTGGCGTACATCTTGATGCCTGCCAGGACCAGGAGGAGCACACCGCCGGCGATGACGAGCATCACGGTGGGCGTGATCTCGGTGGCTTCGACGGTGAACTTGCGTTCCTTGCCGTAGGGGACGCCGTCCTTGGTGAACAGCTGCGCCGTGACCTCGACGGGGCCGCTCGCCGTGGCGTTGGCGGTGAACTTGACCGTCTGGGTGTGGTCGCCCTGGACGGTGACCTGCTGCTCGGCCTGCCCGCTCTTGCCGAACATCAGGCGGGTCGGATTGGCGGACTTCACGCGCAGCACGAGGTCGTGGACGTCCTGGACCAGGCTGTTCTGGACGCTGACCGGGATGGTGGCGCTGTGCCCGGACAAGGTGGCGTCGGACTTGGGGATGACCTTGACCTTCTCGGTGAGACCGATCAGGTAGTCCTGGGCCTGGTCCCGGTAGAGGCGGGCCTCCTCGGGACGCCCGCGCCAGGAGGTGGACATCTCGCGGTTGGTGGTGTTGCCGAAGGGGATCTCCACGCGGTCGGGCGCGGCGAGGATCACCTTGAAGCGGTCGAGGGTGTTCTGCGTGGCGCGGATCTTCTCGAAGGCCGACACAGGCAGCTCCTGCTTGCGCAGGGACTCGGGGTACTGGCCGGCGCCCGGCACCTGGGTGGTGGCTCCGGGGTCGGGCTTGGCGGCGGCCGCGGCCTCGAGGTCCCCGGGCTGGGTCCAGCGGCCCGCCTGGAGGCCGCGTACGGCTTCGGCCATCGACTGGACCTGGCTGACGCTGGGCATCCGCTGTGGGGCGACGACGAAGCTGCGCGGCTCGTCGGTCTTCTGCAGGTTCAGGGCGAGGCTGTGGGCGAGGAACCGCTGCACGGCGAGCGTGGAGGTTCCGGCGTCCAGCATGTCGCCCTCGAAGGCGGTGGACAGGTCGGCGTCGGCGACGACGGCGGTGGTGCCGGCGCCGATGGGCCGGGCGGCCGAGGGCGTGTAGCCGAGGGCGCCGCTTTCCACGAGGCTGTCGCTGCGGGTGAGGACGTTGTGGGCGCCGGCCGAGGTGGCGACATTGACGATCGAGGGATCGATGGCGCCGTCCACGGGCCAGGAGAAGTCCGTGGACGCGGGAACGTGCAGGACCGTCTCGACGGCCTGCTTCGCCTTGTCGGTGGCGGGGCGCAGCTGGCCCAGGGTGCCCGAGACGTCCTTGCCCTGGTGGGCGAGGGAGGCGAGGTCGGGATCGGCGAACGGCAGGGCGACGACCTTCTTGCCCTGGACGGCCGCCTCCAGGGAGCTCAGCCACTGCTCGGCGACGGCCTTGTTCTTGCCCTGGACGGGCTTGCCACCGGGGCTGCGGACCCGGTAGCCCTTGGTCATCGCGTCGACCGCGTAGAGGAGGTCGGGGTCGATGACCCAGGTGATCGGGAGGTCCTTGCCAAGGGTGACCATCTGCTCCAGGCGCCCGCCCGGCTTGATCTCGTCGGCGAGGGAGTCGTCGAGGAAGACGGGGGTCTGGAGCTCGTCGGAGCCGGTCTCCGCCGTCACGCGCGTGGTGGAGATCAGCGGCCAGGCGTAGGTGAGCTGCGAGCGCTTGGCAGCGGCCTCGGGCTGCCAGGGCAGGAAGGTCCGCTTGATGCCCATCACCTGCTCGGACGGCCTGCTGTTGGTCACCCCAGACAGGGAGACGCCGAGCTGGTAGACGCCGTCCTTGTCCAGCTCCAGCTTGTTCACCGGGATGGTGAGCGTGAACTCCTGGCTGATCTTCGACGGCAGGGAAGCGATCTTCACCGCGAAGGCCGAGTCGATCTCACCCGGGTCGGTGCCGGCCCGGAAACCGGTCCGCTCGGCCGCCTCGTCGATGGACGAGCGGTCCGCGAGCGCGGGCCCGACCCGCAGACCGACATGTGCGTCGGTGATGGTCTCGGCACCGGTGTTGAGCACGGTGCCCCGGATGGTGAGGGTGTCGTTCTTCACCGGTGCCGAGGGGGTCATGGAGGTCAGCTGGACGTCCACGGCCGAGGCCTGCGCGGCCTCGGCCCGGGGGGCGGGAGAGTAGATCAGCGCAGCCAGTACGGGCGTCCCGGCGAGCAGGACGATCGCCCGCCGCAGCCACCGGCGCCGGGCAGGAGCGGGGGACGCCCCCTGGTTGTCAGCCGCCTCGGCCACGCGCTAGCCCGTCCCTCGAAGTGTCAGTGGTCGTCTTTTGTGCGTCCACGCATGGTAACGAGGCCCGCTGTGTGCGAGTGCCGCGCCTTGCTCCACATGATCGGCTCAGGACCCCGGGGGCGGCGTACCGGGGTGGCCGCAAAACGGGGCGGCCCCTGGGGAGCCGGGCACGTACCCTTTTCTGTTGTGCCGAACGCCAACGAAGACAATCCCAGTGCCCTGAGTCAGGTGCAGCGCCGCGCGGTCAGTGAACTGCTGCGGGTCGCTCCTGTCGCCGACGAGCTCGGCCGCCGTTTCCAGGAGGCGGGCTTCCGTCTCGCCCTGGTCGGTGGGTCCGTCCGCGACGCGCTGCTGGGGCGTCTCGGCAACGATCTCGACTTCACCACCGATGCCCGCCCCGAGGACGTTCTGAAGATCGTCCGGCCGTGGGCGGATTCGGTGTGGGACGTCGGTATCGCCTTCGGCACCGTCGGGGCTCAGAAGAGCGCCCGCGTCGGGGACACCGTGCGGAACTTCCAGATCGAGGTGACGACGTACCGCTCGGAAGCGTACGACCGTACGTCGCGCAAGCCCGAGGTCTCCTACGGCGACTCGATCGACGAGGACCTGGTCCGGCGTGACTTCACGGTCAATGCCATGGCCCTGGCCCTGCCCGAGCAGGAGTTCATCGATCCGCACGGCGGTCTGCAGGATCTGGCCGCCGGCGTGCTGCGCACGCCCGGAACCCCGGAGGAGTCCTTCTCCGACGACCCGCTGCGGATGCTGCGGGCGGCGCGGTTCGCCGCGCAGCTGGACTTCGAGGTCGCCCCGGAGGTCGTCGTGGCCATGAAGGCGATGTCCGAGCGGATCGAGATCGTTTCCGCGGAGCGGGTCCAGGGCGAGCTGAACAAGCTGATCCTTTCCGCCCACCCGCGCAAGGGTCTGGGACTGCTGGTGGATACCGGGCTGGCCGACCGGGTGCTTCCCGAGCTGCCCGCACTGCGGCTGGAGAGTGATGAGCACCACCGGCACAAGGACGTCTACGACCACTCGCTGATCGTGCTGGAGCAGGCGATCGCGCTGGAGGAGGACGGCCCGGACCTGGTCCTGCGGCTCGCGGCGCTGCTGCACGACATCGGCAAGCCCCGCACCCGCCGGTTCGAGAGCGACGGTCGGGTCTCCTTCCACCACCACGAGGTGGTGGGCGCGAAGATGACCAAGAAGCGGCTCACCGCCCTGAAGTACTCGAACGACATGATCAAGGACGTGTCCCGGCTCGTGGAGCTGCACCTGCGCTTCCACGGCTACGGCGACGGGGAGTGGACCGACTCCGCGGTCCGGCGCTACGTCCGCGACGCCGGTCCGCTGCTGGAGCGTCTGCACAAGCTGACTCGGTCCGACTGCACCACGCGCAACAAGCGCAAGGCCAATGCCCTCTCCCGGACCTATGACGGGCTGGAGGACCGTATCGCGCAGCTGCAGGAGCAGGAGGAGCTGGACGCGATCCGGCCCGACCTGGACGGCAACGAGATCATGCAGGTGCTCGACGTGCGCCCCGGCCCGGTGATCGGCAAGGCCTACGCCTTCCTGCTGGAGCTGCGGCTGGAGAACGGCCCGATGGGCCGTGACGCCGCCGTCGTCGCGCTGAAGGAGTGGTGGGCCGCACAGGCCTGACCTACGGACGACGGGGGCCGATGTTTCACGTGAAACATCGGCCCCCGTCGTTCTTCAGAGCTGATGTTTCACGTGAAACGTCGCTCGCCCCGGGCCAGGAACACGGCGGTCGCGGCGTAGAGCGCTGACACGATGAGGACCAGGGCCACGGAGCGTCCGTCGGCGGGGAGCATGAGGGAGGCCACCGCCGCCGCGCCGACGAACGCGACGTTGAACAAGACGTCGTAGACGGAGAAGACGCGGCCGCGGTAGTCGTCGTCCACCTGGGACTGCAGTTCGGTGTCGGTGGAGATCTTGGCGCCCTGGGTGGCGAGGCCGAGTACAAAAGCAGCGGCCAGCATCGGCCCGGGGGCGAAGAACAGGCCGAGGGCCGGCACCAGGACGGCGGCGCCGGCCGAGCATGCGGTGATCCAGCCGAGCGGGCCCAGCCGGCCCACCAGCCAGGGGGTCACCACGGCGGCGGCGAAGAACCCGGCCCCGGAGGCGCCGACGGCGATGCCCAGCAGCGCCAGCCCGTCGGACTCGTTGTCCGACCAGGCGTAGCGGCAGAGCATCAGCAGCATCACGAACAGGGTCCCGTAGCAGAACCGCATCATGGTCATCGCGGTGAGTGCCCGGGCCGCCTCGCGCCGGGAGGCGAGGTGGCGCAAGCCCTCGGCCATTCCCCGCACCGTGAGGGCGACCCCCTCGGCGACCGAGGGATGGGCCCGGCCGGCGGGGTGGTCCGGCCCGAGGAGGCCGATGGCCAGTTGCAGGGAGACCAGGGCCGCGCACAGGTAGAGTCCGGCGCCCAGGAGCACGACCAGGGCGTTGGAGTCGGAGGCCAGCAGCCGGACCAGGAAGGCCAGCCCTCCGCCCGCCACCGCCGCGAGGGTTCCGGCGGTGGGGGAGAGCGCGTTCGCGGTGACCAGCTGGTCGGGTCCGACGACGTGCGGCAGCGAGGCGGCGAGCCCGGACAGCACGAAGCGGTTGACGGCGGTCACGGACAGGGCCGAGGCGTAGAACAGCCAGTCGGGCACCTGCGCGACGATCAGCATTCCGGTGACGCAGGCGAGGAAGGCCCTCAGGAGATTGCCGTAGAGGAAGACCTGGCGGCGCCGCCAGCGGTCGAGCAGCACCCCGGCGAAGGGGCCGATCGCCGAATACGGCAGCAGCAGTACCGCCATGGCGGAGGCGATGGCCGCCGGTGAGGTCTGCTTCTCCGGAGAGAAGATCACGTAGGTGGCGAGTGCGACCTGGTAGACGCCGTCCGCCGCTTGGGAGAGCAGTCGTACGGCGAGCAGGTTGCGGAAGTCCCTCAGGCGCAGGAGTACGCGCAGATCACGTACGACAGGCATGAGGGCAAGGGTCACATACGCGGAGGGTCCCCGGGCACATTGCCCGGGGACCCTCCGCGGAAGAACTGCCGAAGTCCAGGTGTCGTGAAGACCCGTGGGTTCGGTTAGCGCTCGACCTCGCCCTTGATGAACTTCTCGACGTTGGCCAGGGCCTCGTCGTCGAAGTACTGCACCGGCGGGGACTTCATGAAGTAGCTGGACGCCGACAGGATCGGGCCGCCGATGCCGCGGTCCTTGGCGATCTTCGCGGCGCGCAGGGCGTCGATGATGACACCGGCCGAGTTCGGGGAGTCCCACACCTCGAGCTTGTACTCGAGGTTCAGCGGGACGTCGCCGAAGGCGCGACCTTCCAGGCGGACGTAGGCCCACTTGCGGTCGTCGAGCCACGCGACGTAGTCGGACGGGCCGATGTGGACGTTCTTCTCGCCGAGCTCACGGTCGGGGATCTGCGAGGTGACGGCCTGGGTCTTGGAGATCTTCTTCGACTCGAGGCGGTCGCGCTCGAGCATGTTCTTGAAGTCCATGTTGCCGCCGACGTTGAGCTGCATGGTGCGCTCAAGACGGACACCGCGGTCCTCGAACAGCTTCGCCATCACGCGGTGCGTGATGGTGGCGCCGACCTGCGACTTGATGTCGTCGCCGACGATCGGGACACCGGCCTCGGTGAACTTGTCCGCCCACTCCTTGGTGCCGGCGATGAAGACCGGGAGGGCGTTGACGAAGGCGACCTTGGCGTCGATGGCGCACTGGGCGTAGAACTTCGCCGCGTCCTCGGAACCGACGGGCAGGTAGCAGATCAGGACGTCGACCTCGCGGTCCTTGAGGACCTGGACCACGTCGACCGGAGCCTCGGCGGACTCCTCGATCGTCATGCGGTAGTACTTGCCCAGGCCGTCGTAGGTGTGGCCGCGCTGGACGGTCACACCGGCGTTCGGGACGTCGCAGATCTTGATGGTGTTGTTCTCGCTGGCGCCGATGGCGTCCGAAAGATCGAGGCCGACCTTCTTCGCGTCGACGTCGAACGCGGCGACGAACTCGATGTCACGCACGTGGTAGTCGCCGAACTGGACGTGCATCAGACCGGGGACCTTGGCCGCCGGGTCGGCGTCCTTGTAGTACTCGACGCCCTGCACCAGCGAGGCGGCGCAGTTGCCTACGCCGACGATGGCTACGCGAACCGAACCCATTCCGGTTGCTCCCTGTTTGTTCTCGGACGAGGCCTGCGAGGTGCAGGCCTCATTTTTCAGTTTCGTTGGACGGACCGGATCGTCTCCGATCCCGTCCCGCCCGCTCACTCTCGATGAGCTCGTTCAGCCAGCGCACTTCGCGCTCCACGGACTCCATGCCGTGCCGCTGCAGCTCGAGCGTGTAGTCGTCGAGACGCTCCCGCGTCCGGGCGATCGAGGCACGCATCTTCTCCAGACGCTCCTCCAGCCGGCTGCGGCGGCCCTCCAGTACCCGCATGCGGACGTCTCGTTCGGTCTGGCCGAAGAAGGCGAAGCGGGCGGCGAAGGACTCGTCCTCCCAGGTGTCGGGGCCCGTGTGGGAGAGCAGCTCCTCGAAGTGCTCCTTACCCGCGGCCGTCAACCGGTAGACGATCTTGGCGCGGCGCCCTGCGAGTGAAGCGGCGAGAGCGTCCTCCGGGGCGTTGCCCGGCTCTTCGATCAACCAGCCGTTGGCGACCAGCGTTTTGAGGCAGGGGTAGAGCGTCCCGTAGCTGAAGGCTCTGAACACCCCCAGCGAGGTGTTGAGCCGCTTGCGCAGCTCGTAACCGTGCATGGGGGATTCGCGAAGCAGGCCGAGGACGGCGAACTCGAGGATGCCTGAGCGTCTGCTCATCCGCCTGCCCCTCCTCCGCCCCTGAGTCTTTATGTCGAGCTGATGTATCGACTCGATACATCCAGACGATAGAACGGGGCGCTCTGATCGACAAGGGGAGACATGGTGACCGGTGTCACATCACCAATTCGCACCAGGCAGGTTGCCTGATTTGGGGTGAACTTCGGCACTGAGCGCGTTTTGAGCGTGCGTAGTCTGTGCGCCATGACACCGGGGGGTACCGGAACTAATCTGCCGCTTCCAGGCCACTCGCCTGCCCGAGGAGTAGTCGTTCGATGAGCGAGCACCGTCGCAAACTGCCGCAGCCCGAAGGCGGTGGGCGCGCCTCAGCCCGCCGCGCCGCCCAGCCGCGCCCCGGAAGGGGCGCGGCCGGACGTGACGTCCCTACGGCGTCGTACAGCGGCCCGTACGCACCGCAGCCCTCCCAGGGCAGCCGTGCCGATGCCCGCCGAGCCGCCCAGAGAGGCAGCGGCCGCGGGAGAGGAGCCGGCGCCGCCACGCGCGACAAGCGGCTCATCAACTACCCGCGGTCCGACAGAGACGGCTGGAAGCGCTTCGTGCCGTCCTGGAAGTTCGTCGCCGGCTCGGCCCTGGGCTTCTTCGCGGTCATCACGGCCGGCACCGGCATCGGTATCGCCATGGTGAGCAACCCGGACCCGAACAAGGCAGCCCAGGCGCAGAACAACGTCTTCTACTGGGCCGACGGCAGCCAGATGGTGGCGACGGGCGGTTCGATGAACCGGCAGATCGTGCCCATCTCCAGCATCCCCCGGTCGATGAGGGACGCCGTGATCTCGGCGGAGAACGAGTCCTTCGAGACGGACAAGGGCGTGGACCCGATGGGTGTCGGCCGCGCCGTGTGGAACATGGCCACGGGCGGCTCGACCCAGGGCGGCTCGACGATCACCCAGCAGTACGTGAAGAACACGTACCTGGACTCCGACCAGACGCTCAAGCGGAAGGCCACCGAGCTCTTCATCGCGATAAGGCTGGGTGTCACCGAGGAGAAGGACAAGGTCCTCGCCGGCTACCTGAACACCGCCTACTACGGGCGGGACGCCTACGGCATCCAGGCCGCGGCCCGCGCCTACTTCGGCAAGGACAGCCAGGACCTGAACCCCTCCGAGTGCGCCTTCCTGGCCGCCGTGCTGAAGGGTCCCAACCTCTACAACCCGGACGGCGGCATTGGCGCCGCGGCCACCCCCGCCCTCAACGAGAAGCGGGCCCGGGAGCGCTGGAGCTGGGTGCTGGACCGTGAGGTCGAGGTCGGCCGGATGGACAAGGCCGAGCGGGCGAAGTTCACGGACGCGGACTTCCCCCCGCGGGTCGAGTCGGAGCAGGCCCGCGGCATGACCGGCCAGATCGGCTACCTGGTCGACACGGCCAAGGCCTACGTGATGAAGACCAAGGGCATCACCCCCGAGCAGATGGCCATGGGCGGCTACCGGATCAAGACCACCTTCCAGAAGCCGAGGGTGGACGCCATGGTCAAGGCGGTCGAGGACACCCGCAACGGGTTCATCGACGAGAAGGGCCGCCCCGAGACGGACACCTTCGTACAGTTCGGCGCGGCCTCGGTGGACGTGAAGACCGGGGCCCTCGTCGCCCTGTACGGCGGCCCGGGCTGGGACCACAAGTACTTCAGCAACAACGCCAACTCCAGCGGTGTCCCGGTCGGCTCGACCTGGAAGCCGTACGTGCTGGCGGCGGCGATGGAGTACGGCACCCAGAACTCCAAGGGCAAGGGCATCTCGGCCGACAGCAAGTACATGGCCAATGACCTCACCGTGATCAACAACCGTGAGGGCAAGCCCCTGCGCGACGCGTCGGGCGCGCCGTTCAAGCAGAAGAACGAGAGCCCCACCTCCTTCGGGTACGTGACCCTCAACGAGGCGATGGAGAAGTCCATCAACGTCCCGTTCGCCCAGCTCGTCTTCGATGTCGGCCACGACAAGGTCAGGGCCGTGGCCAAGTCCACGGGCATCCTGGAGGAGTCGGTCAACCCGAACAACGACGCCTCCTTCGCCCTCGGTACCTCCACCCCGAGCGCCATCCGCATGGCCGACTCGTACGCGACCTTCGCCGCCTCCGGCACGCACCGCGAGCCGTTCTCGGTGACCGAGGTCGAGAAGGACGGCGAGAAGCTGTCGGGCTTCGAGGCCCCCAAGGACCAGCGGGCCATGGACAGCGCCGTGGCCGACAACATCACCAAGGTGCTGGAGAACGTCGTCGAGAACGGCACCGGCAAGAAGGTCCAGAAGCTGGGCCGGCCCGCCGCGGGCAAGACCGGTACCACGGACGAGAACAAGTCGGCTTGGTTCGTCGGCTACACCCCGGAGCTGTCCACCTCGGTGGTCCTCTTCCGCACCGACCCCAACTCGCCGGACAAGAAGTTGATCTCCATGAGGGGCGTGGGCGACATCCCCTCCCTCCACGGTGGTGACATCCCGGCCGAGATCTGGACCGAGTACATGGGCGAAGCGCTCAAGGGTCTCCCGGTCAAGCAGTTCCCGGAGGCCGAGGACATCGGCGTGACCGCCGACTCCGCAGGCGCCCCCTCCCCCACGCCCTCGGTCGTCGCCCCGGCGTCCCCCTCCCCGTCGACGCAGCCGCCGAGCTCCCCGCCGGCGTCGCCCTCCCCGTCCAAGGGCGGTCGGCCGACCTGCCCGCCGTGGAAGCTGTACTGCGACCCGGACACCACGCGGGGGACCACCAACGGAGGCGCCAACAGCGGCACCAGCACCGGCACCGGCACCAACTCCGGCAACACGTCCGGCACCAGCACCGGCGTGATCGGCGGGTCCACCGGATCACCGTCCCCGACGCCGACCGGCAAACCGGGACGCCCGGGCGGCATCACCGGCGGGGTCAACGACTCCGTCCCCGAGTGACCCGTACCGCCGCTCCGTGAGTCGAGGAAGGCCGTCGCACCCCCGGTGCGACGGCCTTCCCCCATGTTCGGTCCGGTACGGCAGGATGAGCCCATGACCAAGGTGCACGAGGACAGCCCCGTACTGCCGACGCAGCAGGACGAGGTCGCCGCAGCCGGTAGTGAGCTCATCGGCGGCCCGCTCGGCCGCTACGCCCGGCTCGGCGGGCACTGGCTGGGGCCGGTCCGGGTCGTGGCGCTCATCGCCATCGGCATGTTCGCGCTCGGCATGGTCCAGAAGCTGCCCTGCTACGACTGGGCGTGGTTCCGGGGGGCGGGCTCGCAGTACACCCACGCCTGCTACTCCGACATCCCGCACCTGTACGCGGTACGGGGCTTCTCCGACAACCTGACGCCTTACTTCGACCGGCTCCCCGGCGACATGGAGTACCTGGAGTACCCGGTGCTCACCGGGCTCTTCATGGAGGTCGCCTCCTGGCTGACCCCCAGCAACGGCTCCATGCAGCACCGTGAACAGATGTACTGGATGGTCAACGCGGGCATGCTGATGGCCTGCGCGGCCGTCATCGCCGTGTGCGTCGCCCGCACCCACCGTCGCCGCCCCTGGGACGCCCTGCTCTTCGCCCTGGCGCCCGCCTTCGCTCTGACGGCGACGATCAACTGGGACCTGCTGGCCATCGCCCTGACCGCCGCCGGGATGCTCATGTGGTCCCGCGGCCGGACGGTCCTCTTCGGTGTCCTCATCGGCCTGGCCACCGCCGCCAAGCTCTACCCCGTACTGCTGCTCGGGGCGCTGTTCGTGCTCTGCTGGCGGGCCGGGAAGTGGCGTGCCTTCGCCGCCGCCGCACTCGGAGCGGCCGGAGCCTGGCTGATGGTCAACCTGCCGGTCATGCTCTTCGCGTGGGACGGCTGGAAGAAGTTCTACACCTTCAGCCAGGAACGGCCCATCGACTACGGGTCGGTGTGGCTGTTGATCTCCCAGCGCACGGGCAACTCGCTGGAGGGCGCCAACACCTACGCGACCGGGTTGACGCTCCTGCTGTGCGGGGCCGTCGGACTGCTCACCCTGACCGCCCCGCGCCGGCCCCGCTTCGCACAGCTGGCCTTCCTCGTCGTCGCCGCCTTCATCCTGTGCAACAAGGTCTACTCGCCGCAGTACGTGCTATGGCTCATCCCGCTCGCCGCACTGGCCCGACCGCGCTGGCGGGACTTCCTGATCTGGCAGGCCGGCGAGGTCGTGTACTTCCTCGGGATCTGGTTCTACCTCGCCTACACGGCCAGCGGTGACAAGCACCAGGGCCTGCCCGTGGAGGGCTACCAGCTGGCGATCACCGCCCACGTGCTGACCACCCTGTACCTGTGCGCGGTCATCGTCCGGGACATCCTGATGCCCGAGCGGGACATGGTGCGCCTGGACGGCTCGGACGACCCCTCCGGTGGCGTCCTGGACGGCGCGGAGGACGTGTTCGTGCTGTCAGACGCGGCGAGGGCGCCGCAGTACGCGACGCCCTCGGATGGACAGCGGGTCGCCTGGGGCGCGAGCGCCCGGGACTGACCGGTCGGACTCAGGCGTCGAGCACCCGGTCGAACTGCGTGGTGGTGTGGCGCAGGTGCGCCACCAGCTCGTCGCCGACCTTCGGCTCGGTCGCGTCCGAGGGCACGAACAGGATCGACACCTGCATGTGCGGCGGCTCCGCGAACCAGCGCTGCTTGCCCGCCCAGACGAAGGGCGAAAGGTTCCGGTTGACCGTGGCCAGACCCGCCCGGGCGACGCCCTTGGCGCGCGGCATCACGCCGTGGAGCGCCTTCGGGGCCTCCAGGCCCACCCCGTGCGAGGTACCGCCGGCGACCACGACCAGCCAGCCGTCGGACGCCGCCTTCTGCTGCCGGTAGCCGAACCGGTCGCCCTTGGCCACGCGCGTGACGTCGAGGACCGCGCCGCGGTACTCGGTGGCCTCGTGGTCGCCCAGCCACAGCCGGGTGCCGATCCGTGCCCGGAAACGGGTCTGCGGGAACTGCTGCTGCAGCCGTGCGAGCTCCGCGGCCCGCAGGTGGCTGACGAACATGGTGTGCAGCGGCAGGCGGGCCGCGCGCAGCCGGTCCATCCAGCCGATGACCTCCTCGACGGCGTCCGAGCCGTCCGGGCGGTCCAGGGGCAGGTGCAGGGCGAAGCCCTCCAGCCGGACGTCCTCGATGGCGGCGTGCAGCTGGCCGAGGTCCTGCTCGGAGATGCCGTGGCGGCGCATCGAGCTCATGCACTCGATGACCACCCTGGCCCCCACCAGACCGCGCACCCCGTCGAGCGACGCGACCGATCGGATGACCCGGTCGGGCAGCGGCACCGGGTCCTCGCCCCGCCGGAACGGGGTGAGGACGAGCAGGTCGCCGCCGAACCAGTCCTTGATGCTGGAGGCCTCGTACGTCGTACCCACGGCCAGGATGTCGGCGCCCATGCGGGTCGCCTCCTCGCAGAGCCGCTCGTGGCCGAAGCCGTAGCCGTTGCCCTTGCAGACCGGGACCAGCCCGGGGAACTGGTCCTGGATCTGCTTCTGGTGCGCACGCCAGCGCGCGGTGTCGACGTAGAGCGTGAGCGCCATGCCCGTCCGGAACCTCTCCTGAGAAGCTGCGTGGTGCAGCGGTGCTGTGTGTACGTGTGGGGCGGGGTGGAGCCGGTCAGCGGCGCGACATGTAGATGTCGAGGGCCTTGTGCAGCATCTTGTTGAGCGGGAAGTCCCACTCGCCGACGTACTCCACGGCCTCGCCGCCGGTACCGACCTTGAACTGGATCAGACCGAACAGGTGATCGTTCTCGTCCAGCGTGTCAGAAATGCCGCGCAGGTCATACACGCTTGCGCCGAGCGCGTACGAGTCGCGCAGCATGCGCCACTGCATCGCGTTCGAGGGGCGGACCTCGCGCTTGTGGTTGGCGGAGGCGCCGTACGAGTACCAGACGTGCTGGCCGACGGTGAGCATCGTGGCGGCGGCCAGCGGCTCTCCCTCGTGCGTGGCGATGTACAGGCGCATCCGGTTGGGGTCCTCGGAGTTGAGGGCCGTCCACTGGCGCTGGAAGTAGCTGAGGGGGCGCGGGCGGAACTTGTCGCGCTCGGCCGTGATCTCGTACAGGTGCTGCCAGGTCGACAGGTCGTCGTAGCCGCCCTGGACGACCTCGACACCGGCCTTCTCGGCCTTCTTGATGTTGCGGCGCCACAGCTGGTTGAAGCCCTTGAGGACGTCGTCCAGCGAGCGGTTGGCAAGCGGTACCTGGAAGACGTAGCGCGGCTGGACGTCGCCGAAGCCGGCGCCGCCGTCCTCGGCCTGCTGCCAGCCCATGCGGCGCAGCTTGTCCGACACCTCGAAGGCGCGGGGCTCGATGACCGAGGCCTCCACGTCGCGCAGGCGCTTCACGTTCGGGTCCTGGATACCGGCCTTGATGGCGGTCGAGTTCCAGCGGCGGATGACGACGGGCGGACCCATCTTCACGGTGAAGGCGCCCTGCTGCTTGAGGTGGGCCAGCATCGGCTGGAGCCATTCCTCCAAGTTCGGGGCGTACCAGTTGATGACCGGCCCCTCGGGGAGGTACGCGAGGTAGCGCTTCACCTTGGGCAGCTGGCGGTACAACACGAGGGCCGCTCCGACGAGTTCGTCGGACTCGTTGAACCATCCGAGGTTCTCGGAACGCCACTCGTTCTTCACGTCGGCCCACGCCGGGACCTGGCAGTGGCTCGCCGAGGGCAGGCTCTGGAGGTAACCCAGATGCTGCTCTCGGCTGATGGTCCTCAGGGACAGGCTCATGCGGGGCGTCTCCTCCGGCGGCTTCGCTGCTATGGCGCGAAGCCTACTGCGACAGGGGCGCCACCCTTCTGGGGGACGGGCCGTGGGCCCGGACCGGTGCGTGGCCGGCGCCCTGCCGAGGAGGTGTCCCGGTCAGCCCGGTCATCCGCCGAAGAGGCCGCCGTGGAACATGCCGAGGTAGAAGCCGATGGCAGACGCGCCAAGGCCGATGATCAGCGCGAAGCGCTCGCGTGTCGTGACGGAGACGAACTGTCCGTACGCGCCGGTGAGGATTCCGATCAGCCCGGCCCACGAGCTGATCAGGTGAAGGTTGTGGAAGAAGGCCGTGACGAACGCCACGGCGCCGAGGGTCAGAGTGACCGCCATCAGGGTGTCCTGCAGCGGATGGGGCTTGCCGTCGGTGGAGAGCAGCGAGATCTGAGGGGGCCGCATTGCCTGTGCCATCGGAAGGGCACCTCCTGGCTGAAGCTGGCGGTGCTGCGGGCTGCCTCCGGCAAGGGGCCGAGGGCATAGCACCGAGCACACCCGATGGATACAGATTGTGGCCCTCTCCCGCCGGATTTCAACCGGAAGGACGCGAGCAGGTAGTCTGTACAGCTGCGCGGTGTCTGCTCTGCGGACGCCGTGCTCACGCATCACGACCCTCCTGCCACGGAACGACCGTGGCCGCTGAGTCCAAAGGAGGTGGGTTCCACATGCGTCACTACGAAGTGATGGTCATCCTCGACCCCGATCTCGAGGAGCGCGCTGTCTCCCCGCTGATCGAGAACTTCCTCTCCGTCGTCCGTGAGGGCAACGGAAAGGTCGAGAAGGTCGACACCTGGGGCCGTCGTCGTCTCGCTTACGAGATCAAGAAGAAGCCCGAGGGCATCTACTCGGTCATCGACCTCCAGGCCGAGCCTGCGGTCGTCAAGGAGCTTGACCGACAGATGAACCTGAACGAGTCGGTTCTCCGGACCAAGGTCCTTCGCCCCGAGACCCACTGAACTTCGGTTCAGCGGTAATCGGGATCGAGTAGCACAGCAGCCCAGCAGCAATCCCCGCCGAGAGGTTCATCCATGGCAGGCGAGACCGTCATCACGGTCGTCGGCAATCTCGTCGACGACCCCGAGCTGCGCTTCACCCCCTCGGGTGCGGCGGTCGCGAAGTTCCGTGTCGCGTCCACCCCCCGCACCTTCGACCGTCAGACCAATGAGTGGAAGGACGGCGAGAGCCTGTTCCTGACCTGCTCGGTGTGGCGGCAGGCGGCGGAGAACGTCGCCGAGTCCCTTCAGCGAGGCATGCGCGTCATCGTGCAGGGCCGGCTGAGGCAGCGGTCGTACGAGGACCGTGAGGGTGTCAAGCGCACGGTCTACGAGCTGGACGTCGAGGAAGTCGGCCCCAGCCTGAAGAACGCCACGGCCAAGGTCGCCAAGACCACCGGTCGCGGTGGCCAGGGTGGGTACGGCGGCGGTCAGCAGCAGGGCGGCGGCGGTGGCAACTGGGGCGGAGCCCCCGGTGGCCAGCAGCAGGGCGGCGGAGCTCCCTCCGACGACCCGTGGGCGTCCAGCGCGCCGGCCGGTGGCCAGCAGCAGCAGGGCGGCGGCGGGGGCGGTTGGGGCGGAAGCTCTGGCGGCTCCGGCGGTGGCTACTCGGACGAGCCGCCCTTCTAGGGCAGCTCGCATCCCCACTTCTTGATCACACAGGAGAGACACAATGGCGAAGCCGCCTGTGCGCAAGCCTAAGAAGAAGGTCTGCGCATTCTGCAAGGACAAGACCGCGTACGTGGACTACAAGGACACGAACATGCTGCGGAAGTTCATTTCCGACCGTGGCAAGATCCGTGCCCGCCGCGTTACCGGCAACTGCACGCAGCACCAGCGTGACGTCGCCACGGCCGTCAAGAACAGCCGTGAGATGGCGCTGCTGCCCTACACGTCCACCGCGCGATAAGGAAAGGGTGACCGACTAATGAAGATCATCCTGACCCACGAGGTTTCTGGCCTCGGTGCCGCCGGCGATGTCGTCGACGTCAAGGACGGTTACGCTCGCAACTACCTGGTCCCGCGTGGTTTCGCGATCCGCTGGACCAAGGGTGGCGAGAAGGACGTGGCGCAGATCCGCCGCGCCCGCAAGATCCACGAGATCGCGACCATCGAGCAGGCCAACGAGGTCAAGGCCAAGCTCGAGGGTGTGAAGGTCCGTCTGGCCACCCGCGCGGGTGACGCCGGTCGTCTCTTCGGTTCCGTGACCCCGGCCGACATCGCCACGGCGATCGAGTCCTCGGGTGGCCCGAAGGTCGACAAGCGCCGCGTGGAGCTCGGCTCCCCGATCAAGACCCTCGGTTCGTACCAGGTCTCCGTGCGTCTGCACGCCGACGTGGCCGCGAACGTGGGCATCGAGGTCGTCGCCGCCTAAGGGCTGCGCTCGAAGGGCCGCACCCCATGGGGGTGCGGCCCTTCGTCGTTGTTCGGCGGTGTTTCACGTGAAACGCGCTGGTGCCGGCCCGTGGTGTTTCACGTGAAACACCACGGGGTCCGGCGGCGTGCTAGCGGGTGGCTCCCGAGACCAGCCACCGTCCCGATCCGGCGCGCAGCCGGAGGGTGATCATTCGGACCACCATCATCAGCGTCATGGCCCACCAGAGCGCTGTGACGCCGCCTCCGAGGATCGGCACGAGCAGTGCGGCCGGGGCGAAGGCGGCCAACGTCAGGAGCATGGCCCGGGCCAGGTAGCGGCCGTCACCGGCGCCCATCAGGACCCCGTCGAGTACGAAGACGATGCCGGAGACGGGCTGGGAGAGGGCCACGACCAGGAGGGCCGGCAGCAGGGCGGCCTCGACGGCCGGATCGCTGGTGAACAGCGGGATGAACACCGGGCGGGCCAGGACGACGAGCAGGCCGAGTGCGACGCCCGAGACGATCCCCCACTGCACCATGCGGCGGCAGACGGCCTTGGCGCCGTCGGTGTCGCCCGCGCCCAGGTAGCGGCCGATGATCGCCTGCCCGGCGATCGCTATGGCGTCCAGGGCGAA
Organism: Streptomyces sp. NPDC091682; assembly: GCF_044756625.1. Classification (NCBI taxonomy): domain Bacteria; kingdom Bacillati; phylum Actinomycetota; class Actinomycetes; order Kitasatosporales; family Streptomycetaceae; genus Streptomyces; species Streptomyces sp. NPDC091682. The sequence goes on along the minus strand of NZ_JBIVTH010000004.1, from coordinate 199,944 downwards.
GGCGAGCAGGCTCCACAGGGAGAGCAGGATCTGGTGGGCGGCGATGTCGGCGTCGCCGAGCCGGGCGGCCACGGCGGTGGCGATCATCAGGATCGCGCGCAGCGACAGGGTGCGGACCAGCAGTGGAGCACCCGCCTGGGCGCAGGCCCGGATGCCCGAGGGGTCGGGGCGCAGCGAGGCTCCGTGGCGCCGGGCGCCGCGGACGACCACGACGAGGTAGGCGGCGGCCATGGCGCACTGGGCGATGACCGTGCCCCAGGCGGAGCCGGCGATGCCGAGCCCCGCACCGTAGACCAGGGCGACGTTCAGGCCCGCGTTGAGGGTGAAGCCGCCGATGGCGACGTAGAGCGGCGTACGGGTGTCCTGGAGGCCGCGGATGACCCCGGTGGCGGCCAGGACCATGAGCATGGCCGGGATGCCGAGGGCGGAGATCCGCAGATAGGTGATCGCGTACGGGGCGACCGCGTCGGAGGCCCCGAAGAGCGAGACCAGTGAGGGGGTCGCGGGAAGCACGACGGCGACGACGGCCGCGCCCAGTAGGAGGGCGAGCCAGATGCCGTCGATCCCCTGTCGGATGGCTGCCTGGAGGTCTCCTGCGCCGACGAGGCGGGAGACGGCCGCGGTGGTGGCGTAGGCGAGGAAGACGAAGACGCTCACGGCGGTGGTGAGTACCGCGGCGGCGATGCCGAGACCGGCCAGTTGGGGGGTTCCGAGGTGTCCCACGATGGCGCTGTCGGCCATCACGAAGAGGGGCTCGGCGACGAGTGCGCCGAAGGCAGGGAGAGCGAGTGCGAAGATCTCTCGGTCGTGCCGTCCCGGCCCTGCCTTGGGTGCTGCGACAGCCTGTGTCATGCGCTCAATCTAATCTTCCACAGGTAATGGATGCAACTACCTTTGGATCCTTACTGATGCGTTGACTTGGGCGTTCCTCACACCTCGTTGGAGGCGATCTTGAGGCAGCGTCCAAGAATTTTCTCCACCGCCGCCCCTGGGGGAGGAAAGCCCAGGTCAGATGGGGTAACAGGGTGGCGCGGGTGATTTTGTCCACAGCGTCATCCCCCGGTCCGTACACAGCTTCCGGCGAGTTACCCACAGCATTGGCGCCGTCATCCACATGTCATCCACACAGCCTGTGGATAACAAGATTGGCTGACGCCGCTCTCGGGCCTACCGTGGTTCGTTGCCCGACTCGCCGACAGCGGATTCGGGTGCCCCAAATGTCAGAGCCGTGTCGTAGAAAGAGTGACACGGCGAGGTCCGCGTTGCGGACGGGAGGAGGCGGCCCGGTGAGCATGCCCGAGCCCATGGACGACCCCTGGGCCGACAGCGGTCCGGGTGACCGTCTGCCCGCCCGTCCGCGCCGTAAGGGCGAAGGCCGTGGCCGCGGGGAGGAGCAGCACGACCGGGGCCGCGAGGGCGGCTCCTGGGACTCCGACGGTGGCGGCGGCTTCGAGCGCGTCCCTCCCCAGGACCTCGACGCCGAGCAGTCCGTGCTGGGCGGCATGCTGCTCTCCAAGGACGCCATCGCAGATGTCGTCGAGGTCCTCAAGGGCCACGACTTCTACCGGCCCTCGCACGAGACGATCTACCAGGCCATCCTCGACCTGTACGCCAAGGGCGAGCCGGCCGACCCGATCACCATCGGTGCCGAGCTGACCCGGCGCGGTGAGATCAGCAAGGTGGGCGGGGCCTCGTACCTGCACACCCTGGTCCAGTCCGTGCCGACCGCGGCGAATGCCGAGTACTACGCGGAGATCGTCCACGAGCGGGCCGTCCTGCGCCGCCTGGTCGCTGCCGGTACGAAGATCACGCAGATGGGTTACGCGGCCGACGGAGACGTCGACGAGATCGTCAACAGCGCCCAGGCCGAGATCTACGCCGTCACCGAGCAGCGGACCTCCGAGGACTATCTGCCGCTCGGCGACATCATGGAGGGTGCACTCGACGAGATCGAGGCGATCGGCTCCCGCAGCGGCCAGATGTCGGGCGTTCCCACCGGCTTCACGGACCTGGACTCGCTGACCAACGGCCTGCACCCGGGCCAGATGATCGTCATCGCCGCCCGTCCCGCCATGGGCAAGTCCACGCTCGCCCTGGACTTCGCCCGGGCATGCTCCATCAAGAGCAACCTGCCCAGCGTGATCTTCTCCCTCGAAATGGGGCGCAACGAGATCGCCATGCGCTTGCTTTCGGCGGAGGCCCGGGTCGCGCTCCACCACATGCGCTCGGGCACGATGACGGACGACGACTGGACCCGGCTCGCCCGCCGCATGCCGGACGTTTCCGCGGCCCCGCTCTACATCGACGACTCCCCCAACCTGTCGATGATGGAGATCCGGGCCAAATGTCGCCGGCTCAAGCAGCGCAACGACCTCTCGCTCGTGGTCATCGACTACCTCCAGCTGATGCAGTCGGGCGGCTCGCGCCGTCCCGAGAGCCGTCAGCAGGAGGTTTCGGACATGTCACGAAACCTCAAGCTGCTGGCGAAGGAGCTGGAGGTGCCCGTGATCGCGCTCTCCCAGCTGAACCGTGGTCCGGAACAGCGCACCGACAAGAAGCCGATGGTCTCCGACCTGCGTGAGTCGGGTTCCATCGAGCAGGACGCGGACATGGTGATCCTGCTGCACCGCGAGGACGCGTACGAGAAGGAGTCCCCCCGCGCGGGTGAGGCGGACCTGATCGTGGCGAAGCACCGTAACGGCCCGACGGCCACGATCACGGTGGCCTTCCAGGGCCACTACTCGCGCTTCGTGGACATGGCCAACACGTAGCATCCGCTCATGGATGAGCTTGCTGAGGACCTGGAACTTCTCCCTGCCACCAGGCGCGCGCTGAGGCACCGGATCGCCGTCGCGCAGAGCGAAGGGCGCGCGCCGTCCGTGGTGGCGGCCGTCCTGCGGGGCGGGGAGGTGGTCTGGGAGGGCTCCCGGACCTCGGTCGAGGGACACGGTCCTGACGGCGACGTGCAGTACCGGATCGGTTCGATCACCAAGACGTTCACGGCGGTTCTCGTGATGCGGCTGCGGGACGAGGGTCTGATCTCCCTCACCGATCCACTGGAGAAGCACCTGCCGGGGACCGGAGCCGGTCAGGTGACCATCGCCCAATTGCTCTCCCACACCGGCGGGTTGGCGGCGGAGACGCCCGGCGAGTGGTGGGAGCGCACCCCCGGGGAGCAGCGGCCCGAGCTCGGCGACGTGCTGGGGGAGGAGCCGTTCAAACTGGCACCGGGAACCAGGCACCACTACTCCAACCCCGGTTACACCCTGCTGGGTTCGCTGGTGGAGGCGGTACGCGGAAGGTCCTGGGAAGAGGCCCTGCGGATCGAGGTGTTGGAGCCGCTGGGGCTGAAGCGCACGGGCGGAGAGCCGCAGGCTCCGCACGCCGGCGGCTGGGCGGTGCATCCCTGGGCGGACGTGATGATGCCCGAACCGCTGGAAGACCTGGGGCTGATGGCCGCGGCCGGCCGGCTGTGGTCCACGACCCGGGACCTGGCGCGCTTCGCAGACTTCCTGCTGCGCGGTGACGAGCGCGTCCTGTGCGCCGAGTCCGTGCGGGAGATGCGCACGGCGGCCGCGCCGCCGGAGCCCGGTCTCGCCGAGCTGGGCTGCGGGCTGGGCATGCAGCTGATGGGGGTCGGCGCACGTAGGCTCGCGGGGCACAGCGGATCGCTGCCGGGCTTCGTCGCGGGGCTGTGGTTGAGCGAGGCGGACGACGTGGCGGCGGTGGTGCTGGCGAACTGCACCTCGGGCCTTCCGGCCTCGACCGTGGCCGTGGACCTCGTGGGGATCGTGGCGGACGCCGAACCGCGCTTCCCGCGACCGTGGCGGCCGTTCCTCGAGTCGGACCACGTGCCGCTCGAACTGTGCGGCCCCTGGTACTGGGGGACTTCGGCCCAGGTGGTGCGCCTGACCTCGGACGGACTCCTGGAACTGGGGCCGGTGGGCGCGAGCGGGCGCACGGCCCGTTTCCGGGCGGAGCCGGACGGTAGCTGGACCGGGCTCTTCGGCTACTACGCCGGTGAGACGCTGCGGGCGGTGCGCCGTGCGGACGGCTCGGTGAGCCATCTCGACCTGGCGTCCTTCGTGTTCACCCGGGAGCCGTACGACGCCGACGCCCCGGTGCCCGGCGGGGTGGACCCGCAGGGCTGGCGGGGCATCGGCTGACCGCCCGGGCCCGGCCCCGGGCCGGATCAGGCGACGAGTTCACGCTCCAGCGGAGTACGGAAGCGCGGGGTGATCCGTGCCTCCCCCACCCATGCGGCGAGCCGCGCGGCCTCGGTGGTGATCACTTGCTCGGCGGTTCGGCCGGGCCTGCCCAACAGCCGCCAGACGATCTCACCGTCGGAGCGCTGCGCCCAGCCGCCGACGATCTCGCCGTTCCACCACACGGTGGGACCGATGTTGCCGGCGTAGTCGAACAGGGCACTCCTGTGGGCGGGGTCGAGGTGGAAACTCCGGTCGGCCCAGCCCATGGCGGTGGGGTCGAGGCCGGGCAGCAGGGCCGCCCAGGGCTCCGACGCCGGTTCGGGCCCGGTGTCCCCGGGGCTGACCAGGGCGGTGCTGCCGTCCTCCAGGCGGACCTGGTCGGGCCCTACGGCGGCGAGGGCCCTGCGGACGTCCGTGAGGGTCCATCCGGTCCACCACTTGAGGTCGGCCTCGGTGGCGGGACCGTACGCGCGCAGCCACCGGCGGACGATCTCCGTGCGGGCCTCGGCGGCGGGTGCGGCGGGCCAGGGCTCCGTGGGGACCCAGCGGTATTGGCTGGAGGTCCAGGAGCCGCGCGGTCGGGCACGCCGGATACGGCCGTCGGCGGCGAGCAGGCGGATGACCCTGGTGGCGACGCCCTGCTCGGTCTCGTACTTCTTGCCGCGGCTGATGGTGATCTTCTGGCGCAGCGCGGGTACCGCTGCGGACAGCTGGCTGCCGGTGGAGGGGCCGTGGGCGTCGAGGGCGTCGAGCGCGGCGGCCTCCGCGCCGGCGAGCCAAGCGGCGTCGAGTCCCTGTCCGTCTTCATCGAGGTGCTTGAGGAGGGTGCGGCGTTCCTTAGCGGCGATCGCGCGGGCCGTGGAAGCGTCGACGTGCGGGGCGAGTTCGGCGGAGACCGCGAAGAGCGTGTTGCGCATGCTGAGCAGGCGCACGAGGCTGACGTCCTCGTAGAGCGCCCGCTCGATCTCGTCCGGGCCGCCTTCGGCGAGCCGCGCGCGGGCCGAGAGGAAGACGGTCGCGGCATCGGTCGCGTGCAGGGCGACGACGGAGTCCGCCGCCTCCACGACGCTCGCGGCGCGGGCCGACGGTGCCAGACGGTGGCGCCGGCCGAGCCGGTGGCGTCGCTCGGCGGTGGTGACGAGAGGGAGGCTCATCCTCCCGATCGTAGGCCGGGCCGCCGACACGGCGGCCCGGCTTGCCGGAACGTCGATCAGAGCTGGAGCTTGAACCCGACGTGCGAGGCGGTGAACCCGAGCCGTTCGTAGAAGCGGTGGGCATCGGTCCGGGTCACGTCCGAAGTCAGCTGCACCAGCGCGCAGTTCTCGGCACGGGACTTTTCGACGGCCCATTCGATGAACCGGGTGCCCAGGCCGCCGCCGCGCTCGTCGGCGTGTACGCGGACGCCCTCGATGATGGAACGGGTGGCTCCCCTGCGGGAGAGTCCCGGCACGATGGTCAGCTGGAGGGTGCCCACGACACGGTCGGCGCGGACGGCGACGACCAAGTGTTGGTTCGGGTCGCCGGTGAGGCGCTGCAGGGCTGCGAGGTACGGGGTGAGGTCGTCCGGGGACTCGCGGGTGGCGCCGAGCGGGTCGTCGGCCAGCATGGCGACGATGGCGGGCACATCGGCCTCGGTGGCCGGACGGATCGTCAGTTCGGGAGTGTCGGTCATGATGCGTTCTCCTCTCAGCCCGCGGCCACGGTGAGCGGTGCCCACCGGCGGGTCCAGTCTCCGGGCAGGCCGGGGATGCCCCGGGTCATGACGGCGTTGAAGGCCACGGAGGCCAGGCCCCGCTCCTTGAGCCAGACGAGGAGTTCCTCGTGTCGTACGTCGACATCGGTGCGCAGCACTCGGTCGGTGTCGATCGCGAGCGCGGTGACCAGTGACTGGGCGGTTGCGGTGTCATGCGCGATCAGCGGGCCGATGACCTGGGTGTTCATGTTGGGCCAGGCTGCGGCGTAGCCGGTGAGCGTGCCGTCTCCGGAGCGGTCCTCGGCGACGACCAGCTGGTCGGCGAAGGAGGGCAGCCGGGTGATCATGTGCGTGCGGTCGGTGCCGAAGACCTCGGCGTCCAGACGCAGGATGCGGGGGAGGTCCTCGGCGGTCGCGGGCCGGACCCGGGAGGTGCCGTACGTGCCGGGGGTGCCCTCGTGCCGGAAGGCGCCCATCAGCATCTCGGTGCGGCCGGTGGTTTCGAAGCCCAGTTCTTCGTAGAGGGGGCGCCCGTAGGGAGTGGCGTGCAGGGTGAGGGGGACGCCCTTGAGTGCGTCGTCACAGACGTGGGCCATGAGGCGGCGACCCAGGCCCTGGCGGGCGAAGCGGTCGGCCACGAGAACCATCCCGATCGCGGCGAGCTCCGGTCCGGCAGGGGCGTCGCCGTAGCGGGTGACGACGCAGGCCGCCGCGAGTCCCCGGCCGTCCGGGGCGTCGACGCCGTAGCCGTTTCCGGCGGCGAGGAGCAAACGCCACTTGTGTTCCTCGCGGAGCCAGCCGCGATCTTCGGACAGGTCGGCGCAGCGGTGGAGATCATCCACGGTGAGCGCCCGGATCGGTAGATCGGTGAGGTGTGGTGGTGTCACCTGGCCCAGACTGGATCATGGACTGGGGGTCGTCCAGAGGATTTGGGGTCGGATGTTTCACGTGAAACGCCAGGTGCCGCCGCGCGGGCCGTCGGACGGTGTTTCACGTGAAACACGGTGTTTCACGTGAAACGGACCGACTAGCCTCGTTGGCCATGACCCTCCTGCACCTCTTCGACCTCGACGGAACGCTGATGTACGGTTCGGCGGCGCCGGTCGAGATCTCCCGCCAACTCGGATTGAGCGCCGAGATCGCCGAGCTGGAACGGGCCTTCGGAGCGCAGAAGATGGGCCCGCACCAGTTCTCCGTGGCCGCCCACGCCCTCTGGGCCGATCTGACGCCCGCGCACGTCCGGGCGGCGTTCGACGGGGCTCCCTGGCTCGCGGGGATCCGGGACGTGTGGCAGGAGATCAGGGAACGCGGGGACTACTGCGCGGTGATTTCGCTATCGCCGTCGTTCTTCGTGGAGCTGCTGCTGGAGTGGGGTGCGCATGCTGCGCACGGCTCGGTCTTCCCGGAGGTGCCGTTCACCCGTCCGGTGGAGGAGTCCGGGATCCTGACGCCCGAGGGCAAAGTCACGGTGGCGGACCGGCTCTGCGCGCAGTTCGGTGTGAGCCGGGCCGACTGTGTCGCCTACGGGGATTCGGTGACCGACGCGATGCTCTTCGAGGCGGTGCCGGTCTCGGTCGCGGTAAATGCGAGGCCTTATCTCGCCGAACGCGCGACCCATGTCTATGAGGGTCGGGATCTCCGGGAGGCATACCAGCTCGTAGGGTTGACGCGCCCGGGAGTTGACGCATCTTAGGAGGAAAGTGGGTTCGAATCGCGGATTTTCTGCATTTCCCCGCAGGCCTCAGGGTCGGCTGGCACGCTGTGAAGCCCGGAACCACGGATTCACTGGCCGTGGCGTGTGCAGACCGACCGAGATGCTCGAAGCGAGGCACCGCATGGACGCTCCGCCCACCAGATCGGACAGACGCGAATCGGCCCGGATATCCGGCGAGGGCGGTGCGATCGAGCCCTCACCGGATGCCGTACTCATCCGCCGGACCCTCGCGGAGATCGCCCCCGTCGCCGACAAGGTGACCTCGTACTTCTACGCACTGGTGTTCACCGGGCACCCGGAAGTGCGCGGTATGTTCCCCGCCGCCATGGACGTACAGCGGGACCGGCTCCTGAAGGCATTGCTGACCGCCGCCGAGCACATCGACGATCCCGCCGTCCTCGTCCCCTATCTGCGCCGACTGGGCGCCGGGCATCGCAAGTACGGCACGATGGCCGGGCATTACCCGGCGGTGGGCGAGGCCCTCGTCGGGGCACTGTCCCGGTACTCGCGGGACAGCTGGGGCCCCGAGACGCAGGCCGCCTGGGTGCGGGCGTACACCGCGATCTCCCAGATCATGATCGACGCGGCGGCGGAGGAAGAGGCGAAGGCCCCCGCGTGGTGGCACGCCGAGGTGGTCTCCCATGATCTACGCACCCCGGACATCGCGGTACTGACGGTCCGCCCCGACCAGCCCTACGCCTTCCTCGCGGGCCAGTACGCGAGCCTGGAGACCCCGTGGTGGCCGCGGGTGTGGCGGCACTACTCCTTCGCCTCGGCCCCGCGCGCCGACGGGCTGCTGTCCTTCCACGTCAAGGCCGTCCCTGCGGGCTGGGTCTCCAACGCGCTGGTGCGCCACGCACGCCCGGGAGACGTCCTGCGCCTGGGACCGCCGGCCGGTTCGATGGTGGTGGACCACACCACGGACAACGGCATGCTGTGCCTGGGCGGGGGCACCGGGATCGCTCCGATCAAGGCGCTGATCGAGGACGTCGCCGAACACGGCGAGCGACGGCCGGTAGAGGTGTTCTTCGGGGCCCGCAGTGACAGCGACCTCTACGACAAGGACACGCTGCTGGGGCTCCAGCGCTCGCACCCGTGGCTGTCGGTGCGCCCCGTGATCGGCGACGGGCTGGCCGGACAGCTGCCGCACGCGGTGAGTGAGCACGGGCCGTGGAGCTCGTACGACGCGTTCATCTCCGGCCCGCCCGCGATGATCCGCAACGGAGTGGACGAGCTCCTGCGGATCGGCATCCCCTGTGAGCGGATCCGGCACGATGCGGTGGAGGAGCTGGCCGGCATCGCCGGCTGAGACCGGAGGCAGCCCGCCGGTCTCAGCTCGGCATCAGCCCAGGTCGGGAGCGTGCATGGCGCGGACACCCTCGATATTGCCGTCGAGATAGTGCCGCAGGGACAGCGGGACGAGATGGACGGCAGCGATGCCCACCCGACTGAAGGGCACGCGGACGATCTCGTATTCGCCTTCGGGCTCGTCGACCTCGGGGCCGTGCCGGAGGTTCGGGTCCATCGATTCGAGGCGGCAGACGAAGAAGTGCTGCACCTTCACGCCGGTCACCCCCCTGTCGGCGATGTGCTCGACGGTGTCGACGAAGCAGGGCACCACATCGGTGATCTTCGCGCCGAGTTCTTCGTGGACCTCGCGGTGGAGGGCGTCGACGACGGTGGAGTCCGAGGGCTCCACTCCTCCGCCGGGGGTGAGCCAGTACGGGTCGACGCCGGGCCGGGTGCGTTTGATGAGGATCAGGTCGTCACCGTCGAGCAGGATCGCGCGGGCGGTGCGTTTGACCACGGGACGTTCGGTCATGGGAGAAGAGTGGCCCGCCACTCCGCTTCTGAAACGCGCCACGTGCCGGCAAAGAGCGGGCTCACCAGTGCACTGCGGCGGCCAGCAGCCGGTCGTGCGCCCGGGCGAGGTGGGCGAGGGCCAGGCTCCCGGTCCGCACGACCAGGAACCAGGTGCGCAGCGGCGGCACGGCGGGCTCCGTCAGCGCCACGATCCGACCGCTGTCCAGGGCGTCCTGACACAGGTAGCGCGGCAGGACGGCCAACCCGGCGCCGGCCTGGACACACTCCAGTACGGCCCGGAGGTCGGGTACGACCACGGTGGCGGCCAGGGGCCCGGCATCGGGCAGGGCGTCGAATACGGCGGCCCAGTAGCGGGTGATGAGCGGCAGGCTCTCGTGGACCTCGACCAGCGGGATGCCGTCCAGCGCGGAGGAGCCCTCCTCGCGCAGCCGGTCCACGTCGACGAGGGCGGCCCAATAGGGCGCGGCGACCAGGACGTGCTCCTCGTCGCACAGTGCGGTGGTGGTGTAGAGCCCGCCCCTGGGGTGGGCGGTGGTGACGACGAGGTCGTGGTGGCCGGCGGCGAGCCCGTCGAGGGTGGCCTCGGCATCGGTCTGCGGGGCGGCGCGCAGGGTATGGCCCTGGCCGACCAGGAGGGCGAGGGCGGGAAGCACGCGCAGGCACAGGAACTCGGGAGGCCCGGCGACGTGGAGGGTGCGTAACGCGCCGGCGGCCTCCCGTTCGGCCTCGGTGATCCGCAGCAGGGCGTCGAGGTGCGGGGCGGCCTTGTGGGCCAGCTCGTCGCCGACGGTGGTCGGGGTGACGCCACGGGCGCGGCGGTGGAAGAGCGGGCGCCCCAACTGGCGCTCCAACGTACGGATCTGCGAGGTCACGGCGGGCTGGGACAGTCCGAGGAGGGTGGCTGCGCGCGTGAAGGAACCGGCTCGGTGGACGGCGACGAAGGTGCGCAGCAGGGTCAGGTCCATCGCTGCACCTCTCGGTGGGGGCCTTCAACTATAAATATGCAGATAGCTCCCTGTCGTTACCGTGATTGGACTCTGACGAAGAGTCAATTAGCCTTGTCACGTGGTTCTTCGCGCGCAGAACCCGGAGCGGTCCGAGCCACTAGGGGGGAGGCTCGGACCGCTCCGCACGGCGATGGCGTCCCTGGTTCAGCCCTTGGCGCCCGCGTGGTCGAGGGCGCGCAGCACGTCCGCGACGAGGTCCTCGGTGTCCTCGGCGCCGGCGGAGAAGCGGATGAAGCCCTCCGGCACGGCGTCGCCTCCCCAACGTCCGCGCCGCTCGGCGGTGGACCGTACCCCGCCGAAACTCGTGGCGTCTTCGACCAGGTGCAGGGCGGCCATGAACCGCTCCGCGTGCGCGCGGTCGGGCAGGGTGAAGGAGACCACCGACCCGAAGCCCCGCATCTGCCGGGCGGCCGTCTTGTGGGAGCGGTCCGTGGGAAGCCCCGGGTAGCGCAGTCCGTGCACGTCCGTCCGGTGCGTCAGTGCCTCGGCGACGGCCAGTGCGTTGGTCCACTGCCGGTGCGCGCGCAGTTGGATCGTGGCGAGGGAGCGGTGCGCGAGCCAGGCCTCCATGGGCCCGGGGATCGCACCGACGATCTTGCGCCACCGTCGGACGCGGGCGGCGAGCTCCGGATCGCGGCAGACGACGTACCCGAGCAGTACGTCGCCGTGGCCGGTGAGGCCCTTGGTGCCGCTCGCCACCGAGAAGTCCGCCCCCAACTCCAGGGGCCGCTGCCCGAGCGGGGTGGCCAGGGTGTTGTCGACGGCGACCAGGGTCCGGCCGGCGTGCGCCGCGTCCACGAGGCGGCGTACGTCGCACACGTCGAGCCCGGGGTTGGAGGGGGTCTCGATCCACAGCAGCCGGGCCCCGTCGAGGGCCGCGAGCTGGGCGTCGTCGGCGGTCGGAGCGGTGCGCACGTGGATCCCGTACGCCTCCAGCTGCTCGCGCAGCAGGGGGAGGGCCTGGTAGCCGTCGTCGGGCAGGACCACGGTCTCGCCGGTGTGCGCCTGGGAGAGGAGGACGGCGGAGACCGCCGCCATGCCGGAGGCGAAGACGATGGTGTGCACGTCCTCGCCGGGGGCCTCCAGTTCCCCGATCGCCCGTTCCAGCAGCGTCCAGGTGGGGTTGGTGTCGCGCCCGTAGGCGTACGGGCCTTCGACGTCGCCGGGGAGGTGGAAATGGGCGGCGAAGACCGGGCCGGGCAGGGGAGGTTCGTTCTTGACGGCCTCGGGCAGTCCGGCCCGGACGGCTCGGGTGCCGTCGCCGAGCGCGGCCGCTCCGGCCTGTTGCGGGGCGTATTCGTTCACGCGGTGTGCTCCTTCACGGCGGCGCGTACGGCGTCCAGCAGGCCGGGGCTCGCGGCCTCGACCAGCTCCAGGCACTCCTCGAACCCGCCCCGCGGCCCGTAGTAAGGGTCCGGTACGTCGGTCTCCGCGGCCGACGCCGCCGGGTCGTAGGACCGCAGCAGCCGCACCTTGGCGGCGTCCTGCGCAGTGGGCGCGAGCGCCCGCAGGTCCCGTAGGTGCCCGGCGTCGAGCGCGATGACGAGGTCCAGGCGGGCGAACCAGGAGGAGCGGAACTGGCGGGCCCGGTGGTCCTGCTCGTAGCCGGCCGCCTCCAGGACGGCGATGGTGCGCGGATCGGCCCCGTCCCCCTCGTGCCAACCGCCGGTGCCGGCGCTGTCCACCTCGACCAGGGTGTCGAGGCCGTCGGCCGCCACGTGGGCACGGAAGACCGACTCGGCCATGGGGGAGCGGCATATGTTGCCCGTGCAGACGAAGCAGACGCGGTACATGGCAGGCCCGTTCAGTTCTTGTCGGGCAGGACCATGTTCATGGCCCAGGAGACGATGGAGATGATCAGGCCGCCGAGCAGGGCGGTCCAGAAGCCGTCGACGTGGAAGCTGAGGTCGAGCTGCGAGGCCAGCCACGAGGTCAGCAGCAGCATCAGGGCGTTCACGACGAGCGTGAACAGCCCGAGGGTGAGGATGAACAGCGGCAATGAGAGCAGCTTCACCAACGGCTTGACGAGCAAGTTGACCAGGCCGAAGACCAGTGCGACCAGGATCAGGGTGAGCGCCCGTCGGCCCGTACTGCTGCCGTCGTCGAGGGTGATGCCGGAAAGCAGCCAGATGGCGACGGCCAGGGCCGCCGCATTGGCGAGCGTCTTGACTACGAAATTCGTCATGTGTCTGATCGTGGCAGAGAAGATCCCGGTGGAACATCCGCAGATCAGCGGATGCAAGGGAACGATCGAGTACAAGGGGCACAACGACGATGAAAGCCTTCCGGCTTGACGAGCTCGAAGCGGAGCGGGCCGCGAACGACGGCGCCTATCTGCAGTTCCTGCGCGAGCGGAACATGTCGGTCGGGCTGTACGCGCTCGACGCCGGACAGACCGATCCGCAGCTGCCGCACCGCCAGGACGAGGTGTACTTCGTCGTCAGCGGCCGGGCTTCGATCACGGTCGGGGAGGAGACAACGACCGTGGCGCGCGGCAGCGTCGTCTACGTCCCGGCGGGTGTTGCGCACAAGTTCCACCACATCACCGAGGACCTCAAGGTGATGGTGGTGTTCTCACCGCCGGAGGGTTGAGCGGCCCCGCCGGATGAGGGTTGCGGCCCTGATCCCCCTAAGGGGCGGATCAGGGGACTCCGAGGGCTCGCGGGCCCCGATGCGGGGCCCCGGGCTCCTAGCATCGAGAGCAGGAAGTAGCGGGCGCAGCCACGGACGAAGAAGAGGTCGATGACATGGACGGCATCCGAAAGATATTCGCAGGCATGCCCTGGTGGGTTAAGTGGGTCGCGGTTCCGCTGCTGGCCGTCTTCGTCTTCGGCGGCGTGATCACCAGCATCCTGGGCGCGCTGATCGGATTCGTCTTCAAGCTGCTCCTCTTCGTCGGCCTCGTCGGCGGACTGATCTTCGTCGTGAAGAAGTTCAGCGGCGGCGGCTCGAAGGCCTCCTCCGACAAGTGGTAGCCAGGAGCGGCTCGGGCGGACCTGGGATTGAGCCAGGCGAGGGAACATGACGCGCTGAACGGCTCACATCCCCGGAATCGGTGGATAGAGTGGCAATCTATGCCGTTCCCTGGGCACCGAAAGCCGGTACCGCCGCTCCGACCAGCCGCTCTGACCTGCGGCGACGCTAACGAGCCGCCCGAGTACGACCCCCAGGATCCACGGCAGGCGCGGGGGCGGCCCCCGCAGGGCGGGCCTCCCCAAGGGCCCGCTGCCACGCCTGGGGGTGAGCTTTGTCTCCGGTTCACAACGCCGGTGTGCCGACTCTGATCGGTTCGGTGCAGCGCGCGCTGAGGCTGCTCGAAGCGGTGGGGTCCCATAGCGGGGGAGCCCCGGCAAAACAGCTGGCGCGCGAGGCCGGGCTCCCGCTTCCCACCGCGTACCACCTGCTGCGCACACTGACGCACGAGGGCTATCTGCGCAGAGTGCGCGGCGTGTTCGTACTGGGGGAGGCCGCGGAGCGGCTCGCCCGTGGGGGACTCCAGCAGAAACGTCGCGGCATGATCCTCGACTCGCTCGCGCACTTCCGCGACACGGTCGGGGCCCCCGTCTACTTCGCGGTCTACCGCGAGGGCGAGATCGAGGTGGTGGGTGTCTCGGACACTCCGGCCAGCCCGGCCTGCGAGGAGTGGGCCGACTTCCGTGAGACCGGCCATGCGCACGCCATCGGGCAATGCCTGCTCGGGCAACTCGACGAGAAGGCGCGCAAGGACTACTACGACCGCCATCCGGTCGAGGCCATCACCCCCTATACCGTCCGTGATCTCCGGTCCCTGGAAAACCGGATCGGGGCGCTCGGGCGAATGCAACCGGTGGTCGAACGTCAGGAATATGCCCTCGGCACGATCTGCGCAGCCATCCCCATGACGGCCGGCGACACGGTCGCGACGATGGCCATTTCTCTACCCCTCCACCAAGAAGAACGATTGCTCTATGTAGTCAATCGGCTACGGAGTGAAGTAGGCGCGCTGTTGAGCACCCTCTCGTTCTCTATCAGTATCTGAAAACTCACTCCTTGTGATCTGCTACCGCTTCCACCACTCTTGTCAAGTGGGTCCTGGGGGATCATTCCTGGCCACTTCAACTACAGCGGGGTAGTCAATGCGCGAGTCGGTACAGGCAGAGGTCATGATGAGCTTCCTCGTTTCCGAGGAGCTCTCGTTCCGGATTCCGGTGGAACTCCGGTACGACGCACGCGACCCCTACGCAGTCCGCCTGACCTTTCACCTTCCCGGAGATGCGCCCGTGACCTGGGCGTTCGGCCGGGAGCTCCTCCTCGACGGCATCAACAAGCCGTGCGGTGACGGCGATGTGCACATCGCCCCCACCCACCCGGAGGACCTGTCCGACGTCCACATCCGCCTTCAGGTCGGCGGCGACCGGGCCCTGTTCCGTGCCAGCGCGGCGCCGCTCGTCGCGTTCCTCGACCGGACCGACCGGATCGTTCCGCTCGGACAGGAGCGCAATCTGGGCGACTTCGAGGAGAACCTCGACGAGGCCCTCGGCAAGATCCTTGCCGAATCGCAGCAGAACGAACAGAACGCCGGCTGACCGGTCGCTGGTCTGGTCCGAACGGCCGGCCGGCGCCTTGGCCGCTCAGCGCTTGCGCCGCCGGCCCCGGCCGCGGACCGTCCCCGCGGCCGGGGTGCCCGCCGTGGATCCCGGTCGGTCGGCAGAAACCACCAGTGCGGCCAGCGCCGTCGTCACGGGGACCGAGGCCACCAGGCCGATCGATCCCACGAGGGTCCGTACGATTTCTTCCGCCACCAGCTCGCTATTGGCCACCGAACCCATGCTGCTGTTCGCGATCGAGAACAGTAGGAGCAGCGGCAGCGCGGCACCCGCGTAGGCCAGCACCAGGGTGTTGACCACCGACGCGATGTGGTCGCGGCCGATCCTGATGGCCGCCCGGTAGAGCGCGCGCGGCCCCATCGAGGGGTCCGCGTGGTGCAGCTCCCACACCGCCGACGTCTGGGTGACCGTCACGTCGTCGAGTACGCCCAGCGATCCGATGATCACGCCTGCGAGCAGCAAACCGCTCATGTCGATGTCCGGGTACAGCCCGTGGATCAGCCCGGTGTTGTCGTCGGTGTTGCCGCTGAGGAACGCCCAGTCGATGAACCCCGAGCCGAGCAGCCCGATCAGGAGCAGCGAAACCAGGGTGCCGAGGACGGCCACCGAGGTACGGGCGGTCAGTCCGTGGCACATGTAGAGCGCGATCAGCATGATGGCGCTCGCCCCGACCACCGCGACGACCAGCGGATTCGAACCCTGCAGGATGGCCGGGAGGATGAAGAGGGTCAGCACGCCGAAGCTGACCACCAGCGCGATCAGCGCGAACAGCCCGCGCATCCGCCCGACGACGACGACCGCGACGGCGAAGATGCCGGCCAGCAGCGCCATCGGGAGCTTGCGGTTCACGTCGATCACCGAGTACTGCAGGTCACGGGGGGCGTCCGGTGCGTACGCCACCACCACCTCCTGGCCGTCCTCCAACTGCCGCGGCGCGCCCGGCTGGACGACCTCCACGAAGGTGCGGCCCTTGTCCGGGCCGCTGGTGACCTCGACGGTGGCCTTCTTGCACTCACCGGTCGGCGCGGCCTGGGCCCCACTGCCCCCGGGGGCAGTGGGAGTTCCGGTCGTCGGTACCTGCGCGGCGTTCACGGACTTGCAGTCGACCTGTTCGATCGACACGACCACGCCCTGCTGGGTCTGCCGGTCGAATCCCACCCCCGTGCGCTCGTGGCCGGGGGCGCCGCCCGGCCAGAGCACCACCATGCCGACGAAGACGGCCACGGCGAAGGGGATCAGTACGGCCGCGATGACCTTGCGCAGGTGCTTCGAGACGGGGGCCGCCGGGCCGTGGCCATGACTGTGGCCGTGGCCGTGGTTGTGGGGTGGACCCGGGGGTTGCCCGTCCGAGCCACCGCCGGAGTGCCCGTCGGAGTGTCTGTCGGAGTGCCCGTCGGACGGTCCGGGGCCCGCATGCGCGTGGCCGTTGTGGCCATGGGGCTCAGTGTGCTCGATGGGGGGCTGCGGCGAGGGCGTCACCAGCAGATCATCGCAAGAGATGAGGGGGCCCACTGTTCAGCACGCCATGGATGACGCTAGCGTGGGGGCACCTTTGCACAACGCGGGAGCTCGGAGCACCGGGCTGAGAGGACGCTGATCACCGTACGGGCATCACCGATGCGTACGGGAAGAGGCTGCGTCGACCGCCGAACCTGTTACCGGGTAATGCCGGCGTAGGGAGATCAGGTCTCATGACCATTCAGGACGCACGCACGCCTGCCGTCAGCCAGGACGCCGACGGCCAGACCGAGCGCCAGCCCGGCTGGCACAAGGGATACCTGGCGGGCTCCCGCCCCGACCTCCGGGTGCCGGTTCGCCAGGTCCACCTCACCAACGGCAAGGACGTGACGCTCTACGACACGTCCGGTCCGTACACCGACCCGCAGATCGAGACCGACGTCCGCCGCGGCCTCGCGCCACTGCGCGAGAACTGGATTATCAGCCGCGGGGACACCGAGGAGTACGCGGGTCGCCCCGTGCGCCCCGAGGACGACGGCATCAAGCACACCTCGCCGCGCGGCGGCCTCAAGAACCTCGACGCGGTCTTCCCGGGCCGCCCCCGCCAGCCCCGCCGCGGTCGCGGCGGCGCCGCCGTCACGCAGCTCGCGTATGCCCGCCGCGGCGAGATCACCCCGGAGATGGAGTACGTCGCGATCCGCGAGAACGTCTCCCCCGAGGTCGTCCGCGAGGAGATCGCCGCAGGTCGCGCCGTGCTTCCGGCGAACGTGAACCACCCCGAGATCGAGCCGATGATCATCGGCAAGCGGTTCCTGGTGAAGGTCAACGCCAACATCGGCAATTCCGCGGTCACCTCCTCCATTGAGGAGGAGGTCGACAAGATGACCTGGGCGACCAAGTGGGGCGCCGACACGGTCATGGACCTCTCGACCGGCCGCAACATCCACACCACCCGCGAGTGGGTGCTGCGCAACTCGCCCGTTCCGATCGGCACCGTCCCGCTCTACCAGGCGCTGGAGAAGGTCGACGGCCGCGCCGAGGACCTGACCTGGGAGATCTACAAGGACACGGTCATCGAACAGGCCGAGCAGGGCGTCGACTACATGACGGTCCACGCCGGCGTGCTCCTCCCCTACGTGCCGCTGACCGCCCGCCGCAAGACCGGCATCGTCTCGCGCGGTGGCTCGATCATGGCCGCGTGGTGCCTGGCGCACCACAAGGAGAACTTCCTCTACACGAACTTCGAGGAGCTCTGCGAGATCCTCGCGACGTACGACGTCACGTACTCCCTCGGTGACGGCCTGCGCCCCGGTTCGATCGCGGATGCCAACGACGCGGCGCAGTTCGCCGAGCTGAAGACGCTGGGCGAGCTGAACACGATCGCCAAGCGCCACAACGTCCAGACGATGATCGAGGGCCCGGGCCACGTCCCGATGCACAAGATCAAGGAGAACATCGACCTCCAGCAGGAGATCTGCGAGGAGGCGCCGTTCTACACGCTCGGCCCGCTGACCACGGACGTCGCGCCCGCGTACGACCACATCACCTCGGGCATCGGCGCCGCGATGATCGCCTGGTGGGGCACCGCGATGCTCTGCTACGTCACGCCCAAGGAGCACCTGGGCCTGCCCAACCGCGACGACGTCAAGACCGGCGTCATCACGTACAAGATCGCGGCGCACGCCGCGGACCTGGCCAAGGGGCACCCGGGCGCCCAGGAGTGGGACGACGCCCTGTCCGACGCGCGGTTCGAGTTCCGCTGGGAGGACCAGTTCAACCTGGCCCTCGACCCGGACACGGCACGCGAGTTCCACGACGAGACCCTCCCGGCGGAGCCGGCCAAGACCGCGCACTTCTGCTCCATGTGCGGTCCGAAGTTCTGCTCGATGAAGATCTCGCAGGACATCCGCCGTGAGCACGGCGGCGACCTGAAGGCGGAGGAGATCCAGGCGGGCATGGCGGAGAAGTCCGCCGAGTTCGCGGCCTCGGGCAGCCGGGTCTACCTGCCGCTGGCCGACTGACCTGGGCGAACGCGACTGTCCGACGGCGCCGTGGGGGGAGCCGTCGGTCGGTCGGTTCGCTTGATCAGGCTCGTTGAGCGTCCCGCAGCCGTTCCACCTGCCGACTTACCAGCTCAACGGGGAACGCCAGGATTTCCTTGCCCATGCTGAGCTCGGAGAACGTGGCGATGGTGTTTCCCGTGCGTACCACGATCAATTGCTCGTTGCGGTCTGCGGGGTACTCCGGCCCCAAGGGGATGATCTCCCGGAAGGCGACTGCCTCGTCGCCGACCTGCGGCGGTGCCTCCGTCTTCACCGTCGCCTCGAACTTCCCTGCGTAGCCCTCGCCCCGGTATGACCGGCAGGTGGCAAGGGCCTGCTTGAGCTGTGCGAAGAGCTGCTCGGCTTTGCCCTTCTCGTAGGAGGCGAGTGTTGAGCCGCCACCATCGATGCTCGTCTTCCAGTTGAAGGTCTGGAAGACGTGAGCGAATGAACCCGAACCCGAACGGGCGTCGATGAGCGGCTGGCAGGAGGGGTCGGATATGGGCGGGAAGGTGCGCCCGCTGCCTTCCGGCATCGGTTCGCGTACCTCGATGGGTTCGTCGGCCTGCGGGACTTCTCCGTCCTTAAAGGCGAGGGTCTTGAGCTGGGCCATCGTTAGGGGTGTGTCGGCGGCCTTGGTCGGCGGAGTGGCGGACGACACCCCAGCGGCGGCCTTCGGCTCCTGCGCCGGGGCACACCCTGACGTGAGGAGCAGGCCGATGACAGCTGCTACGGCTGAGGCCGCCAGTTGCGTCGTGCGGGCGTGCATGAGTCCCCCCGGTGATGGTGCGGATGAGAGTTCGACGCCGACGCTAGTGGCAGGCGTAGCCCCGGGCCAGGCGTTTCCGATTACTGACCAGGGGGTTTCCTTTACGGATTGAGGCGGGAGAACCAGGCCGATCTGCGGACAGTTCCTTCCCCCGATGAAGATCTCGCAGGACAATTGCCGTGAGCACGGCGGCGACCTGAAGGCGCCGTGGGGGGAGCCGTCGGTCGGTCCCTCATCCAGGGCCCCTGGGCTCGCAGGTGCCGGAGGGGCGGGGGCGGCCCGGTTCGACGGTCTGCGGTCGGTCGCCCTCACAGAGGCACCCCGTGCTCACCGGGCGGTCGTTCCGGTTGCTCCAGCCGACGATCTGGCCGGATCGCGATCGTCAGCGCTTGCGGAGGAGCACGAGGAAGACGAGTGCGGAAGTCGCGGCAGCGGCCGCCCACGGAGTGGGGCCGTCATCCCAAGTGGCGGCGGTCGCTGCCACGGTCAGTGCAGCGTTGAAGCCCGCAAGCCCCAGGACGGCCCCGGCCGTCCGCCCGTCTTCCATCTGAGTCCCCTGCTGTGGTGGTTCACCGCTACGGTCGTAAATGACCATATGGACGAGATGGGGCCCTCTCAAGTGATGAACGGACCATAGTGATGGTTTCCGGACAGTCTGAGGCGGCCTTGCGATATCCGGGGGGCAGGTGACCGGACCGGTGGGGACGATGCACGGTGCACCGGCACCTCACCGGAGTTTCCGGGGGCGCCTCCTTACGGTCGGTGGCCGGTGCGAGGCGCTGGCGCCCCGCGCCGCGATCACTCCGGTTCGTGTTCCGGGCCGCCGAAGTCCGGGCTGGTGAAGTCCGGAGGCGTGTAGCCGGGCCGGGGGCTCTCCGACGGGGATCCCGGGCTGGTGAAGTCGGGCCGGCTGTAACCCAGGTTGGGGATGCGGCCGGCCGCCGGGGTGCGGGGCGTGGGAAAGCCGGGGCCGGCGCTCGGATCGGCCAGTGCGTCCCGCAGGAAGGGCATGATGCCGCGCTCCAGCAGGGCGTGCCGCCAGGCCTCGCGGGCCCGGGCGACCTCGTCGGGTATCGCCTCCGTTTCGTCCGCCGCCACCTCGGTCGCACTGTTGCGGACGGCCGTCACCAGCAGCCCGATCACGGCGAAGAGCAGAGCGGCCGCGGTGAGCCCGCCGAAGAGCCAGCCCGCCGTCAGCATGGTTTCGGCGAAGGCCGGTTCGGGCTCGATCATCTTCAGGATGTAGCCCACGAGCAGGAAGATCAGCATCGCGGTGCCCGCCAGTACGGGCGCGAGGACCGCGACCACGGCGCCGATGCCCGCACCTCCCCCGCCGTCCTGGGCGCCGTCCTCGTCCCCCGTCATGCCGGGCGGGGTCAGTACTCCGTCGCGTCGTTCCTCGCGGACCTTCACGTAGTGGTCGTACTCGGCGGCGGCCGCGGCCGCCAGTAGGGCGCTGGCCCCCTGTGCCATGGTGCGCAGCTGTTCGGCGTTCAGCCGTTCGCCGAGGGTGGCGAGTTCGGGCCGCTCGTGCGCGGCGCGCAGCGCCTCGTCGACGAGCCGATCGAACTCCGGTCGGTCTTCGGTCAGCAGGTGCGGAGCGCTGGTCATGTGCATCCCCCGATGCTCCGTAGAAGCCGGTATGCCCGCGTAGACCCGGGCACCGGCACAAACGGAGGAGAGCCTGCTATGGATAGAGCGATGGTAGAGCGCCCACGCCACGCCGTGACAGGGGCTTTCCGGAAATACCCCTCTCCGTAAGCTCTCAGTCGCTCAGGGGAAGTTGTACGACGAGCAGTTTGCCCGCCATCGTCACCCCGCCGTCCATCGCGATGGCGAGCCCGTCCGCATACACGTGCGGGCCGTCCACGGCCTCGGGGCCGCGTGACTCGTCGCCGTCCTCGGTGCCCACTTCACCGAGCAGGTACGGGATGGGGCTGTGCCCGTGGACGACGCGGCTGCCGCCGTAGGTGTCGAGGAGTTCGCGGACGGCTGTCGGGCCGGTTTCCTCGTCGCGGAAGGCGAACCGCTTGGTGAACTTGCGGAAGAGGTCCCAGGTGATGTCGGCGTCACCGCGGTTGAGGAGCTCGTGGATGGTGTCGTTGACGTCCTCGATGGAGTCGCCGTAGTCGAGGTAGGCCGTGGTGTCGGAGTGCAGCAGTAGGTGGCCCTCCTCCAGGACGGCTGCGTCCAGGCGGGACATCCACTGCAGGTGGACGTCCTGCAGGCGTTCCATGTCGGTGCGCTGGCCGCCGTTGAGGAGCCAGGCGGCCTGGAAGGTGGCGGTGCCGGCGCCGGAGACGACCGGGGTGTCGCCGAACCGCTTGGCGCCGATGAGCAGGAGCTCGTGATTGCCCATCAGGGCCTTGCAGTAGCCGCCGGCGGCGGCGGCCTCGGCCGACAGTCTCATGACGAGGTCGATGACGCCGATGCCGTCGGGGCCGCGGTCGGTGAAGTCGCCGAGGAACCAGAGCCGGGCGTTGCCGGCGGACCAGCGGCGCTCCGCGTCGATCAGACCCTGGGCGTGGAGTTCGGTGACGAGCTCGTCGAGGTAGCCGTGGACGTCGCCGACCACGTAGAGGGGGCCGGGACCCGCCGCCTGTTCCTGGGGCACGTACTGGACCTGGACGGTGTCGCCGGGGCCACCGAGTGCGCCGCGGCCGATGACGGGTAGGTCCCGGTAGGTGGGGGTGTAGCCCTCCAGGTCGTCCTCGCCGGGCCCCCGGGGCGTCGCCTGAGCCGGTTCGGCATCGGGGCGCGCGTGGATGCGCGTGTCGGGGTACGGAGGCTGCTGTGCGGGCGCCTGCGGTGCGGCCGGGTGGGGTGTGGGCGCGTGCGGCGGGTAGCCGGGCTGCGGGGGCACGTTCGGCGTGGCGTCCTCGTAGTACGCCGGGTACTCGCCGTACACCGGGGGCTCTCCGGGCAGCCCGGTGGACGTGGTTACGGCGTACAGGGCGGGTTCGGTGACGGGAACCCGGAAGTCCCGCAGCGTGTCCGTCCGCATCGCGGGTCCCTGACCGGCCCCCTGAGTCATCGACCCCTCCACCACCGTCGCGCTGCCGTACACCTGCGGACCCTCCTGACCTCCAGTGAGGAGGGTCCGTGATGTCGTGCGCCCATCATAGGAATGCGGCTCGCGCTCTGTGACGCACCAGGGGTGGTGAATCCTTTGCGGAGCCGATCGTTCCTACCGTTTTCTCCCGATATCGGCGTTGCGGAAATCCTCGGCCGGTCCTTGGTCGGTGCTCGGTCGGTCGTCGGATGGCCCTCGGACGGTCCGCGGACGGTCCGCGGACCGTCCGCGGGAGACCCTTCGACGGGCCGACCGGACGGTCTGTCGGTCAGTCCTGGGCCGGCGAACGGGGCGGGCTGACGGTCGTGCGGGGCTGCCTGCGCTGCGAAGAGGTACGGATGATGAGTTCGGTCGGGACGACCTGTTCGACGGGGCGTCCGGTGTCCACTCCCTCGATCGCGTCGATGAGCAGCTGTACGACGGCGGTGCCGATGCGGCGGGGTTTGAGGGACAGGGTGGTGATGGGCGGCTCTGTGTTGGCGTAGACGGTGGACTCGCTGCAGCACACGAGCAGCAGGTCCTCGGGTACGCGCAGGCCGTAGCGGCGGGCGGCGGCGAGCAGATCGGTGCCGTTGGGGTCGAAGAGCCCGTAGACCGCGTCGGGCCGGTCGGGGCGGGCGAGGAGCCGGTCGGCGGCGACGGCGCCCGCGCACGGGTCGTGGGCGGGGTAGGACTCGTAGACGGGGTCCTGGCCGACGCGCTCGCACCAGCTGAGGTAGGCGGTGGTGGAGAGCCGGGTGTAGGTGTCGGTGGTGGTCCCGGTCAACAGGCCGATCCGGCGGGCACCGGCGGCGGCGAGGTGGTCCAGCAGGCCGAGTACGGCGGCCTCGTGGTCGTTGTCGACCCAGGCGGTGACGGGGAGGGAGCCTGCGGGGCGGCCGTCGGAGACCACGGGCAAGCCTTGGCGGACCAGTTCGGTGACGACGGGATCGTGGTCGGAGGGGTCGATGACGACGGTGCCGTCGAGGGCGACGTTGGACCACACGTCGTGGCGGGAGGTGGCGGGAAGGATGACCAGGGCGTAGCCGCGGGCGAGCGCGGCGGAGGTGGCGGCCCTGGCCATCTCGGCGAAGTAGGCGAATTCGGTGAAGGTGAAAGGTTCATCCCCGTACGTCGTCACGGTCAGGCCGATGAGGCCGGACTTGCCGGTACGGAGGGTGCGGGCGGCGGCCGACGGGCGGTAGCCCAGCCGGTCGGCCACTTCGCGAACGTGGCGGCGGGTGGCGTCGGGCAGCCGTCCCTTGCCATTGAGCGCGTCGGAGACGGTCGTGATGGAGACGCCCGCCGCGGCGGCCACGTCCCTGATGCCGGCCCGGCCCTGTCGGCCGGCGGCCCGCCGGGTGGTCTCGGTCCGGCTCACCTGATGCTTCCCTGCTGCTGTCATGGCGAGCCGATAGTAGGGCTCGGTGGGGAGGGTGGTCTGGGTGCATATGCAGGCGTTGACAGACACGTTTCTGCATGGTTCGCCACCCACAATGACCTTGGAAATGAAGGTTTTTGGTCGCTGAGGGTGAGTGTGGGGCTTGTCGTCGGGTCCGGGCATGCCAAAACGATGTGATCTCTGGTCGTTCTCAACTCACCTGCACGAGGGATGCGCGCCACGGCGCAGGCCACCGGCGCACGCATATATGCGTGCGCTCCCCCGCATTTCTGGCGCCCCCATTCTCGGAACGGCGGAATCCTCATAAGGTGAGCAGTATTGAGTCGACGGCGACGTCGTACGGGACGGTCGAGGAGGACCTGCGGTGAGCGAGAAGAGCCCGAAGCTGCGCGCCGAGCTGGACGGCATTCCGACGTACAAGCCCGGCAAGCCGGCTGCCGCGGGAGGGCCTGTCGCGTACAAGCTGTCCTCGAACGAGAACCCGTACCCGCCGTTGTCGGGCGTGCTGGAGACGGCGGTCGCCGCGGCCGGGAACTTCAACCGGTACCCCGACATGGCCTGCACCGGCCTCGTGAACGAGCTCGCCGAGCGCTTCGGCGTGCCGGTCGAGCACATCGCCACGGGCACCGGCTCGGTCGGTGTGGCCCAGTCGCTGATCCAGTCGACCGCCGGCCCGGGCGACGAGGTGATCTACGCCTGGCGCTCCTTCGAGGCGTACCCGATCATCACGCAGATCTCGGGCGCGACCTCGGTGCGGGTCCCGCTGACCGACGGCGACGTTCACGACCTGGACGCGATGGCCGCGGCGATCACCGACCGGACCCGGCTGATCTTCGTTTGCAACCCGAACAACCCCACCGGCACGGCCGTGCGCCGCGCCGAGCTGGAGCGCTTCTTGGACCAGGTGCCCTCGGACGTCCTGGTGGTCCTGGACGAGGCGTACCGCGAGTTCGTGCGGGACGCGGACGTACCGGACGGCATCGAGCTCTACCGCGACCGTCCGAACGTCGCCGTGTTGCGTACGTTCTCCAAGGCGTACGGTCTGGCCGGCCTGCGGGTCGGCTTCGCAGTCGCGCACGAGCCGGTTGCGGCGGCGCTGCGCAAGACGGCGGTGCCCTTCGGCGTCAGCCAGCTCGCGCAGGACGCGGCGGTGGCTTCGCTGCGCGCCGAGGACGAGCTGATGGGCCGCGTCGGGGCGCTGGTGAGCGAGCGCACCCGGGTGCACGAGGCGCTGGTCGCCCAGGGCTGGACCGTTCCGGACACGCAGGCGAACTTCGTGTGGATGCGGCTGGGTGAGCGGACCGCCGAGTTCGCGGGTGCATGCGAGAAGGCCGGTGTGGTGGTCCGGCCCTTCGCGGGCGAGGGCCTGCGGGTCACGATCGGTGAGACCGAGGCGAACGACCTCTTCCTGCACACGGCCGAGGCGTTCTTCAAGGAGCTCTAGGCGGTACGGAGCCCCGGGCGGCGAGCGGCCGGGGGTGATGAGGCACCGGGGGCGCTGGCGGGCCGGAGGCGGTGAGCGCACCCGGGCGGTTCCGGGGCGCCCGCCCGGCGGAGATGCTCGGCCGGCCGGAGCGTTTCGGGGTGGCTCAGGCGAGTTCCACGCGGATGGGATCGCCGTCGCGGACGGTGGACAGCAGGCGGGGGTCGCCGTCGAAGGCGCCGAGCACGTTGCACGGGCTCGCGAGGCGGCTCTCGCCCCCGCGTGAGATGGGCGTGGGGCCGTACGGGAGTGCGAGGGCGTCGCCCTCGGTCCAGAACGCGACCGTGCCCGGAGCGACGACCTGCTGGGCGTCGTCCTCCAGGGCGACGGAGATCCCGGTGTCGAAGTAGACCTCCTCGCCCCAGGTGTTGGCGGAGGCGGAAATCGGAAGGGCCTCGGCCAGCGCCTTGCTGGTCGGGGTCTCGTCGAGGGTTGCGGTGAGTTGGCCCGCAGGCCAGGAGATCCGTATCTGCATGAGCTGGATTCAACAATCTGTTGAATCAATTGGCTAGAGGGGTACCCCGCTCGAGAGTGGCTGAGAGTGGTGCGACATAATGCTTGTGAATGTGAACGCGTTCACAAGCGTGTCCTGCTTCCTCCCGATATGGAAGGAACCCGCCAGGCAGACTGCGGCTGTGACCACGGCGACGACAAGGAGAAGACGACGTGGACCTAGCTTTGGCGCCGGAGACATTGGCGCGATGGCAGTTCGGCATTACGACCGTCTACCACTTCCTCTTCGTACCCCTGACGATCTCGCTCGCCGCCCTGACGGCGGGCCTGCAGACGGCGTGGGTGCGCACCGAGAAGGAGAAGTACCTCAGAGCCACGAAGTTCTGGGGGAAGCTCTTCTTGATCAATATCGCGATGGGTGTCGTCACCGGCATCGTCCAGGAGTTCCAGTTCGGCATGAACTGGTCCGACTACTCGCGATTCGTCGGCGACATCTTCGGGGCCCCCCTGGCCTTCGAAGCGCTGATCGCCTTCTTCTTCGAGTCGACCTTCATCGGTCTGTGGATCTTCGGCTGGGACAAGCTGCCGAAGAAGATCCACCTGGCGTGCATCTGGATGGTGTCCATGGGCACCGTCCTGTCCGCCTATTTCATCCTGGCGGCCAATTCCTGGATGCAGCACCCGGTCGGGTACCGCATCAACGAGGAGCGGGGACGGGCCGAGCTCACCGACTTCTGGCTCGTGCTGACCCAGAACACCGCGCTCACCCAGTTCTTCCACACCATCACGGCCGCCTTCCTGGTCGGCGGCGCGTTCATGGCCGGCATCTCCGCCTTCCACCTGGCCCGCAAGAAGCACGTCCCCGTGATGCGGAGCTCGCTGCGCCTCGGGCTGATCGTCATGATCATCGCCGGTATGGGCACGGCGATCAGCGGTGACCTGCTCGGCAAGGTGATGTACAAGCAGCAGCCCATGAAGATGGCCGCCGCGGAAGCGCTCTGGGACGGGGAGGCGCCCGCGCCCTTCTCCGTCTTCGCCTACGGAGACGTCGACAAGGGCCACAACAAGGTCGCGATAGAGATCCCCGGCCTGCTGTCCTTCCTGGCCAACGACGACTTCACCTCCTTCGTCCCGGGCATCAACGACGTCAACAAGGCCGAGCAGGAGAAGTACGGCCCCGGCGACTACCGGCCCAACATCCCCGTCGCCTACTGGGGCTTCCGCTGGATGATCGGCTTCGGCATGGCCTCGTTCGGCATCGGAGCACTGGGCCTGTGGCTGACCCGCAAGCGGTTCATGCTGCCGACGCAGCTGCGGACCGGGGAGGACGAGGTCCCGCACCTGGTGCTCTTCACGAAGCCGCTGAGCCCGAAGTTCACCAACCTGTACTGGATCGTCGCGCTCTGGACGATGGGCTTCCCGCTCATAGCCAACTCCTGGGGCTGGATCTTCACCGAGATGGGTCGCCAGCCCTGGGTCGTCTACGGAGTCCTGCGCACCAGGGACGCGGTCTCGCCGAACGTGTCACAGGCCGAGGTGCTCACCTCGATGATCGGGTTCACGCTCCTGTACGCGGTGTTGGCCGTGATCGAGGTCAAACTCCTCGTCAAGTACGTCAAGGCCGGCCCGCCCGAACTCACCGAGGCAGACCTCAACCCACCCACCAAGATCGGTGGGGACGACAAGAACCCCGACCGGCCGATGGCCTTCTCGTACTGAGGCCGAGGAGCGCACACCATGCAACTCCACGATGTCTGGTTCGTACTCATCGCCGTCCTGTGGACCGGCTACTTCTTCCTGGAGGGCTTCGACTTCGGAGTCGGCGTACTGACCAAGTTGCTCGCCCGTGACCGCACGGAGAAGCGGGTCCTGATCAACACGATCGGACCCGTGTGGGACGGGAACGAGGTCTGGCTGCTCACCGCGGGCGGTGCCACCTTCGCCGCCTTCCCCGACTGGTACGCCACCCTCTTCTCGGGCTTCTACCTGCCGCTGCTGCTCATCTTGATCTGCCTCATCATCCGTGGCGTCGCCTTCGAGTACCGGCACAAGCGCCCCGAGGACCGGTGGCAGACCAACTGGGAACACGCGATCTTCTGGACCTCGCTGATCCCCGCGTTCCTGTGGGGCGTCGCCTTCGCCAACATCGTGCGCGGCGTCAAGATCGACGAGAACAAGGAGTACGTCGGCACCTTCCTCGACCTGCTCAACGTCTACTCGATCCTCGGCGGGCTGGTCACCCTCACCCTGTTCACCTTCCACGGCACGGTCTTCACCTCGCTCAAGACCGTCGGTGACATCCGCGACCGCTCGCGGAAGCTGGCGACCCGGCTGGGCGTGGTCACCGCGGTGCTGGCCCTGGTCTTCCTGACCTGGACCCAGGTCTCGCGTGGCGACGGCCAGAGCCTGATTGCGATGATCGTCGCGGTGCTGGCGCTGGTCGGGGCCCTCGGCCTCAACCTGATCGGCCGCGAGGGCTGGTCGTTCGCACTGTCCGGGGTCACCATCGCGGCGGCCGTCGCGATGCTCTTCCTCACGCTCTTCCCGAACGTCATGCCGTCCTCGCTGAACGAGGCTTGGAACCTCACGGTCACCAATTCCTCGTCCAGCGCGTACACCCTGAAGATCATGACCTGGTGTGCGGCCGTGGCCACCCCGCTCGTCCTGCTCTACCAGGGCTGGACGTACTGGGTGTTCCGCAAGCGGATCGGGACCCAGCACATCGTCGACGTGCACTGAGTCCTGAACCGAGTCCCCGTGACGTATGACCCGCCCGTCCGGCTGACGACCTCCCCGAGGGGATGTTTCACGTGAAACCGATCGACCCGCGCCTGCTGCGGTACGCCCGTTCCACCTGCCTCTTCCTGGGGGCGGTGGTGGCTCTGGGGCTTGCCGGGGCGGGGCTGGTCGTCGGTCAGGCGATGCTGATCGCCGAGATCGTGGTCGGAGCCTTCGAGCGGGGGCTCGACGGCCAGGCGCTCCGGACGCCACTGCTGCTGCTCGCGGCGGTGGCGCTGGGGCGCGGGCTGATCGCCTGGCTCACGGAGCTGGCCGCGCACCGGGCGGGCGCGGCGGTCAAGTCGGAGCTGCGGGGAAGGCTGCTGGACAGGGCCGCGGAGCTCGGGCCCGGCTGGCTGGCCGGGCAGCGGACCGGCTCGCTGGTGTCACTGGCCACCCGGGGCGTGGACGCGCTCGACGACTACTTCTCCCGCTACCTGCCCCAGCTGGGGCTCGCGGTGGTCGTGCCGGTCGCCGTGCTGGCCCGCGTCGTCACCGAGGACTGGGTGTCGGCGGCCATCATCGTGGTGACGCTGCCCCTGATCCCCGTGTTCATGATCCTCATCGGCATGGCCACCCAGTCCCGGATGGACCGCCAGTGGCGGTTGCTGTCCCGGCTCTCCGGGCACTTCCTCGACGTGGTGGCCGGGCTTCCCACCCTGAAGGTCTTCGGCCGGGCCAAGGCTCAGGCCGAGTCGATCCGCAAGATCACCGATGACTACCGGCGCGCGACGATGCGGACCCTGCGCATCGCCTTCCTCTCCTCCTTCGCCCTGGAACTGCTGGCGACCCTGTCGGTGGCCCTGGTGGCCGTGACCATCGGCATGCGGCTGGTCCACGGCGAACTGGACCTCTACACCGGGCTGGTCATCCTGATCCTGGCGCCCGAGGCGTACCTACCGCTGCGGCAGGTGGGGGCCCAGTACCACGCGGCCGCCGAAGGGCTGGCGGCCGCCGAGGAGATCTTCGAGGTCCTGGAGACCCCCACCACCGGTACGGCCGGTGCCGCCGAGCTGCCGGGCGGGACGCCCCTGCGGATCGAGATCGAGGGGATCGCCGTCCGCTACGAGGGTCGCAGTGAGGACTCGCCCCGGCCGGTCTCGCTCGCGGTCGGGCCGGGGGAGTGCGTGGCCCTCACCGGGCCGAGCGGAGCGGGGAAGTCCACCCTGCTCCAGGTGTTGCTGGGATTCGTGACGCCGACGGCCGGGCGGGTCCGGGTCGCGGGCGTGGACCTGGCCGACCTGTCGCCGGCGCAGTGGCGGCAGCAGATCGCCTGGGTGCCGCAGAGGCCGCACCTGTTCGCAGGAACGATCGCGGAGAACGTGCGGTTGGCCCGCGCGGGGGCCTCCGAGGCGGATGTGGCCGAGGCGTTGAAGGACGCCGGGGCCTGGGAATTCGTGACCGCGCTGCCGCGCGGGGTGCAGACCCCGCTGGGCGAGGGCGGTGTGGGACTGTCCGCCGGTCAGCGGCAGCGGCTGGCCCTGGCACGCGCGTTCCTCGCGGACCGGCCCGTGCTGCTGCTGGACGAGCCGACGGCGGCGCTGGACGGCGAGACCGAGGCGGGGATCGTGGACGCGGTCCGGCGGCTGTCCGCCGGGCGGACCGTGCTGTTGGTGGTGCACCGGCCGGCGCTGCTCGCCGTCGCGGACCGGGTGGTGGCGATGGAGGCGGGCGACGGCCCCGAGGGGCCGCTTGCCGTGGAGACACTCCCCCGCCTCGCCGCTTCCCCGGTCGGCGCCGAGCGGCTGTCCTCCGGCGCGGCCGGTGGCCGCGGCGAGCACGTCCCGGATGCCGGGGAGTGGATCCTCGGTGCGGCGCGCGAGCGGGCGGGCGCCGGCGCCGGTTCGGGACCGGTCGGTTCGGGACCGGTCGGTTCGGGGCTGGCCGGTTCGGGGGCGGCCGGTTCGGGGGCGGCCGGTGATCCGCTGCGCCGGGTGCGGGCGGTTGCTCGGGCGTGGCAAGGACGTTTCAGGCTCGGTCTGTTGCTCGGGGCGCTGGCCGTCGGATGCAGCGTCGGCCTGATGGCCGTGTCGGGCTGGCTGATTTCGCGGGCCTCGGAACAGCCGCCCGTGCTCTACCTGATGGTGGCCGTCACGGCCACCCGGGCGTTCGGAATGGGCCGCGCCGTTTTCCGGTACGCCGAGCGGCTCGTTTCGCACGACGCCGTGCTGCGGATGCTCGCCGACCTGCGGGTCTCCGTGTACCGCCGGCTGGAGCGCATCGCGCCCGCCGGGCTGCGCGAGCACCGGCGCGGGGACCTGCTGGCCCGGCTGGTGGCCGACACCGACACACTGCAGGACTACTGGCTGCGCTGGCTGCTGCCCGTGGGTACGGCCGTGCTCGTCGGATCGGGTTCGGTCGCCTTCACCGCATGGCTGCTGCCGGAGGCCGGAGCCGTACTCGCCGTCGGACTGCTCGCCGCCGGTATCGCGGTACCGCTGGTCAGCGGCGCCTGCGCCCGCCGTGCGGAGCAAAGGCTCGCGCCGGCCCGGGGCGAACTCGCCACCCGGGTGGCCGATCTGCTCACCGGGACCGCCGAACTGACCGTGGCCGGTGCGCTGGAGGACCGCAAGGGGCGGACGCGCGAGAGCGACGGCCTGCTGACGCGCATCGCCGCGCGGGGCTCGGCCGCGGCCGGGCTGGGTGGCGGCCTTTCGGCCCTGGTGTGCGGGCTCACCGTCGTGGCCGCCGCGGCCGTTGCCGCGAACGCCGTTCAGGACGGACGGCTGTCCGGAGTGGCCATGGCCGTTGCGGTCCTGATGCCGCTGGCCGCCTTCGAGGCGGTGAACGGCCTTCCGCTCGCCGTCCAGTACCGCCAGCGGGTGCGCCGTAGCGCCGAGCGGGTCTACGAGGTCATCGATGCGCCGGTCCCGGTCGCCGAGCCGGAGCAGCCCGCCGCGGCCCCCGCTTCGCCGTTCCCGCTGCGGCTGGCGGGGCTCACCGCCCGTCACCCCGGCCAGGAGCGGGCTGCGCTGCGGGACGTGGACCTGACCCTGGAGGCCGGCCGCCGCATCGCCGTCGTCGGTCCCTCGGGGTCCGGCAAGACCACCCTGGCCCAGGTCCTCCTCCGGTTCCTGGACCCGGCCGAAGGCGCGTACAGCCTGGGCGGGAGCGACGCGCGCACGCTCGACGGCGACGGCGTACGGGCCCTCGTGGGCCTCTGCGCCCAGGACGCGCACATCTTCGACAGCTCGGTGCGGGAGAACCTTCGTCTGGCCCGGACCGGGGCGAGCGAGGAGCAGCTGCGGCAGGCGCTGGCCGCGGCCCGGCTGCTGGACTGGGCCGACGGCCTTCCGGACGGGCTGGACACGTTGGTCGGCGAGCACGGCGAGCGGATCTCGGGTGGTCAGCGCCAGCGGCTGGCCCTGGCCCGGGCGCTGCTCGCGGACTTCCCCGTACTGGTCCTGGACGAGCCGGCCGAGCATCTGGATCTGGCCACGGCGGACGCCCTGACGGCAGATCTGCTGGCCGCGACCGAAGGCCGGACCACCGTGCTGATCACACACCGGCTGGCCGGCTTGGAGGCGGTCGACGAGGTGCTCGTGCTGGACCGCGGCGAGGTCGTGCAGCGCGGCTCGTACACGGAGTTGGCCGCTGCCGAGGGACCGCTGCAGCGGCTGCTGGAGCGCGAAAGGGCAACGGACGGGACTTTGGCAATTTTCCCCGCCAATAGGGACTAACTACGCTCAGGACCATGTCAGCGCAGCAGCCACAGGAATCACCGGATCCGTCACCAGGTCCATCACTGGATCCGCTGCCGGATCCGTTGCCGGGAACGCTGGGAACTGCGGGAACCGGTGGAGCTTCGGACCCGCTGGCGGCTACCACCCGGGCCACCAGGAGTCTGCAGGGACTGTCCACCGAGCTCACGGCCCGGGTACCGCAACTGCTGGAGGCCATGAGGTCGGTCGGGACCGGACTGGAGCTGCACTCGACGCTGGACCGCATCTGCGAGACCGCGGCCGAGCTCGCGGACGCCCGCTACGCGGCGATCGGCGTCGTCGACACGGAGGGCCGCGGGCTCTCGGACTTCGTCACCCACGGGATCAGCCCCGCTCAGGCCCGGAAGATCGGACATCGCCCCGACGGGAAACGAGGCCTGCTCGGAGCGCTGATCTCGCACTTCGACACGGTGCGGCTCGCCGATCTGACGAAGGACCCGCGCTCGGCGGGGTTCCCCCCGCACCACCCGCCCATGAAGACCTTCCTCGGAGTGCCGATCCGGGTGCAGGGAGAGATCTTCGGCAATCTCTACCTCGCCGAGAAGAACGGCGGCGGCGAGTTCAACGACTACGACGTCCACATGGTCCGGGTACTCGCCACCGAAGCGGGCATCGCCATCGGCAACGCCAGGCTGTACGAGGCCGCCACCCAGCGCGAGCGCTGGATCGACGGCTCGGTGGCCGTCACCACCGCTCTGCTGTCCGGCGGGGACGCGGACGATGCGCTCGCGGTGGTCGCCGAACAGGCCCGCCGGTTGGCCGACTCCGCCGCCGGGATCGTCATGCTGCCGGCCGAGGAGGGCGGAATGGAGATCGTCGCCGTCTCCTCCGAGAACCCGGCCACCTCGCTCGGCGTGGTGATCCCGGCCGCGAGCCCGGTGGTGGACCGGCTGCTGGAGGGCGAGCCGGTCTTCGTGGACGACGCTGCGTCCGATCCCCGCACGGCCAGCGAGCTCACCAGCCGGTACGGCCCGTGCATGCTGCTGCCGCTCCAGAGCGGCGGGCGGGTGCTGGGCGCTCTGGTCACCCCCCGGGCCCGCGGCGGGCGTCCCTTCACCGAAGCCGAGCGGACCCTGGCCACCCAGTTCGCCTCGCAGGCGGCACTCGCACTGATGATGGCCGAGGCACAGCGCGACCGCGAGCGGCTGGCGGTGTTCGAGGACCGCGACCGGATCGCCCGCGACCTGCACGACCTGGTCATCCAGCGGCTCTTCGCCACCGGGTTGATGCTGGAGGGCGCCCAGCGCCGGTCCATCGTCCCCGAAGTGCGCGACGGCGTGGGCAAGGCCGTGGACGAACTGGACGTGACGATCCAGGAGATCCGCACCGCGATCTTCGCCCTCCAACAGGGTCCGGCTGAGGCTCCGTCCGGGTTGCGCACCCGAGTGCTCCGGGAGATCAACATGGCTGCGGTGCCCCTGGGCTTCAAGCCCGCGCACCGCTTCGTCGGCCCCGTCGACACGGTCGTCGGTGAGCTGGTGGGCAAGAACCTGATCGCCGCGCTGCGCGAGGCCCTGTCGAACGCCTTCCGTCACGCCGAGGCGACCCGGATCGACGTGGTCATCGACTCCACCGTCACGCTCGCCGACGGCCGGCCCGGGGTCCGGCTGGAGGTTGCCGACGATGGGGTGGGCATCCCGCAGGGTGGCCGCCGCAGCGGGCTGCGCAACCTGCGCCGACGGGCCGAGTCGCTGGGCGGCGCGAGCTCGTACGGGCCGGGCATCGGCGAGGGCGGCGGTGGGACCACCGTGGTGTGGGAGGCCCCGCTCCAACCCGCAGCCTAGACCTGCGGTGCCGCGGTCCGATCGGCCAGGATGCGCTCGATGACGAGGGCGACCCCATCCTCGTTGTTCGCGACCGTGCGACCCGACGCGGCCGCAATCACATCGGGGTGGGCGTTGCCCATGGCGTACGAGGTGCCCGCCCAGCTGAGCATCTCCACGTCGTTCGGCATGTCCCCGAAGGCGACGACCTCGGCGGGGGAGATGCCCCGCTCGGCGCAGCACAGTGCCAGGGTGCTCGCCTTGGACACGCCCGGCCCGCTGATCTCCAGCAGTGAGGTGGGACTGGACCGGGTGATCGACGCGTATCCACCGGCGGCGGACCGCGCCAGTGTCAGGAACTCGTCCGGGGCCAGCTCGGGGTGGTGCGCCAACAGCTTCAGCACGGGCTCGGAGCTTTCGTCCGTGTCCTCGTGCAGCAGCTTCTCGGCAGTGGCGACCCGGGCACCCGGGTCCTTGAAGAAGGGCGGGTACGCCGGCTCGTAATTGATGCCGGTGGTCAACTCGACCGCGAAGGAGGTGCCGGGTGCCGCGGCCCGCAGGGCATCTACGACGGCGCGGGCGGCTATCCGTGGAAGGGCTCTGACCTGTACGAACTCTCGTCCGGCATGCAGGTCGACCACCGCCGCGCCATTGGCGCAGATCGCCAGGCCGTGGCCGTGGACATGGTCGCTGACCACATCCATCCAGCGGGCCGGGCGGCCGGTGACGAAGAAGACCTCGATCCCGGCCTCCTCGGCGGCGGCGAGCGCGGCGACCGTGCGCGGCGAGACGGACTTGTCGTCGCGCAGCAGGGTGCCGTCGAGGTCGGTGGCGATCAGCCGGGGCGTGGGGGTAGGCCCGTCCGGGCACTGGGGAGCCGAGGTCACGGCTCCATCTTCGCCCATGGTCGAGTAGGTCCTGACCACGGGCGGGGACTGTCACCTCGGGCGATGTTTCACGTGAAACGACGCCGTTTCACGTGAAACATCGCCTCGCCGTAGGCTCGAAGCATGAGTCTGCGTCTGAGCACCGTGATCCTTCCGGTACGTCGATGGCACGAGGGAGGACGGGATCAGTGGCTCCGGGCAGAGCAGCTCGGGTTCCACACGGCCTACACCTACGACCACCTGTCCTGGCGGACGTTCCGCGACGGCCCGTGGTTCGGCGCGGTGCCCACCCTGACCGCAGCGGCCACCGCTACCGGGCGGCTGCGCCTGGGCACGCTCGTCACCTCGCCGAACTTCCGTCACCCGGTGACCCTCGCCAAGGACCTCATGAGCCTGGACGACATCTCCGGCGGGCGCATCACGCTCGGCATCGGTGCGGGCGGCAACGGCTTCGACGCGACCGCGCTGGGCCAGGAGGCCTGGTCCCCGCGCGAGCGCGCCGACCGCTTCGCCGAGTTCGTGCCGCTGCTGGACCGGCTCCTGACCGAGGGCTCGGTCAGCCACGAGGGGACCTTCTACTCCGCCGAGGAGGCCCGCAACATCCCCGGCAGTGTGCAGCGGCCCCGGCTGCCGTTCGCGGTCGCCGCGAACGGACCGCGCGGCATGCGGCTCGCCGCTCGACACGGCCAGGCCTGGGTGACCACGGGCGACCCGAAGCTCTTCGAGGAGGGCACGCCCGAGCAGTCGCGCGAGGCCCTGCGCGGGCAGCTCGAACGGCTCGGCACGGCCTTCCTGGAGATCGGGCGGGACCTGGAGCCCGTGGAGAAGATCCTTCTGACCGGCTTCACGCCGGAGGCCAACACCGTGCTGCAGTCCGTGGACGCGTTCGTCGACTTCGCCGGCCGGCACCGCGATCTGGGGTTCACCGAGATGGTGATCCACGCCCCGATCCCGAACTCCGAGTTCGCCGCCGACGAGGCCGTGTTCGAGAAGATCGCCACAGAGGCCCTGGCCCAGCTCGACAGCTGATCCGTGATCCGCCGGTCGTCGTCGCCGCTCGCACCAGCGGCGACGACGACCGGGAGGGCGATGACTAGTCGCGGTCGTTCAACTGCGCGAGCAGGCGCTCCGCGGCCGGCAGGAGCCAGTCCGGCACGTCGTCATCGGGCAGCGCCCGCGCCTCGTCGATCAGCGCGGAGACGCGCGCGGCTCCCGCGTCCGCCTCACCCCGCTCCTGCTCGGTCCAGGCCGCGTTGTTCAGGCACTGGAACCGGTCCCGCAGATGGTCGGGGCCGAGCTCGGCATAGACCCGGGCGGCCCGGTCCCACAGCTCGATCTCCTCCAGGCGCAGCTCGTCGACCTCCGCGGGGCTCAGCCGGGCCGCCGGCTCCGCCCCGGCACGGGGGAGGCCCTGGTCCTCGCCCTCCTCGCCCTCCTCGTCAGCGGCCTCGTCGGCCTGCTCGTTCATGTTGACGTGCCGGTCGAGTACTTGTGCCAGCTGGTGCCAGGTCTGGGCGAGTTCGGACTGCAGCGCAGGAGCTCCGGGATCCGCCGCCAGGGCCGCCTCCAGTACCTCGACAGCCTCCGCCATCCGCTTCCGGGCCTCCGCCACCGCCGCGACGGTGACCTCCTCACGCAGTCCCAGCCAGGCCAGGGAGCGCAGGATCCGCACCTCGGCGACCGGGAGCTCGCCGGTCAGCCGGTGCAACTCCAGAGCCCGCTCGTACGCGGCGACCGCCTCCACGGCCAGTCCCGCGTCGTTCAGGGTGTCGGCGGCCGAATGCGCGAGGCTCGCCTGCGGACGCGGATCCTCCCAGCTCTTGGTGACCTCGGCCGCCAGCAGGTACTGCTCCGCTGCCGGCCGGGGTTCGTTCAGCCGGCGCAGCAGATCGCCCAGGAACTCCCGTACGGACACCGCCTGCTGGTCGCCGTGCTCCAGCAGGTCCGCTAGCGCCGACTGCAGGACCTCCGCCGCCTCTGCGTTCCGGTTGTCCTCCGCGTACGCCCGGGCCAGCAGCAGCCTGGCATGCGCGCCGCCGTCGGCCGTGAGTCCGGCCTGGTCGAACCAGTGGGCTGCGGCCAAGGCGTGCTCCGCGCTCTCCGCGGCCGCATCGCCCCGTCGCAGCAGGATGTCCGAGAGGGTCAGCCGTACGACGCCTTGCGTCTCGGCGTCGGTCACCTCGGCGACGTGCTCCAGCGCGGAGCGCGCCGCGGCCTCCGCTTCCTCGGGCCGCTCCAGCGTCAGCAGTACCCCGGCCCGCAGCACCAGCGGGTCCACGGCCTGCCACGGCCGGCCGGCCAGGGCGGCCCGCGCGGCGGACGCCTTGAGCAGTGGCAAGGCCCGCTCCGGGTCGCCCTGCGTCAGGGCCACCCGGCCCAGCATTTCCTCGGCCTCCGCCACCAGATCCGCCAGGGTGCCCTCGTGGGCGGCGATGAAATCGGTCAGCTCGGTGGCCAGCTTCCCGTGGTGGTCGTGGTGGTCGTGGTGGTCGTCCGTGTCGGGCGTCTCCACCGAGCGCAGGTACGACTCCATCCGGATCGTCCACAGTTCCACGAGCGCGATGCGCCGGGCCCGCAGCGGCTCGGTGGCGTCCAGTGCCTCGGCGGACCGCAGGGCGACACGCAGCAGTTCCCGGACCTCCGTCGGCGCGGCTGCGGACTGTGCTGCCACACCGGCCAGTCGTAGCTCCGCGAGTGCCGCCCGCTCGGCGAGCCCGAGCGCCCGGTAGTCGTCCCGGACCGACCTCAGCAGTTCCGGCGCCACCGTGGTCCCGCTCCGCCCGGCAGCCAGAGCCTGCTGGTCCGCGAGGTCGACGCGGACCAGCGGATCGGTCTCCGGGTGCGCGTCCAGTCGGACCGCCACCTCGGCCCACAGTGCGTCCGTACCCGGATGACCCAGTTCCCGGGCCCGGCGGGCCCGCTCCACCAGCTCGGTGAAGGCGGCGGCCGTCCGGTCCGGCCCGGGGCCGGGTGGAGCGGGCGCGGGGGCCGAGGCGGTGTGCGGCAGCGCCGCGCTGCGGACCCCCAGCGGCAGCTCGGCCAACAGCGGCTCACGGCCCATCTGTGCGAGGAACCGGTCCGAGACCCGGGTCGTGCCGTTGCGCGCGTCGAACTGCCGGGCGATGTCGAGGCAGCCCGCGTACAGCACCTCGTACAGCTCGTCGACGGTTCGGGGGCTTCCTTCGTAGGGCACGGCCGGGGTGCGCCCGTGCCCCAGTTCCCGCAGGCGGCGCAGCAGCACGAGGATGCCGCCGTGGAAATCCAGCCGGTCGTCGAGGTTGGCGAGCGGAGCCACGTGGGCGGCGTGGTCGGCCAGGATCTCCAGGCCGCGCGATTCGTTGCCGGTGAGTGCGCAGAACTCGATGTGCTTGCCCACCGACGGCAGCAGGCTGTCGTTGCCGCGTGCCATGCGGTAGCCGCGCAGGTGGTGGGAGCGCGCCTCGTCGGCTCGGCCGAGCCGCAGCAGTGGCAGCAGCGAGGTGGCGAGGAGCCGGTGGGGCTCCTCGGCGCAGGTCAGTTCACCGTCGAGCACCGGCTTCCACAGCTCCAGGGCCTCGGCGTCGTCGCCGTGCAGGGCGGCGTACTGGCCCTGCCCGTTGAGTTCGCAGGCCCGGCAGTCGCTCATGCCGTCGCGCTCCGCGGCCAGCCAGCGCCGGAAGGCCCGATCGGCGCGTTCGTCCTCGCCGATCGCGTCGGCGAGCCACATCTCGGCCTCGCGGACGGGCCGTTCGCTGTAGCCGGCGATCCGGTAGCGGCGTTCCATCTCGTCCAGCCAGCCGGTGGCCGACTCCAGCGGAACCCCGGGAGAGTCGGAGATCGCCGTGGCCACCCACTTGAACTGCCAGAACAGCGCATGCGCCTCCCCATGGGAGAAGGCGCCCGGGTCCTTGTCGTACTCCTGGAGCAGTCGGGCGAAGGGGACCAGCATCTTGGAGGACTCGGAGCTGTAGAGGTAGGCGTTGATCAGGTTGTCCAGGGCCTCGCGGAACAGGGCCCGGTCACCGCTCGTCTCCGCCGCGCCGGCCAGGGCTTCGGCGTGCGCGTTGCGTGCGGCGCCGTTCGGCGATTCGCGGTTCTCCGCCAGACCCCGCACGATCTCCCCGCGCGTCAGCGTCGTCATTTCTGGTCCTCCTGGGCGTCGCGGGAACCGGTGGAGTGGGTCGCCCATTCCAGGAGCCCGAGGAAGGCCCGGTTGAGCAGGGTGGAGTCGGCGGGGCGCAGCGGCCGCTGGGACATCAGCAGGGCCTGCCCGTAGAGCGATTCGACGGCCGTACCGGTCAGTGCTTCGTCGGGCAGCGCGGCGATCCGGCGGACGAGCGGGTTGTTGTGGTTGAGCACCAGACGGGCGCGCGGCGCGGAGCCGCGCAGCGCGCCGAGGATGCCGCTCCACAAGGAGTCGGCGCTCTCCAGCGCGGCGGTGCGGTCGCGCTCCTGGCGGGCCTGCCGGTCGTCGAGGTACAGCGCCGGCACGGCGACGGGCTGGAATGCGCGCAGCACCACGTCACAACCCTGGGCTTCCAGGCGGGCGCGCGCCGTGGCCAGGAAGGGGGCGAGGGCCAGTTCGGCCGCGGTGGGCACCGGGTCCAGCCGCTCGGTGACGGCCCCGGCGTCGAGTTCGGTGACCTTGAGTTCCGGCCGTACGGCGGGCAGCAGGGCCAGTAGGTCCGCATCGTAGGTGTATCCGGCGTTGATGACGCCGAGCCCGTGGGCCGCGGCGATCGGTGCGATCTGCCGGAACTCCTCGACGGTGCGGGTGAAGTGGATGTCCGTGTGGGCGGCCGCGAACTCCTGGAGGCTCATCGAGCCGTCGCTGGTCTCGAACGGCAGCCACGGCAGCATCAGCCCGAGCAGCTCGGGGTCGTGCCGGGCCATGGACTTCACGCCGAGGTGGTGGACCTGCAGGAAGGCGGCCAGGCGCTCCGGATCGCTGGCCGCGAGTTCGGCGAGCCAGCCGCGGACACGGGCGCCGAGGGCATCCCGTACGGCGGCGAGGGTCTCGTCGTCGTACAGGTTCTCGCGGGAGGCGGTGGGGCGCAGGGTGTCCGTGTCGAGGACGGCGCGGACGAAGAACGCCCAGTCGGGCAGCAGGTTGTCGGCCCGGTCGGTGAGCAGCATGCCCTTGAGGTGGACGCGGTGTCCGGCCCGGTGGGCGGGGCTGGTCGGTTCCGGAAGGACGTACGCCACCCCCCGTACGCCGGCGACCGGCAGGTCGAGGTCGATGCTGTCGAGCGGGGTGAAACCGAAGAGCTGCGCGCAGTGCCCGGCGAGCGCGACGCGACGGGCGGCCGGGGTGGGGAAGGGACGGTCCCACACGGCGGGCCGGTCGGTGACGGGGCGCGGCTCGCCACCCTGGCCGTCGTCGAAGGTGATCTCGTACGGCAGCAGGGAGCCGTAGTCGCGGGCCAGTTCTTCGACCTTGGCCGGGACGGCCCATTCCGCGGCGCCCGGGCGGGCTTCCAGTACGACGGTGGTGCCGGGTTCCGGCCGTGCCTCGTGGGGCAGTTCGCGGACGGTGTACGAACCATCGTCCGTGGCCAGCCATTCGACGGGGGCGGCCTGCGGGTCGCGGGCGGAGCGGGTGACTACCCGGATCTGGCGGGCCACGACGAAGCACGCGAGCAGGCCGATGCCGAACTGGCCGAGGAACTCCTGGCGGGTCGTTTCCAGGCCCTGCTCGTTGAGATCGCCGTCGCCGCCGCGCTTGGAGCTGCGGCCGATGGTGGCGAGCAGGGAGTGGGCCTCGGCGGCGGTGAGGCCGATACCGGTGTCCTCGATGGTCACGCGGTCGCCGGACGCCGAGAGTCGGATGCGGACCTGCGCCGCCGGGTCGAGGGCGTGCCGCGCGGTGATCGCGTCCACCGCGTTCTGCAGGAGCTCGCGGACGTAGACGCGCGGGCTGGAGTAGAGGTGGTGGGAGAGGAGGTCGACCAGGCCGCGCAGATCGACCTGGAAGCTGTGGGGTGCCGACGGCGGTGTGGACGTGGGCGTGGACGGGGACGTGGACGTCATGGGGCGTCACCTCGCGTGCATGCAGGGATGGTTCGGCGATCGCGAGGTCCCCCCCTCACAGATCCCGGAGTGGTTCACACATTAGGGGGATGGTCGGACAATCTCTGCGTGAATTCCGGCGCCCCGGATGCCTGGCCCGGGATTACTGGAAGCGCAGGAACTGCGGCGGTACGGCATCCACCAGCCACACCCCGTTGGCGCTGATCCGGAAGACGTGTCCGGCTGCTCGCATCGCCCCGGCGTCCACGCTGAGCACGACGGGCCGGCCGCGTCGCGCGCCGACCCGGGTGGCGGTCTCCCGGTCGGGGGACAGGTGCACGTGGTGGCGGGCCATCGGGCGCAGGCCCTCGGCGCGGATCGGTTCCAAGGCGGCGGCGACGGTGCCGTGGTAGAGGTAGGCGGGCGGTTCGGCCTCCGGCAGGTTCAGGTCCACGGCTACGGTGTGCCCCTGGTTGGCCCGGATCCGGGTGCCGTCGACGGCGAACCGCTGCTTGTCGTTGGCTGCGACGACGTGGTCGAGCTCGGCCCGGCTGAAACGGAAGCCGTGCGCGGCCGCCGCGCGCAGCAGGTCGTCGATCTCCACCCAGCCATGGGGATCGAGCACCAGTCCGATCCGTTCCGGCTGGTGTCGCAGGTGTTTCGAGACGTACTTCGACACCTTCACGGTGCGTCTTTCATCCATGGCCCCAGCGTGCCCGGTCGGTCGGCCCCCCGGCAGGGATTTTCCGGGGCGGCCGGTGGTGACAGGTGGTGGACACCCTCTATCGCTCTTCCAAGATGCGGAATATATTTTCCGCTGCCACTTCTGTTGAGAGGGAGAAACCATGACAGCCCCACCCTCACTGTCACGCCGCGCCGCTGCTGAGCTGGTCGGTACCGCCGGCCTGCTCGTGGTCGTGATCGGCTCCGGGCTCAAGGCCGCCGAGCTCAGCCGCGACACCGGTGTCGCCCTCATCGCCAACTCGTTCGCCTCGGCCATCGGCCTCGGGCTGATCATCACGATCTTCGGGCCGCTGTCCGGCGCCCACCTCAACCCGGTCGTCACCCTCACTTCCTGGTGGTCCCGGCGGACCGGCGGCGAGGGTCTGGGGGGCGGCGATGCCCTCGTCTACACCGTTGCCCAGAGCGTCGGAGCCATCGGCGGCGCCCTGGTCGCGGACGTCATGTTCGGCCGGATCCCGGGCACCTTCGCCACCCAGGTGCGCGACGGCGGTCACCTGCTCATCGGCGAGGTGGTCGCCACCGCCGGTCTCGTCCTCCTGATCCAGGGCCTCGGCCGGATCGGGCGCTCCGGTCTCGTCCCGGTGGCGGTCGCCGCGTACATCGCGGCCGCGATCTGGTTCACCTCCTCCGGGTCCTTCGCCAATCCGGCGGGCACCATCGGGCGCAGCTTCAGTGACTCCTTCACCGGCATAGCCCCCCAGTCGCTGCCCGGATTCGTTGGCGCCCAGCTGGTCGGCGCGATCCTCGGCCTGGCCCTGGCCGCCCTCCTGTACGGGACCGGGAGGAGTGCCGGGACAGGGGCGGGTGCCAGGTACACCTTCGGGTTCGGCCGGAGTGCGAAGGCGGCGCCTGTGGACGGAGCGAGCCCAGCCAAGGTGGCGTACGAGACCGTGGGGTGAGACGGAAGCTCAGTTGCCCACAGGAAAAGGGGGCTTGTCCACAGCCGTTTGGGCGGGTTTTGACGACAAACGCGTGATCCGCCCTGTGGACCCCGTGGACCCTGTGGAATCCGGGGATCCTGTGGAATCCGGGGACCGGCCCCGACCCGCCCCGACCGAACCTTTCGTCGTCACCACCCGCCCAGGCGTTGTTACTGCTCCCGTCGGCGCGCCAGATCATTCATCGTCCGGGCCTGGAGCTCCCGCTCCGTCGCGGCCCGGACGAACTCCGCGACGTGGTCGGCACCCACCAGATCCTGTACGGCCCGTACCGTCGCGGCCGGCAGCGCCACCGGCGCGGGCCCCGTCGGCCCCGGTGCGCCGGCCGACCCCAGGTGCCGCTGGAGGTGTCGGGTCGCGAAGAGCCGCATCGCCCGCGCCAGCTCCGCGTCCACGGTCTGCTGGGCCAGCGGCCGCAGCCGCCGCACCATGGTCGCCGCCTCCGCCGCGTCCGCGTCCGTGGGCGGCACCTGTCCGAGGTAGCGCGCGAAGACGTGCTCGGTGGTGAACTCCAGGAACCGCGAGGCGATGTGCTCCACCTGTCCCCGCAGTTCCCGCAAGTGCCCGGTGATCGCCGACAGCGGCACCCCGGCCGCATGCAGCTCGGCGGCCACCGCCAGCTCTTGCGGGGAGGGCACCAGGAACTGGTCCGGGCGCCCCGGGATCCGCTCCAGCACCCCGAGTTCGCACGCTTCGTCCACGGCGTCGTCGTCCGGGCGGCCGCCGAACCGCTCGTCCAGCTCCTCCCGGTTGATCCGGGTCGCCTCCTCGTCGGTCCACGGCCCGTGCACCTCGGCGACCAGCCCGAGTACGCCGCCCAGACCTCGCCCGGCGTCCCAGGCCTCCAGCAGTTCCTTGATGGAGGCCAGGGTGTAGCCGCGGTCCAACAGGTCCGCGATCTGGCGCAGCCGTGCCAGATGCGTGTCCCGGTAGACGTTGGAACGGCCCCGCCGCTCCGGTTTCGGCAGCAGGCCACGGTCCTGGTACGCCCGGATCGTGCGCACCGTTGCTCCACTGTGGTGCGCCAGATCCTCGATCCGGTACTCGGCTACCGCCTGATCGGACAATCCCGGCTCCCTACGACATCGCGGCTCGGCCGACCGCCCCCGCCGCGG
Organism: Streptomyces sp. NPDC091682; assembly: GCF_044756625.1. Lineage (NCBI taxonomy): Bacteria > Bacillati > Actinomycetota > Actinomycetes > Kitasatosporales > Streptomycetaceae > Streptomyces > Streptomyces sp. NPDC091682. The sequence continues at coordinate 156,318 of NZ_JBIVTH010000004.1, read as the reverse complement.
CCCGGGCGGCAGGTGAAGCCGCAAGGTACTCGACCGCCCTGCGCAGCGAGCCCTCCTGCGAGGGATGGTACGACCGCCGGAAGTAGCGGGGTATGGCCATGCCGAGCTCTCTCCACGGAGGCAGTAGGCCCTTGGCCACCGCCCGGTTGTGCGCGCCGAGCGAGTAGCGCAGCCGACCGCCGAGCTCCGGGTCGTTGCGCATGAGGTACGAGGTCCCCCACACCCACAGCCACGCCAGTACGGGCGCGACCACGACCATCCCCTCGATGCGGCGCGCGTAGCGGGGCAGACCGGCTCCCCCGCAGTGCTGGTACATGTCGAAGGCGACGGAACGGTGCTCCACCTCCTCCGCGCCGTGCCAGCGCAGCAGGTCCAACATGATCTCGTCAGCCCCGGCCCGGTCGAGCCCGTCGGCCCGCAGCACCCAGTCCCCGAGGACCGCCGTGAACTGTTCGATCGCGGCGACCACGGCCAGCCGGAAGCGCAGCCACTCCCGCGCCGTGACCGGCACCCCGAACGGCGGGGCCTCCCCGAGCAGTTTCTCGAAGAGGAAGTCCACGTGCCGCGTGTACGCCTCCGTCGGCAGCCGTTGTTCGGCGAGGTGGTCCAGCACGGAGGAGTGCTGCACGCTGTGCGTGGCCTCCTGACCCATGAACCCCTTGACGTCACTGCGCAGCGCGGGGTCGGTGACCAGGGGAAGCCCCTCCTTGAGGACCCTGACGAACCACCGCTCCCCGGCGGGCAGCAGCAGGTGGAGCACGTTGATGACGTGCGTGGCGGTGGGCTCGTCCGGTATCCAGTGCAGAGGAGTGGTCTTCCAATCGAAGGCCACCCGGCGCGGACTGATCGGGTGCCGGCCGATCGGGTCCGCAGGCCCGTTCACAGCTTTGGCTCCAGCCGCGCGATGCGCTGCAGGGCACGCGGGGCGAAGCGGGACATCCACAGAGCGCCCTTGGACTCCGGAGTCACGGGTACGACGGCCTCGTTGCGCACCACCGCCCGCAGGATCGCGTCGGCGACCTTCTCCGGCGGGAAGTTGCGCAGCCCGTACAGCCGCGAGGAGCGTTCCTGGCGGCGCTTCTCCTCGGCCTCGTCCACCCCGGCGAAGCGCGAGGTGGCGGTGATGTTGGTGTTGACGATGCCCGGGCAGATCGCGGAGACCCCGATCGACTTCGAGGCCAGTTCCGCGCGCAGGCACTGCGACAGCATCAGCACCGCGGCCTTCGAAGTGCTGTAGGCGGGCAGGGTCCTGGACGGCAGGTAGGCGGCGGCGGAGGCGGTGTTGACGATGTGCCCGCCCTGGCCGCGCTCGGCCATCTGCTTCCCGAAGATCCGGCAGCCGTGTATGACCCCCCACAGATTGACGTCCAGGACCTTCTTCCAGTCCTCGGCGGTGGTGTCGAGGAAGGAGCCGGACAGGCCGATCCCGGCGTTGTTGACCAGGACGTCGACGATTCCGTACTCGGCGGCGACCTTCGCCGCGAGCTTCTCCATCGCCTGTTCGTCGCTGACGTCCACGCACTCGGCCCACGCCTCGGCGGCGCCGACGAGCCGGGCCATGTCGGCCGTGCGCGCCGCGCCTTCCGCGTCGCGGTCGACGGCGACCACGCGGGCCCCGGCCTCGGCGAAGGCGAAGGCGGTGGCCCGGCCGATGCCGCTGGCCGCGCCGGTCACCAGGACCAGCTGGCCCGCGAAGCGGTCGGCGTACTTGCCCGGGGCCTTCTGCTCCGGTGCCCGCGTCGCGGGCTCCTCCCGGTCGGTGACGAACTCGGTGATCCAGGCGGCCAGCTGGTCGGGCCGGGTCCGAGGCACCCAGTGCCTGGCGGGCAGGGTCCGCCGCAGCAGGTCCGGAGCCCACCGCTCCAGACCGTCGTAGAGCCGCTCGGACAGGAAGGCGTCCCCGGTCGGGGTGATCAGCTGCACCGGTACGTGGGCGTACGCGTCGGGGCGCGGCCGGCGCATTCGAGGCCGCACGTTGTCGCGGTAGAGCCAGGCTCCGTGTGCTGCGTCCGAAGGCAGTGAGGCCGTCGGATAGGAGCCGGCCGGAACCTCTTCGAGCCGCTGGAGCATGGCGGGCCACCGCTTGCCGAGCGGCCCGCGCCAGGCGAGCTCCGGCAGTACGGGGGTGTGCAGCATGTAGACGTACCAGGACTTGGCACCCTGGCCGAGGAGCTGCGCCGCCGCCCGCGGGGTGGGCCGCGCCATCCGCTTCTTGATCCAGTGCCCGAAGTGGTCGAGGGAGGGACCCGACATCGAAGTGAAGGAGGCGATCCTGCCCTCGGTACGGGCGATCGTGGCGAACTCCCAGCCCTGTACGGAGCCCCAGTCATGGCCGACCAGGTGCACGGGCCGGTCCGGGCTGACCGCGTCCGCCACCGCCAGGAAGTCGTCGGTCAGCTTCTCCAGGGTGAAGCCGCCGCGCAACGGCTGCGGTGCGGTGGAGCGCCCGTGGCCGCGTACGTCGTAGAGCACCACGTGGAAGCGCGTCGCGAGCCGCTCGGCGACCTCCGACCAGACCTCCTTGCTGTCCGGGTAGCCGTGCACCAGCAGCACCGTCGGCCGGCCCGTCTCACCAAGTTCGACGACGCACAGCTCGACCCCACCGGTGCTCACCCGGCGCTCGCGCGCACCCGCCAGGCCCACCGCTCCCGCTCCGCCCATGTCGCTCATGCTGCCTTCTCCTCGGCCCAGCGCCGCACGTGCGGCAGATCGTCGTCCAGCCAGAACGCGCTCTCCTCGGGGTCCCGGGAGTCGGTGACGACCAGGATCTCCTCGAACTTCGCGCCGGTACCCCGGAATCCGAGGTGGGGTTCCACCGCCCACAGGCCGGGCTGCGGCGGATGGTCGGAGAAGCGGTACGGGCTCCACAGCGGGGACCAGCCCTCACGGTGGCCGTGCAGGGCGTCACTCAGCAGTCCCTTGAGGGACTGGGTGCCGAAGCCGAAGGCGGTCGGAGACCAGCGCCGCTCCTTGACGCGATCGATCTTGTGCGCGATCACGCCGAAGGGATAGGCCCGGTGCCGGTTGGCGTAGCCCTGCCGGGTCATCAGCCGTTCGACGTCCTCGTAGATCTCGCGCAGGGAGCGGCCCTCGCGCACCTGCTCCAGGATCAGTACGCGGTGCGCCTGGAGGTCGGACATGAGCCGGTCTTGCACGGGATTGAGCCCGAGGCTGCCCGAATAGCCGATGTCCGCCGCGTACCCCTTGTAGACCGGTGCCATGTCGAGGATGAACGCCATCCCCGGCTCCAGCTTCCGGTTGGTGGGGAAGAACTGCAGCGGGAGCCGGAAGTTCGCGAAGGCGGTGCGGTCCCCGAACCAGGCGAAGGGCAGGTGGAACCAGTCCCGTACCCCGCGCTCCCCTAGCCATTCGCGCTGCATCCGCGCGGCCTCGCGCTCGGTCACCCCGGGACGCAGCTGGGCCGCGACGGCCTCGGCGCACTCGTACGAGAGGCGCTGCACCTCTCTGAAGCCGCTCAGGTCGGCGGAGCGTCGTCCGGAGAGTCGCGCGGTGCGTTGCTTGGTGTCCCCAGCCATATCAGCCCGTCCATCCGTGTAGCCGTACGCGCCCGTAAGTTGACACTGATGAATGTGACAATGACCGGAGATCACGTCAAGGGTCGTGCACGGACCTGTGGACAAAGTTGTCGGGTCCATATCAGCCTCCAGTACGGGCGTGTACGCCTGAAGGCTGAGACGGGATCCAGCTCCAGGTCTGACGTTTCACGAGAGCTGCCCCACTAACGTCGAACCCGTGACTGTCATCGCGACCGAAAGCCTGAGCAAGCGGTACCCCCGAGTGACCGCCCTCGACCGGCTCTCCCTGGACATCGGGCCTGGTGTGACCGGCCTCGTGGGTGCCAATGGAGCCGGCAAGTCCACGCTGATCAAGATCTTGCTGGGACTGTCCCCCGCCACCGAGGGCAGCGCCGCCGTGCTCGGCCTCGACGTCCACACGCATGGCAGCGCCATCCGTGAACGCGTCGGCTACATGCCCGAGCACGACTGCCTGCCACCCGACGTCTCGGCCACCGAGTTCGTCGTCCACATGGCGCGCATGTCCGGGTTGCCGCCGACCGCGGCCCGCGAGCGCACCGCCGACACCCTGCGCCACGTCGGGCTGTACGAGGAGCGCTACCGCCCCATCGGCGGCTACTCCACCGGCATGAAGCAGCGCGTCAAGCTCGCCCAGGCCCTCGTCCACGACCCCCAGCTGGTCCTCCTCGACGAGCCGACCAACGGTCTGGACCCGGTCGGCCGCGACGAGATGCTCGGCCTGATCCGCCGCATCTACACCGACTTCGGCATCTCCGTCCTGGTCACCTCCCACCTCCTCGGTGAGCTGGAGCGGACCTGCGACCACGTGGTCGTCGTCGACGGTGGCAAGCTGCTGCGCTCCAGCTCCACCAGCGACTTCACCCAGATCACCACGACCCTCGCGGTCGAGGTCACCGACTCCGACGCCCACCCGGACGGCACCGCCGCCCTGCGCAAGGCGCTCACAGAAGCCGGTGTCACCCTGCACGCCGGGGAGGAGCAGGGCCTGCCCGGAGCCGGCCACATCCTCCTCGTCGAGGCCACCGGCGAGCAGACGTACGACACCGTCCGCGACACCGTCGCAGAGCTGGGCATCGGCCTGGTCCGCATGGAGCAGCGCCGTCACCACATCGCGGAGGTATTCCGCGACAACAACCAGCCCTCGTACACCGTCCAGCAGAAGGGAGCCGGTTCCGATGGCGCCTGACACCTCGACCCAGATCCACAACATCGGCTACCGGTCCTACGACGGACCCCGGCTCGGCCGCGCATACGCCCGCACGTCGCTGTTCTCGCAGTCGCTGCGGGGCGCCTACGGCCTCGGCCGCTCCGCCAAGTCCAAGGTCCTCCCGATGCTCCTGTTCGCGGTGATGTGCGTGCCCGCGCTGATCATCGTCGCGGTGGCCATCGCAGTGCCCGGCTCCACCGACCTGCCGATCAAGTACACGACGTACGCCCTGACCACCCAGGTGATCATCGGCCTCTTCCTCGCGTCCCAGGCGCCGCAGTCGGTCTCGCGGGACCTGCGATTCAAGACGGTGCCGCTCTACTTCTCGCGGCCCATCGAGCGCGTCGACTACGTCGTGGCCAAGTACGCGGCCATGGCTTCGGCCCTCTTCGTCCTCACCGCGACCCCGCTGCTGATCATGTGGATCGGCTCGCTCCTCGCGAAGTTCGATTTCGCCCACCAGACCAAGGGATTCGGGCAGGGACTCGTGTCGGTTCTGCTGCTGTCGCTGCTCTTCGCCGGCCTCGGCCTGGTGATGGCCGCGCTCACCCCGCGCCGCGGATTCGGTGTCGCCGCGATCATCGCGGTGCTCCTGATCCCGTTCGGCGCGGTGACCGCGGTCCAGGGGATCTCCTACAGCACCGGCAACACCGAGGCCATCGAGTGGATGGGCCTGTTCTCCCCGATCACCCTCATCGACGGAGTGCAGACCGCCTTCCTGGGAGCCACCTCCGCCTTCCCCGGCGGCGAGGGCCCCTCGGCCGGTGTCGGCGTCGTCTACCTGCTCGTCGCCCTCGGCCTCATCGTCGGCTCCTACGCCGCCCTGATGGCCCGCTACCGGAAGGCCGGGCTGTGACCACCATCCACATCGACCACACCTCCCGCTGGTTCGGGAACGTCGTCGCCGTCAACGACGTGACCATGAACATCGGACCCGGTGTCACCGGGCTCCTCGGTCCCAACGGCGCCGGAAAGTCCACCCTCATCAACATGATGGGCGGCTTCCTCGCCCCCTCCACGGGCACCGTCACCCTCGACGGCGCACCGATCTGGCAGAACGAGCAGGTCTACAAGCAGATCGGCGTCGTGCCGGAGCGCGAGGCCATGTACGACTTCCTCACCGGCCGGGAGTTCGTCGTCGCCAACGCTGAACTCCACGGCCTCGACGACGCGGCCGCCCAGCGGGCGCTCGCCACCGTCGAGATGGAGTACGCCCAGGACCGCAAGATCTCCACGTACTCCAAGGGCATGCGCCAGCGCGTGAAGATGGCTTCGGCCCTCGTCCACGACCCGGCCGTCCTGCTCCTCGACGAGCCGTTCAACGGCATGGACCCGCGCCAGCGCATGCAGCTCATGGACCTGCTGCGGCGGATGGGTGACGCGGGACGCACCGTCCTGTTCTCCTCCCACATCCTGGAGGAGGTCGAGCAGCTCGCCTCGCACATCGAGGTGGTCGTGGCCGGTCGGCACGCCGCTTCCGGCGACTTCCGCAAGATCCGCCGCCTGATGACGGACCGCCCGCACCGCTACGTCATCCGCTCCTCCGACGACCGGGTGCTCGCCGCGGCCCTGATCGCCGATCCCTCCACCGCCGGCATCGAGGTCGACCACAAGGAAGGCGCGCTGCGCATCCAGGCCGTCGACTTCGGCCGCTTCACCGAACTGCTGCCCCGCGTGGCCCGGGCGCACGGCATCCGGCTGCTGACGGTCTCGCCCTCCGACGAGTCCCTCGAGTCGGTTTTCTCCTACCTCGTCACGGCCTGAAAGGAGCTGGCACCCATGTACGTGTACGACCCCACCGTTGCCCGGCTCACCTACCGGGCCCTGCTCGGCAGGCGCCGCGCGCTGATCCTCTTCGCGCTCCCCGCCCTGCTGATCGTCATCGCCCTCGTCGTCCGTGCCTTCGTGGGCGTGGACGACAAGGTCGCGGCCGACCTCCTCGGGGGCTTCGCCCTCGCCACCATGGTCCCGCTGATCGGTGTCATCGCCGGCACCGGCGCCATCGGCCCGGAGATCGACGACGGCTCCATCGTCTACCTGCTCGCCAAGCCGGTGAAGCGCCCGAAGATCATCATGACCAAATTGATCGTGGCGATCGCCGTCACGATGGTCTTCTCCGCGATCCCCACCCTGATCGCAGGCTTCATCCTCAACGGCAACGGACAGCAGATCGCCGTCGCCTACACGATCGCCGCCCTCGTGGCCTCGATCGCCTACAGCGCGCTGTTCCTGCTGCTCGGCACCGTCAGCCGGCACGCGGTCGTCTTCGGCCTGGTCTACGCCCTGATCTGGGAGTCGCTCTTCGGCAGCCTGGTCTCCGGAGCCAAGACCCTCAGCGTCCAGCAGTGGGCCCTGTCCGTCGCCGAGAAGGTCGCCGGGGACGGGTACGTCGACGCCACCGTCGGCCTTCCCACTGCCGTGATCCTGCTCTGCGCGGTCACCATCGGCGCCACCGTCTACGCGGGCCAGAAGCTCCGCCGCCTCACCCTGGCGGGCGAGGAGTAGGTCCTGTCACAGCTCATGCGAACCTGTGCCCCGCCCGGCCCACCGGTCGGGCGGGGCACAGGTTCGCGCGGCATCATCGGTGCATGGTCGCGCACACCGAGCCGGAGCCGTCCAGGCCACTGCGGTCCTGGATACGCTCCTCGCCCGGAACGCACATTTGGCTGCTGATCATCGCCGTCACCAGCATCATCGTCGCGATCGCACCCGACCAGGTCGACAGCGTCCTCCTCCACCGCAACAGCAGCAACATCAACCAGCTCGTCAAATACCCGGTCCGGGCACTCGTCAGCAGTGCCTTCTGGATCGCGAACCCGGCCTCCCTCGCCCTCTACGCCGTGCTCTTCGAGCTGTTCCACGCCCCCGTCGAACGCTGGCTCGGCACCCTGCGCTGGCTCCTGATCGTCGCGACCGCCCACGTCGTCGCCACCCTGGTCAGCCAGAAGATCCTCCTGACGGCCATCCAGGACCACCGGGCCCCGCACAGCATGACCCACGTCGTCGACATCGGCGTCAGCTATGGGCTCGCGGCCTCCATCGGCGTCCTCACCTACCTGCTCCCCGGCCCCTGGAGATGGCTCTACCTGGCCGGAGCGCTCGCTTTCTTCGGGATGCCGTTGGTCACCGGTGGCACCTTCACGGACCTCGGCCACGCCATCGCGCTCTCCGTCGGCCTGCTCGCCTGGCCGCTCACCCGCAACGTTGTTTCACGTGAAACATGACGGGGATCTAGTCGGCCTCAGCCTCCGGCTCCGCTTTGGCGATGCCGTGCTCCCAGGCCCAGGCAGCGATTCCCACCCGGTTGCGGGCCCCCAGCTTGGCCTGGACGTTCGCGATGTGGGTCTTTGCCGTCCCCGCGCTGATGAACAGTTCCGCGCCGATCTCGGCGTTGGTGAGCCCCCGCGCCACCAGGCGCACGATGTCCACCTCCCGCTCCGTCAGCGGATGCGCCGAGGGCCGGGCGACCGGACCTTCCTGCGTCAGCCGGCTCAGCAGCCGCACCGTGATCTGCGGACTGATCAGCGTGTCCCCCGCCATCGCCGCCCGCACCCCCTCGATCAGCAGTGCCGGCCCGGACCGCTTCAGCAAGAAGCCGCAGGCGCCGTTGCGGAGCGCCGTGTGCACGTATTCGTCCAAGTCGAAGGTGGTCACCACCACCACGCGCGTCTGCGGCGCCAGCAGCCGGGTCACCTCCAGCCCATCGAGCCGAGGCATTCGGATGTCCGCCAGCACCACATCGGGCCGAAGTTCCCTCGCCAGCGCCACCGCGCTCTCCCCGTCCGCGGCCTCCCCCACCACGGTCATGTCCGGCTGTGAATCAAGGATCAGCCGGAAACCGCTACGGATGTCCTCTTGGTCGTCGGCTATCAGGATGCGTGTGGTCACGCCGCCATGATCACCCGAGGGTGGGTCCCTGTGCCGGGAAGACGGCGCAAACCCGCCACCCGCCGTCGGCGCTCGGGCCGGCCCGCAGCGTCCCGCCCGCCGCCTCCACCCTGCCGCGCAGACCGGCCAGCCCGGTTCCACCCCGCCGCCGCAGCCCCAGTCCCCGTAGTCCGCCCGCGCCCCTGGCCGGCGCGGAGTTGGCCACGCTCAGCTCGATTCCCTCAGCGGCCCGGTACAGGCGCACCCGTACGACCGCCGCCCCGGGCGCGTGCCGGCGTACGTTCGTCAAGGCCTCCACGGCCACCCGGTAGGCGGTGGTGTCCGCTTCTCGTGACAACTCGCGGGCCGCTGCTGGATCGGCCTCCAGCACCTCACCCTCGAACCGTCCTACCAGCGAAGGTAGTTCCGAGGTCCCCGGGACCGAGGCGGAACGCGCACCGGCCGCCTCCCGCAGTGCGTGCACCGTCCGGTCCATAGAGGCGAGCGCGCCGAGCCCGGCCGCCTCGATCCGCTCCAGCGCGCGGACCGCTTGCTCGGGGTCCTTGTCCGCCACGAACCTGGCCGCCTGGGCCTGCACCACGATGGCGCTTACGTCGTGCGCCACGAAGTCGTGCAGATCCCGCGCCAGTTCCAGTTGCTGGTCACGCCGGCCGTCCCGGACGGCCCGGCGCATCCGGCTCGCCTGACGGCGCAGATATCCCCCGGCCGCCAGGGCCCCGAGAGCGGGCACCGCCCAGAACGCCGCAGCTCCACAGGCCTCCAGCCACGACGCCGTCCCCCACATCAGCGGTACCGGCCACAACGCGACGGCCGTGACGCCCAGCGAGGCCGCGACGGCCCCCGAGCGCACCGGGGACCAGCGGGCCACCAGGGCCAGCAGCGGCAGCAGTAGCCCCACCCAGACGAGCAACCACGCCGGGGGCGCGCCCAGGAACACCGCGAGGAGGCCGCCGATGCCAGCAAGGGCCAGCAACGGGGCGTACGCGGTACGGAGGTTGGCGGTCATGGCTCGACCCTACGATCGCGCCCCGGGACCGGCCATCCGCCGATCGGCAGAGCAGTACGGACATGACAGGACCCACCGGCCTGCCGATCGGCGGATGGTTCCGAAGGCCCCGTCCGACCAGGCTTGAGTCAGCAACCAGAAGCCCCTGAAAAGGACTTGTCAGATGACTTCCCACACCGTGGTTCGTGCCCCGCACACCGTGCCCGGAGTCTCCCCACGGCTTCGCCTGCTCGCCCGGCTCACCTCGCTGACCGTGCTTCCCAGCTGCCTGTGGCGGCTGGCGATCGCGGTCGGCATTCCCATGGGCTGGGGACCGGGCAGCGACCTGCACCACTCGTACTACCCGGGTACCGCGTCCCTGGTCCTCGTCTTCGTCTGCGTCCTGCAGGAGTGCCTCGGCCTGTTGAGCCTCGGTATGGTCCAGCGCTGGGGCGAGGAGCTGCCCGGCTGGATTCCCGTGCTGGGCGGAGGCCGGATCCACCCCCTGGTGGCGGTCGTTCCCGCGTCGCTGGGCGCGATCGCGCTCACCGGCATCACGGTCCTTGGTGCCTGGACCTGGAGCGAGACCAACGCCGCGAATCCCGATGCGCCGACCGGACTCGCCCTCCGGATCTTCGACCTCTCCTACGCGCCGCTGTTGCTCTGGGGCCCGCTGCTGGGCATCCTCACCGTCGCCTACTGGCGCCGCCGCCGCATCCACGGCTGATGCACGAAAATTCGCTGGTAAGGGACCTGCGCCAGGTGCAGAGTGAGTCGTGCGGGGAGCAACAAAAGGTCCGGGGCAGCCACTTCGAGCGCGCCTTGCGGCGCGGGCCGTCCCGGACCTTCTCCTACGTCATGCGCGCTACGCGGCGCCCAGCAGACGCTCCAGCACCACCGCGATGCCGTCCTCCTCGTTGGAGGTCGTCACCTCGTCGGCCACGGCCTTGAGCTCGGCGTGGGCATTGGCCATTGCCACCCCGTGCGCGGCCCAGCCGAACATCGGGATGTCGTTGGGCATGTCACCAAAGGCGATCGTGTCCGCCGCCTTCACTTTCAGCCGGCGCGCGGCCAGCGACAGACCCGTGGCCTTGGTCAGACCCAGCGGCAGGATCTCGACGATGCCGGGCCCCGCCATGACGATGTCGACCAGGCTGCCCACGGTCTCCCGGGCCACCTTGACGAGCGCGTCGTCGTCCAGCTCCGGATGCTGGATGTAGAGCTTGTTCAGTGGAGCCGCCCAGAGTGCCTTGGCGTCCTCCAGGTAGAGGGCCGGGAGCCCTTCCTGTGCCTGGTACCCGGGCCCGAACAGTACTTCGCCGTCCACCCCGTCCCGGCTGGCCGCCAACGCCAGCGGGCCGATCTCGGCCTCCAGCTTCGAGAGCGCCAGACCGGCCAGCTGCCGGTCCAGCGTCACCGAGGTCAGCAGCCGGTGCGCACCCGCGTCATAGACCTGTGCGCCCTGCCCGCAGACCGCGATCCCCTTGTAGCCGAGATCGTCCAGTACGTGCCGGGTCCAGGGCACGGCGCGACCGGTGACGATGATGTGTGCCGCGCCCGCCGCGGTGGCCGCGACGAGCGCTTCACGGGTGCGTTCCGAGACCGAGTCGTCGCCACGCAGCAGCGTGCCGTCGAGATCGGTCGCGACGAGCTTGTACGGGAACGGGGCCGGGCTCACTTGGCGATCGGCTCCAGGACCTCGCGGCCGCCGAGGTAGGGACGGAGGGCCTGGGGCACCCGTACCGAACCGTCGGCCTGCTGGTGGTTCTCGAGGATCGCGACGATCGTGCGCGGTACGGCGCACAGCGTGCCGTTCAGCGTCGACAACGGCTGGGTCTTCTTGCCGTCGCGGTAGCGGATCGACAGGCGGCGGGCCTGGAAGCTGTCGCAGTTCGAGGCGGAGGTCAGCTCGCGGTACTTGCCCTGGGTGGGGATCCACGCCTCGCAGTCGAACTTGCGCGAGGCGGAGGCGCCCAGGTCACCGGTGGCGACATCGATCACCTGGAACGGCAGCTCCAGGCTGGTCAGCCACTGCTTCTCCCACTCCAGGAGCCGCTGGTGCTCGGCCTCGGCGTCTTCCGGCGCGACGTACGAGAACATCTCGACCTTGTCGAACTGGTGGACGCGGAAGATGCCGCGGGTGTCCTTGCCGTACGTACCGGCCTCGCGGCGGAAGCACGGGGAGAAGCCGGCGTACCGCAGGGGCAGCTTCTCGGCGTCGATGATTTCGTCCATGTGGTACGCGGCGAGGGGGACCTCGGAGGTACCCACCAGGTAGAAGTCGTCCTTCTCCAGGTGGTACACGTTCTCGGCGGCCTGGCCGAGGAAGCCGGTGCCCTCCATGGCGCGCGGGCGGACCAGTGCCGGGGTCAGCATCGGGATGAAGCCGGCCTCGGTGGCCTGGGCGATGGCCGCGTTGACCAGCGCCAGTTCCAGCAGGGCGCCCACGCCGGTCAGGTAGTAGAAGCGCGAGCCGGAGACCTTGGCGCCGCGCTCGACGTCGATGGCGCCCAGCAGTTCACCGAGCTCCAGGTGGTCCTTGGGCTCGAAGCCCTCGGTGGCGAAGTCGCGGATGGTGCCGTGCGTCTCCAGGACGGTGAAGTCCTCTTCGCCGCCGACCGGGACGTCCTCGTGGACGATGTTGCCGAGTTGGAGGAGGAGCTGCTTGGCGGCCTCGTCGGCCTCGTTCTGCTCGGCCTCGGCGGCCTTGACGTCCTGCTTGAGCTGCTCGGCCTTCTTCAGCAGCTCGGCCCGCTCTTCGGGAGAGGCTTTGGAGACGAGCTTGCCGAGGGACTTCTGCTCATTGCGCAGTTCGTCGAAGCGCATGCCGGAGGACCTGCGGCGCTCGTCGGCGGAGAGCAGCGCGTCGACGAGTTCGACGTCCTCTCCACGGGCGCGCTGCGAGGCGCGGACACGGTCAGGGTCTTCACGGAGCAGCCGGAGGTCAATCACCCCTCCAGGCTACCGGGCTGGGCTTCTTCGGATCACACCGATATCACGCTGCGTGTCACTATGTCCCAATTGCAACGAATGGATAAGTCTTGGCGACTGACCGGAAGTGGCGCTTCTCGGAGCGTCAATAAAAGCGGTCCCATTCCCCGAAATGGGGCGGAATGTTGGCGGTCGGGCTGGCTCTGAGCAGGACTGGAGGGGCTTCTTGTCCACAGGAATTGCCGCCGCCTGCATCTTATCCACAGGCTGTGTGCCGCCTCTGTGGACACAGGAATAGATCATTCCTGATCGGTGGATGGGCAGGGTGAATCAGGGTTCAAACCACCCTCACACACTCATTCGGGTGGGAATGACTCGCCCCAAAGGGTTGATCGGCGATGCGGGGGTGACACCGTTCACCTCCCGCTCCCCAGAGCGAAACCTGAGTCTCCCGGGCGATTTGTCGACCTTGTCATGCCACTCTGTCGACTTGTCCCCAGGTCCCCATCTTCGCCTGTGGATAACTCTGTGGATAGTGGACGACGTCCTACGCCCGCCCGTCGAGGCAACGCCCCAGCCAGTCGGAGGCAGCCGTGAAGTCACCGTCGGAAGTCCCGGGCCGAGGAGTCCGGACATCACTCTGAGCAACACCGGCCCGCGGGTAAGACCCGAGGAAGCGGACCTGGGGGCAGGTCCGCTTGAGGCCCATGAGCGCCTCGCTGACCCGCCGGTCGGAGATGTGGCCCTCGGCGTCGACGGCGAAGCAGTAGTTGCCGATGCCCTGTCCGGTCGGACGGGACTGGATCAGCATCAGGTTCACCCCCCGGACCGCGAACTCCTGGAGGAGCTCCAGCAGCGCACCGGGGTGGTCGTCGCCGAGCCACAGCACGACGGAGGTCTTGTCCGCGCCGGTCGGTGCGGCCGGTCGGGCGGGGCGTCCCACCAGCACGAACCGGGTCTCGGCGTTCTCCGCATCGTGGATCTCGGTCACCAGCGGGACCAGCCCGTAGGTGGCGGCGGCGAACTCGCCCGCGAAGGCGGCGTCGAAGCGGCCCTCCTGGACCAGCCGGGCGCCGTCGGCGTTCGAGGCGGCCGACTCCCACACCGCGTCGGGCAGGTTCGCCCGCAGCCAGTTGCGTACCTGCGGCTGGGCGACCGGATGCCCGGTGACGGTCTTGACGTCCGACAGGGCCGTCCCGGGCCGCACGAGCAGCGCGAAGGTGATGGGCAGCAGCACCTCGCGGTAGATCATCAGCGGTTCGCCCGAGGCCAGCTCGTCGAGGGTGGCGGTGACCCCGCCCTCCACCGAGTTCTCGATCGGGACGAGGGCAGCGGCCGCCTCACCGTTGCGCACGGCGTCCAGGGCGGCCGGGACCGACACCATCGGGACGAGTTCCCGGGTCGCGGCTTCCGGCAGGGTGCGCAGGGCGGCCTCGGTGAAGGTGCCCTCGGGACCGAGATACGTGAAGCGGGTGGCTGACATGCGATCAGCCTAATGCCGGGGTGCCGACCGCCGGGTCGCTGTTCATCCTTCGAGCAGCCGCTGCCCCACGTACTCTCCGCTGCGGGGGCCGGGCGGAACCGCGTACAGCCCGCTGGACTCGTGCCGGATGAACGTCGACAGCGCGTCGCCGCGGTCGAGCTTGCGCTGTACGGGCACGAATCCGCGCAGCGGATCAGCCTGCCAGCAGACGAAGAGGAGCCCCGCGTCGGGGGCGCCGTCCGGGCCGATTCCGTCGTAGAAGGAGAAGGGACGCCGTAGCATGGCGGCCCCGCCGTTCTGTTCGGGGGCGGAGATCCGGGCGTGGGCGTTGGCCGGGATCACGGGCTTCCCATCGGCGCCGAGCTTGTCGAGCGCCATTTCGGTGGTCTCGCTGCCACCGGTAAGAGGGGCGCCGGTGGCCTTCGTGCGGCCGATGACCTGCTCCTGTTGGGCGAGGGACTGCTTGTCCCAGTCGTCGAGGAGCATGCGGATGCGCCGGACGACGGCGTACGAGCCCCCGGCCATCCAAGCGTGCTCGGCGGGGCCGGGGCCCGAGCCGGGAACGAAGATCCGCTTGTCGAAGTCGGGCTCCGCCGGCTTCGGGTTGCCGGTGCCGTCGATCTGGCCCATCAGGTTGCGGGCGGTCATCGGGCTGCTGGTGGCGCCTGGAGACCGGTTGAAGCCGTTCATCTGCCAGCGGACGCGGGCGGCCTCCCCGGCGTCCTTGTGCAGGGCACGCAGGGCATGGAAGGCGACGAGGCCGTCGTTGGCGCCGATCTGGATCCACAGATCACCGTTGCTCAGCTGGGCGTCCAGCCGGTCCGAGGAGAAGTCCGGCAGCGGGTCGAGAGCAGCGGGGCGGCGGGCGGTGAGGCCGGTGCGCTCGAAGAAGGAGTGACCGAAGCCGAAGGTGACGGTGAGGGAGGACGGACCGGCGTCCAGGGCGATCCCGCTGTCGGATGACGAGGCCGGCTCGCCCGCCATCAGCCGCCGGGCGGTGTCGGACCAGCGCCGCAGCAGCGCGGCGGCCTCCGCGCGGCCCGCCCCGGCGGTGAGATCGAAGGCGATGAGGTGCCCCTTGGCCTGCAGCGGGGTGGTGATGCCGGCCTGGTGGTCTCCGTGGAAGGCCACTTGGGTGGCGCCCAGGGAGGCCAGACTGCCAGCGGCTCCCGGAGCGGAGCCGCTCCCGGAGCCGTCCAGAGCGGACTGCGCCAGGGCGCCGCCGGTGGCTCCGAGGGCGATCCCGACGGCGCCTGCGGCGCCGACGGTACCCAGCAGCCTGCGCCGGGAGATCTCGATGTCGGGGTTGCTCTCGGTCACGCTGGTCAGCCGATCTTCACGGTCTTCTGGACGGTGGTCTGGTCGATGTCGGAGGTACGGACGGTCACGTCGATGCGCCATTCACCGGAGAGCGGCAGCTGGACACCGGAAGCGGTCCAGTGTCCGGGGGTCGCCTGCTCGGGTACGAGCGGCAGGGGGCCGATGTCCTTGGCGGGAAGGGTGAAGGCGATCTTGACCTCGGGGAGGTCGAAGGGGGCGCCGTCAGCGGAGTCGGCCCAGAGGTGCAAGGTGTTCGCCCCGACCCGTCCCGGGTCGAGTTCGAGCCGGACGGAGCCCTTGCCGTTCGGACCGCCGGTGTCGAAGGGCAAGGTGATCTTGACTGCCCGGTCGGGGACCGCTGTGGCGGTGGAACCGCGGCCCGTCTCCTGCTCCACGGTCCGCCCGGGCTCGGTGCTGGTGAGCACGGTGGTGACGGCGAGCAGGATCACGGCGATGGCCGCCTCGGCGAGGACCGAGCGGCGCAGGCCGGCGCGGTCCGGGTCGGCGTCGCGCACCCGCTTCTCCAGCGCGCTCTCGCGTGCGGCACGCTGCCGGGCGAGCTGGGCGGCACGCTCCGGGTCGGCGGGGACAGGAACGGGAACGGGCTTTGTTTCACGTGGAACACCGGTGCCTTCCGAGGCGGCGCCGGTGGCCGTTTCACGTGAAACATCCTCCGAGGTCTGGCCTACGGCGGCGACGGCGGCGACGGCGGTCGTGGCATCCGCGGGAGCATCGGCGAGCCGCGCGGTCCACGTGCGGGACACGTAGGCGATGCCGAGGAGCACCGCGACCAGGCCGATCTTCAGGAGCAGCAGCTGCCCGTATTCGGTGCCGGTGAGGGCGGACCAGCTGCCGAGCTGGCGCCAGGACTGGTAGACGCCGGTGACGGCGAGCACCAGGACACTGACGAAGGCGACTCGGGAGAAGCGGCGGACGGCTGCGCGCTCGATCTCGGGGACCTTGTGGAGGGCGACGAACAGCGCGGCGAGTCCGCCCAGCCAGGTGGCGACGGCCATCAGGTGCAGGATGTCGGCGGGCATGGCGATACCGGGCTGGATCCCGGTGGAGGCGTGCTCCGAGAGGGCCCAGGTGGCGGCGATACCGCCGGACACGACGGCGCCGCCGATGGCCAGCCCGAAGGTGAGATCGCTGGTGTCGTCCGGGTTCCCGGCCTCATCGGCACCGTCGGTCTCCCCCTCGGCTCCCTCGGCCCGGTCGGCCTCAGCGGGTCCGAGGCCCGCCACGCGGCGCGCGTAGACGCCGAAGAGGACCGCGACGAAGAGGGCGGCCGCGCCCAGCAGGAGCAGCCTGGAGACGAGCGAGGCCCCGGTCTTGGTCTGCAGGACGGCCCGGAGCCCGTCGAGATCGAAAACATCGGAGAAGTTGCCGGACCCCGTGTAGGGGGTCCGTAGCACCAGCATGACGAGGGTGGCGGTGGTCAGGGTGACCCAGGCGCGCACTACGAGTTTCTGGAGCGGCCGTTCGGCGGCCCCCCTGCGCCAGCACAGCAGGATGAACGCGGCACCGCCCACGAGGACGGTGAACCCGGCGTAGGCGGCGTAGCGGGCGACCCCGTACGCGATGCCGACGGGCCCGCCGCCCGCCTGTGCGGTGGGCAGGGTGACATCGGTGGCCGAGGGCGCGCCGATGGAGAAGGTGAAGGCACCGGAGATCGGATGGCTGTCGGCCGAGACGGCCTGCCAGGCGACGGTGTAGGTGCCGTTCGGCAGCCCGGAGTGCAGTGCGGTGCCGTAGCGGATGGTGTTCCCGCTGCACATGTCGCGTAGTTCACCGGTGTCCACGCGCTTGCCCTGGGGGTCGAGCACGCGGATGGAGTCGTCGCCCATGGCGACCTGCTCCGAGAAGGAGAGCGTGACCTGGGCGGGCGCCGTGGCGACCACCGCCCCGTCCTTGGGGTCGCTCGCGGTGAGTGCGGCGTGCGCCGCGGCCGGTGAGGCCGCGGTGAACAGGGTTGCCAGCAGGGCTGCGAGGACCAGCGCGAGCCGCGGCAGCAATGCCGTGGCGCGAGCCGTGGAGGGGGCGGGGGCGGTGGCCGTCATGGCGTGTCAGTCCTCGGTCCGTCAGTGGCCGTGGCCGGCCGTGGATGTCGGAGCCTGCGCGTTGTACGTCCGGTCCTTCACGTCCAGCTCGACCTTGACAGAGCCGGCCTTCTCGAAGCGGAGCTCGACGGCGACCTTGTCGCCGACCTTGGGAGTGCTCTTGAGCCCCATGAACATGATGTGGTTGCCGCCGCGCTCCAACCGGAGCTCACCGTCCGCCGGCACGTCCATTGACTGGACCTGCTGCATCTTCTGGTCCTTGGTCTCGTGGATCTGGAGATCGTCGGAGAGCGGAGAGGTGGCGCCGATGAGCTTGTCGGGGTTTTCGGTGGGGTTGCCGATGACCATGAACCCGCCGGCCATCTTGTCGTTCACGGGCTGCGGCATGAAGGCGCCCGTGACGACCAGCTGCGGTTCGGCTTTGCCGGAGCAGCCGGATATGGCGAGCACTGCCGTCAGGGAGAGGGCGGCGGCGAGGGTGCGGGTGGTGCGGGCGTTCACGGGTTCTCCCCCTTGATGAGCTTCGGCAGGTCCTTGGTGTAGTCATCGACGGTGGCGCTCTCGCCGTAGAGGACGTAGCCCTCGTCGGTCTTGGGCGAGAACGCGATGACCTGGGCGCCGTGCATGGAGACGACCTTGCCGTCGGCTCCCGTCGAGGCGGCCTCGATACCGATGCCGAGCGTGCGTGCGGCGGCCTGGATGGTCGCGAAGTTCCCGGTGAGTCCGATGAAGGACGGGTCCTGCGACTTGAGCCACGCGCTGAGGGACTCGGGAGTGTCCCTCTCAGGGTCGGTGGTGACGAAGACGACCTGGAGGTTGTCCTGGTCGGCCTTGGGGAGCGCCTTCTTGGCGACGGCGATGTTGCTCATCGTCAGCGGGCACACGTCGGGGCAGTTGGTGTAGCCGAAGTAGATGAGGGTCGGCTTGCCCTTGGTCTGCTCGCGCAGGTTCCACGGGTTGCCGGTGGTGTCCGTGAGGACGAGCTCCGGCTTGGTGAAGGGGCGATCCAGAAGGGTCGCGGCCTTGGCGTTGCTCTGACCGCCGGAGATCTGGGTGACTCCGCCGGTCTTGGCGGGCTCACCGCCGCAGGCGGTGAGGGTGAGTGCGGCCGCCGCGAGCAGCGCGGCGACCGTCACACGTGTGGTGCGCATGAAGAAATGTCCCTGGGATCGGGGATGCTACGGACGTTTCGGAAGGGCAGCGCCCGTGGGCACGCCAGGTCAGGCGGAGCGGCGGCGCGAGGCGATGCCGAAGGCGACACCGCCGAGTCCGACGACGATGCCGGCGACGCCGAGGACGCGCGCGGTGGTGTCGGAGCCGTGTTCTGCGGCGGCCTTGTCGTGGCCGTGCTCGGCGTCCTTGTCGGCGTTCTTCGGCTCGTCGGCCTTCGCGCCGCCGCCGTGGTGGTCATCGCCCTTGGGGGCGGTCAGCTTCAGGACGGGCGCGGGGTTCTGCGGCTCCGCGGCGCCTTCCTTGGCCTCCTCGATCCAACGGACGACCTCGCCGTTGTCGTACGTCTGGATGGACTTGAAGACCATCTGGTCGGCGTTCTCGGGCAGCTTGCCCACGGAGAGCGGGAACTGCTGGAACTTCCCGGGCTCGATCTTGCCGCCGGACCAGGTCACCTTGGTCACGGCCTTGGTGATCTGCTTTCCGTGCACGGTCAGCGGCGTGGCGAGGTCACTGGTCTCGACCTTCACGGTCCAGCCGGGAACGTCCTGCGGCATCACGGAGCTGAGCGGCTGGTCGACCGGGAAGTTGACCTCCAGCTGGGTGGTCGAAGCGTTGTCCCGCTCGTTGGGGACCTTGAAGTTGATCGTCGCGTAGCCGCCCTTGGCCGCCTCGCCGGCGGGCTGCACGCCGACGTGGGCGAAGGCAGGGCCGGAGAGGACGAGAACGGAACCGGCGGCGATGGCGGCGGCGATGGAGACGCGAGAGGTCTTCATGGCAGAAACACTCCACGGAAGCAGTGGTGGCGGTGGGTCCGCGCACGGGCGCGCGCGGAGTTCGCGGCACCGGTATCCCGCTCTGTGTCCGGGAAGGAGGGTGCCGCGTCAGGCTGCGAGGGCGAGTGCCACGGGTGGGCCGCGCCGGATCACCGTGTGATGGAGTGCTTCCCGCCCCGTGCAGGGGGCGGGGTCGGATCCGGTCCGCGGGTCCTGCGGGGTACGGGTGGCCGAGCCCGGGAGCCCGGCGCCGAGGGCGCGTACGAAGGCCAGTGCGGCCCGCAGCGGACGGATCGGGGCGGCTTCGGCGGAGCGACGGGACAGCTCGACCAGCCGGAAGAGTGCGGCGTCGCCGCGGCCGAGCAGCCAGCCCGCGGCGAGTGCCGCCAGCAGGTGCCCGGCCAGCATGGCCGGGCTGAACAGGCCCGTAGCGGGAGCCGCTGTGACGGCCCGGGCCACGTGCGCGTGCGCGCCGTGCCCCTGCGCCACGACCTGCCCGGCCTGCGCGACCTGTGCCGCCTGCTCGGCCAGGGCGGCCGGGTCCAGGCCCGCGGCCTCCAGGATCTGCCGGGCGTCGGCCGGGCTGAGCGGTACGGAGTTGCCCCCGCACACCAGCCGTGCGGCGAGCTCGGCGAGCGAGGCGTCGGCGGAGCCGGCAGGTGCCTGCGCGGCCGCGGCGCTGTGCTGGCCGAGGCCGAACATTGCGTGCAGGCCGAGTTGTCCGGCGGCGAGCCCGGCGGCGATGCCGGGCAGCGAGCGCCGACGACCCGCGAGCGGGGCGGCGACCGCGAAAACGGCCAGGAAGCCGAGGCAGAGGGACCACCAGGGCACGGTGGCGCAGGACGCCAGCGCGTGCCCGGTCGCGGACAGCACGACACAGACCGCGGTGAACACCGCGGCCCGGATCAGCCGGAGGCCGGCTCCGGCGTGCGTCGCATGGGGGTCAGACATGGCCGGGCCATCATCGCACTGCGCTTAGGACCTTCATACGGCAGGTCCGGAAGGTCCACATGAGTCCTCTGTGCGAGGACCGTCCGGGCCCCCTGCGGACAGCCGCATACACCGCTCTCTGGGAAAGCCGCATCGGCCGAACGGGCGTATTGCGGTCTCGGACGGCCGCAGGGCGCTTACGCCCCCTCGCGGGCGGCAATAGGTAACCGTATGAGCATCTGGTGGTCTCTCCACTTGAGGCGCGAAGCCGCGAGCGTGCCGCTCGCCAGGCGATTGCTGCTGGGGACGATGGAGACCGCGGGGGTGGACCCGGACATCTCCTTCGATCTCTCGGTGGCGCTGGGCGAGGCGTGTGCGAACGCGGTGGAGCACGGCGGGGGCGGCGAAATCCCGGACGATGGCGAGGCGTACCACGTCGCGGCCTATCTGGACGGGGACTGCTGCCGCATCGAGGTGACCGATTCCGGTCCGGGGTTCCCGCCCGCGACGGTGGCCCGCCGCAGACCCTCTCTGGCCGAACACGGCCGGGGCCTGCACTTGATCACCGAACTCGCCGATCACGTCCGCTTCCGCAACCGGCCGGGCCGCGGCGCGGTGGTGAGTTTCGACAAGATCCTCAAGTGGCGCGACGACACGCTGCTGAAGGTGTCGTAGGCGTCGTAAGCGCCGTAAGCCTGCTGGGTCGGGTGTGCTGGGAACGCCGATGGGCGGGACCCCCCACAGGAATCCCGCCCACCCGTATGCGACGCGGGGGCGTCAGCCCTTCAGGCGCGCCATCCAGGCCTCGACGTCGGCCGAGGCGCGGGGCAGCCCGGCCGACAGGTTCCGGTTGCCGTCCTCCGTGACGAGGATGTCGTCCTCGATCCGGACGCCGATGCCGCGGTACTCCTCGGGCACGGTCAGGTCGTCGGCCTGGAAGTAGAGACCCGGCTCCACGGTCAGGCACATGCCCGGTTCCAGTGTGCCTTCGACGTACGCCTCGGTGCGCGCGGCGGCGCAGTCGTGGACGTCCATGCCGAGCATGTGGCCGGTGCCGTGCAGGGTCCAGCGGCGCTGCAGGCCCAGCTCCAGGACGCGCTCGACCGGACCCTCCAGCAGGCCCCACTCGACGAGCTTCTCGGCCAGCACGTGCTGGGAGGCGTCGTGGAAGTCGCGGAACTTCGCACCCGGCTTCACCGCGGCGATGCCGGCTTCCTGGGACTCGTAGACCGCGTCGTAGATCTTGCGCTGGATGTCGGTGTACGCGCCGTTGATCGGCAGCGTCCGAGTGACGTCGGCGGTGTAGAGGGAGTGGGTCTCCACACCGGCGTCGAGCAGCAGCAGGTCACCGGAGCGGACGTCGCCGTCGTTACGGACCCAGTGCAGCGTGCAGGCGTGCGGGCCGGCGGCGCAGATGGAGCCGTAGCCGACGTCGTTGCCCTCGACCCGGGCGCGCAGGAAGAAGGTGCCCTCGATGTAGCGCTCGGACGTGGCCTCGGCCTTGTCCAGGACCTTCACGACGTCCTCGAAGCCACGGACGGTGGAGTCGACGGCCTTCTGCAGTTCGCCGATCTCGAACGCGTCCTTCACGGCGCGGGCCTCGGAGAGGTAGACGCGCAGTTCCTCGTCGCGTTCCTTGGTCACCTTGTCGGTGAGGGCGGACTCGATCACCGCGTCGTGGCCGCGCACGGCGCGGACCGGGCCCTCGGCCTCGGTGAGGGCCTCGGCGAGCTTGCGGACGTCCTGCGCGGGGATGCCCAGGAGCTGCTCGGCCTCGGCGAGGGAGTGCCGGCGGCCGACCCACAGCTCGCCCTGGCCGGACAGCCAGAACTCGCCGTTCTCCCGGTCGGAGCGCGGCAGCAGGTAGACGGTCGCGGTGTGACCGGCCGGCCCGGTGGGTTCCAGGACCAGGACGCCGTTCTCGGTCTGGTCGCCGGTGAGGTACGCGTACTCGGTCGAGGCCCGGAAGGGGTACTCGGTGTCGTTCGAGCGGGTCTTCAGGCGGCCCGCGGGGATGACGAGGCGCTCGCCCGGGAAGCGCCGGGACAGCGCGTCGCGGCGGGCGAGGGTGTGCGCGGCCTGGGCGATGGGCTCCAGCCCGTGCAGCTCGGTGTCGGCCCAGCCGCTGCGCATGTTCTCGGCGAGTTCGTCGCTGACGCCCGGGTACAGACCGTTCTTGCGCTGCTTGTGCGTCTTCTTGGGCTGCTCTTCTTCCGGGGTCTCCGGGGTGAGCTCGTCAGCCACGTCTTCTCCTCAGCTACGACGGTACGGACCTGGGTGTGGACCGCATCCATCGTATGCGTGTGCGTAGAGAGCCGTTCCGGATCGTGGAATCCATCACGATCCGGAACGGGCTCCGGGCCTCGAACGGGCTCCGCGTCTCATTCGAACCGGGCCGCGAGCAGCACGATGTCCTCGGGGGCATCGGTCGGCACCCCGCCGGGCAGCACGGTCCGCAGGATGTGCTCGCACAGGGCTGCCGGGTCCTCGCGGACGCTGCGCGGGACCCCTGCAGCCGCGGCGTGCAGCCGGGCGTACGCCCGGTCCATCGGGTCGCCGGTGTGGTGCAGCAGCCCGTCAGTGTAGAGAAGCACCGTTTCTCCGGGTGCAGGTTCGATCTCCACGCTCGGCGCTTCCCAGCAGGACAGCATGCCCAGCGGCGCGGAGAGCGAGGTCTCCACGTACTCGGTGCGGTGCTCGCCGATCAGCAGCGGCGGGGTGTGTCCGGCACCAGCCAGGATGATCTTGCTGCCCCGGCCTTCGGACTGCGGCCCCCCGGCGGGTTCGCAGTAGGCGAAGAGGGCGGTGGCGGCACGGGCCGGTTCGGTGAGGCGCAGCAGCAGCTCCAGGTCGGACAGGACCGCTACGGGGTCCTCGCCCTCCATGACGGCGTAGGCGCGCAGCGATGCGCGCAGCCGCCCCATCGCGGCGACGGCGCTCGGTCCGGATCCGGTGACGGAGCCGACGGCCAGTCCCAGGGCGCCCTCGGGCAGCGGCAGGGCGTCGTACCAGTCGCCCCCGCCGAGCGGCCCCGTGTGGTGGCGGGCCGCGAGCTGTACCCCGGGGATCCGGGGGAGCCGGCTCGGCAGCAGCTCCTCGGAGACGGTGGCCAGGTGGGAGCGGGAGCGCTCCACCTCCAACATCCGGGCCAGGTGCTCCGCGGCGTGCCGCACGTACAGCCCGGCGAGGTCGCGCTGGCGGTCGCTCGGCTCGGCCTGCTCGTCGTAGAGCCAGACGGCCGCGCCGAGCCGACCGGTGGCCTCGGCGGTGAGGGGGAGCGAGTAGCTCGCGGCGTAGCCGAGCCGGGCGGCGACCTCACGGTGGCGGGGGTCCACAGGGGCGGCGAAGCCCCCGGATCCGGGGGGCGCGCCCGGTTCGGGCAGGAAATCGGAGCCGCCCTGTGCGTCCGGCAGACCGTCGAGGATCCGGCCGTAGGAGGTGGCGCTGCGCGGCACGGTCTCGATGTGGCCGAGCTCCGCGTGGCCGAGCCCGAGGCCGATCGTGCTGGTCGGGCCGAGTCCGTCGGAGGGCTCCAGGACGACCAGACCGCGGCGGGCGCCGACAAGCGAGGCTCCGGCGCGCAGGAATTCGCGCAGCGAGGTGTTGAGGTCACTGGTACGGGCGAGGCGCTCGGTGAGCTCGTGCAGGGTGGTGAGGTCCGAGACCATGCCCGCCAGCCGGTCCTGGATGACACTGCCCGGGCCGCCGGGCGCAGGGGCTGGTGCGGGGGTGGTCCGGGCGGGCGCGGGCGCCGCAGTGTGCGGCGACGCGGTTGCTGCTGGATCGATTCCAGCCACTTTCGGCAGATGCGGGGCGCTCATGGCGTCCGCCTTTCCACCTGGTGCGATTCGCCAAATAGCATCGCAAACCCCCAGATCGTGCTGCGCCGCCATCAAGGAATCCACATCTACACGCACACATGGATGCATGTCCAGCATTGCCCCGGTGGGAATCCTGGTGTCCGTGAGACGGCAACTCACCGTCGAGCCAAGGCTAGAACTTGGCCGGAAAAAGCGGGAAGCGGTCGGTTTTTGCGATCGACTGAGCGGGCTCCGCGGGGGCCTCGGGTACGTACTCGGTGATGTGCGAGGCCAGTTGGCGTCGCACGGAACCACCCGGCGCGGGCCGTCGTCCTTAGCGGCGGCCGCCGATCTCGGTGGCCGGCGCGGGTCGCGCTCCACCCCCGCGGGACGTTTGATGGACCTGAAAGAAGACTGCACGAACCGTGTGAACCTGCTTCTGGCGGACAGTGACGCGAAACCTGTACGTGTGGTGAGAAATCGGTTACATGGTGTGATGTGGCCCTCGGCGTTCAACGGAAAGGAACGAGCGCACATGCGCGAGATCCTCGGAAGGCGTCTCCAGCGGCTCCGCGATCGCTTTCAATCCCTGCGCCCCGACCCCGGACAGAGCGGCAGCACGTCCGCTCTCCTCGATGCGGCGCTCGTCTGCGCCACCACCTGGCAGTGGCCCGTCCTGCCCGGCGTCGGTCGGTCCGGGACGGACGGCAAGCGATGCGCCTGCCCCGACCCCGACTGCGCCGTCCCAGGCGCGCATCCCTTCGATCCCGGACTGCTCGCCGCCACCACCGACTCCCGGATGGTGGAATGGTGGTGGACCAACCGGCCCGCCGCCCCCGTCTTGATGGCCACCGGCGGGACCGCCCCGTGCGCGGTGAGCCTGCCGGCGGGCGCGGCGGCGCGCGCCCTCGTACGACTGGACGCGCAAGGCATGCGGCTCGGTCCGGTCGTGGCCACGCCCACCCGCTGGGCACTGCTGGTGGCGCCGTACTCGCTGGAGCGGCTCGGTGAACTCCTGTACGCGAAGGACCACGTGCCCTCCTCCCTGCGCTTCCACGGTGAGGGCGGCTACCTGTTGCTGCCGCCGTCCGCCGCGTCCAGCGGTGGCCAGGTGCGTTGGGAACGGGAGCCGCGGGCGCAGGCGGCGGTGCAGCGGCCGTGGGCGCGGTCGGCGCACGCGCAGTTGCCGCAGGCGCGGGCGCGGGCGGGAAACCTCTGGCTGCCCGAGATCGAGGCGGTCTTGGACGCGCTGGTCGAGGCCAGCAGCGGTGCGCCGGGCGGCGGTAGCAGGCTGGCGTACTGACGTGCCGGGCCTGTGAGGATCACTCGTACGGGTGTCGGTGGGGCGAGTTTCCAAGGGAATTGGGCGCGGGGATCTCCGCGCCCCATTCCCTCCTCGCTATCTTCGGCAAATGAATCTCCGCCTGATCGGTATCGGCGCCGGTGTGTTGATCATCTTGTCGCTCCCGCTCGCCGGGGCGATCGCCGAGCCGGATTTCGCCGGTCAGGAGGACGGAAAAGGTGGCGGCCTGTTCTCGACACTCGGGCTTTCGGCCTCCTCCCGCACATCTCCCTCGGCGCCCGCGCGCTCGGCGCCGACGGTTGGCCCGCAGCAACCCGGCCCGGCCGAACGGCCCCGTACGGATTCCCACTGCGGCCCCGAACTGTTGTCACCGCACGGGGTGGAGGCACAAACCTGTGTGTTGATCGGTGAAGGCCAGACATGGGGCCGGAGTTACTACCGGAACACGAGTGGTCGCGCGCTGGACGCCGCGCTGACGGTGATGGGTCCGGCCGGGCGCACGGTACAGATCCGGTGTGCGGTGGGCGCGGGCGACGAACCGGGCTTGTGCGAGACGCCGAAGGAAGTCTCGGCGGGCGATCCGGAGAGTTACTCGGCTGTAGCGGAGTTTGCAGTTCCGGATGATGAAGGGGAACTGCTCTTGAGGTCCGGGAGCAACTCACCGGTGCCGGGTGACGGTTGACCGCACCCCTGAAAATCAAGGGCCCGGTCGCTGGCGACGGGGGATGCACCAGCGACCGGGCTACAAGAACGGTAACAAGAGATCGCCTGTTCGCAAATTCGATCTCCGATATTCAGACACCGATTTGCAGACGATTAGCGGGAGTTGTGACTCCGGTCACCGGCTTCGCGCGGGCGCTCGGTCAGCTGAGCGTCACCTGGCGGTTGGTGAGTCCGCCACGCGCCCGGCGCTCCTCCGTGGTCAGCGGGGCGTCCGTGGCCAGAGCCCCGGCCAGCCGCTCCGCGAACTCCGCCGCGGGCTTCTCGACGTCGTCGGCCGTGACCCCGGTGGGCAGGTCCCAGACGGGAACCATGAGACCGTGGGCGCGGAAGGATCCGACGAGCTTCGTGCCCTCGCCGAGCGAGGTGGTACCGGCCGCGTGCAGCCGCGCGAGGGCGTCGAGCAGCTTCTCCTCGGGGTGCGGCATGACCCAGCGCAGGTGGTTCTTGTCCGGCGTCTCGCACCAGTAGGCGGCGTCCACGCCGGTCAGCTTGACGGTGGGAATGGCAGCCGCGTTGGCGCGCTCCAGTGAGGCGGCGATCTCCGGGGAGGCGTTCTGGGCGCTCTCGGATTCCGGAATCCAGAATTCGAACCCGGTGTGCACAACCGGCTCGAAACCGCCGTCGGCGTCCAGGAGATCCTGAAGTCGGGGACCCTCGGCGGGAACCCGGCGGGCGGCAACCGGCGTACCGGGCTCCGCTACGAGGGCACGCTCCAGGGTGTCGGCCATGTCGCGGCCGAGGTCTCCGGAGGACGAGTCGTTCTGCAGGCCGAGGAGGACGGACCCGTCCTCGCGGCGCAGCGCCGGCCAGGCCATGGGCAGTACGGTCACCAGCGTGACGGAGGGGACGCCCTCGGGCAGGCCGCCCTTGAGGGACAGCGGGACGGTGGCGGCGGGCACCAGTTCGCGCAGGGCGACCCAGTCGCACTCACCCGGCAGTCCCTCGAAGGGGCGTCGCACGTGCTCGGTGACGGCGTGCGCGGCGGCTGCGCCGTGGCAGGCCTTGTAGCGGCGGCCGGATCCGCAGGGGCAGGGCTCGCGGGCGCCCACGACGGGGATCTCACCGTTGTTGAGCTGCGGCTTTGCGGTCTTGGCTGCGGGGCGCTTCTTGGCCATCGTGCGTGTCTCCCGGTTGCGGCGGTACGGCGTCGTGTCTGGGCGCGAGCCTAGCCGTTCGTACCGCCGGAACCGGTTGGGTGCGGCCGGGAGCACGGTCGGCGTGCGCTCCCGGACGGCCGCCTGTGCGATGGCCGGTGCTGCTGTGTTGCTGTCGTGCTGCCTTGCTCTCGTGTTGGTCGTGTTGGTCGTGCCTACGTGTCCGTGGTGCGGTCGGGATCCCGGGTTCAGGGATCGAGGTCGTCGAACGCCGTGCTGAAGTCGATCGCCGGGGGCGCAACGCGCGTAGCGAAATCCTCGTGCCGGGGCCCACAGGCAACGATCACCCACACGGTGACCTCACCCGCCGCTCCGTCCCGGACACCCCAGTCCTGGGCCAAGGCGCTGATGATGTTCAGTCCCCGGCCGCCCCGCGCGGTGACCGAGGGCGTGGCAGGAACCGGGCGGGTGGGCCCCCCTCCGTCCGTGA
This sequence comes from Streptomyces sp. NPDC091682, assembly GCF_044756625.1. Taxonomy (NCBI): domain Bacteria; kingdom Bacillati; phylum Actinomycetota; class Actinomycetes; order Kitasatosporales; family Streptomycetaceae; genus Streptomyces; species Streptomyces sp. NPDC091682. The sequence continues at coordinate 128,601 of NZ_JBIVTH010000004.1, read as the reverse complement.
CCTCGACCGTCAGTCGTCCCGCTCTGTCCACGCGCCATGCGGCGCGTATCTCCCCGTCTCCGACTTCCCGAGAGCCGAGCGGCCTGCCGTGTCGACAGGCGTTGCTGAGCAGTTCGGAAAGGATCAGTACGGCATCGTCCACGATCGATTCGGGCACCCCGCTGATGCGCAGTTGCTCGCGCATCCGGTGTCGCGCCTCGCCCACGCCCGCAGGACCATGGCGTACGTCCATGCACGACGACGTGGGCACTTCTTGTGCCACCACCAACGCCACCCCCGGAACCTCCTTAGCCCCACGCATGGTCTGGATGCCCCAATGGCCTGGACCGGAAACCGTCGAAGGAGCCCGAAGCGTGCACCTCTGATGCATTCATGTCGACCGAATGCGGAGCGGATGCGCCGGAGCACACCCTGTGACGGACGAGTTGGGGGTGGCGGGTGTGCAAAAGGGGACTTCAGCGCCCGAGTTGGGACAGAACTTGGCGGGGTCTGTTCGTGATGATTGCTTCCACGCCCAGATCAGCGCAGAGCTGAACGTCTTCGGGTTCGTTCACTGTCCATACGTGCACGGAGTGGCCCGCGCCCTGGAGCTTGTGGATGAAGGCGGGGTGATTGCGCACGATCCGCATCCCGGGACCGGCGATCGTCACGCCGGCCGGCAGTCGCCCGTCCCGCATCCGCGGCGAGATGAACTGCATCAGGTACACGGTCGGGATCGTCGGCGCGGACGCCTGGATCCGGTGCAGGGAGCGTGCGGAGAAGCTCATGACCCGCACGGGGTGTGGACCCTCGACGGGCGGGGCGTCCAGACCGAAGCGCTTGAGGAGGGTGAGGAGGCGCTCCTCCACCTGTCCGGCCCAGCGGGTCGGATGCTTCGTCTCGATCGCGAGCTGTACCGGTCGTCCGGCGTCGGAAACCAGCTCCAGCAGGCGCTCCAGGGTGAGGACGGAGGTGCGCTCGGGGTCCGCGTCCCAGTCGGGGGACTCCTCGCGGTCCTTCCAAGAGCCGAAGTCGAGGGCGGCGAGATCGGCCAGCTCCAGGGCGGAGACGGCGCCGCGACCGTTCGAGGTGCGGTTCACCCGGCGGTCGTGGACCAGGACCAGATGGCCGTCCGCGGTCAGCCGGACATCGCATTCGAGGCCGTCGGCCCCGTCCTCGATGGCCTTGCGGTAGGCGGCCAGGGTGTGCTCGGGGGCATCCTCCGAGGCGCCGCGGTGGGCGACGACCTGGATGGTGCGCGGCATTGCGTGGGTCACCGGGTCATGGTGCCACCGACAGGTGCCCGGGCGTCGAGCTCGACCTCGAGAGTGCATCCGAAATGTCGGATATAAAGAACGATGAGAGATGCACAGGTCCGGCTTACAGTGCTCTGACGGGTCATGGGAAAGGCTTTGCCCAGGAACTTGTGCGGCACGTCGAACGTTCAATCGGACCGATATCGCCAGAGAATTTTCCGAAGCCGTGTGTGACGAGGAGAGAGCGCTGTGAGCACCGAGAACGAGGGCACCGCGGCCCCGACACCCCCCGCGGCCCCGTCCGTACCCCCTGCTCCGGCCTCCGAGACGCAGGATGCGGCCCCCGCGCCCGCCGCCGGCGAGCCGGTGACCCAGCAGATTCCGCCGACCCCGGCGCCCGGCACCGAGCCCACCCAGCAGATTCCGCCCGCACAGGCGCCCCCGGCTTACGGCCAGGCCCCCGCACAGGCGCCCCCGGCCTACGGCCAGGCTCCTGCCCCGGCCGCGCACGGAGCCGAGGGATGGCCGCCCCCGCCGCCCACGGTGCCGGCGTACGGTGCGGGCGGCGGCCACGGCGGAGGTGCCTGGGGTGCTCCCCTGACTGCCGACGGCGCCCCCGCGCCCAAGCCGAAGGGCAGGGGCGGCCTGGTCGCGGCCGTGCTCGTGGCGGCCCTCCTCGCGGGCGGCATCGGCGGCGGCGTCGGTTACTGGGCTGCCGAGCGCAGCGACAACGGCACCGGCTCCACCACGATCAGCGCCGGGAACACCCCCAAGGACATCAAGCGCGAGGCCGGCTCCATCGCCGGCCTGGCCGCAGGTGCCCTGCCCAGCGTGGTCACCATCGAGGCCTCGGCCGGCGACGGCGAAGGCGGCACCGGCACCGGGTTCGTCTACGACCAGCAGGGCCACATCCTCACCAACAACCACGTCGTGGCCTCCGCCGCCAACGGCGGCAAGCTCTCTGCCACGTTCTCCGACGGCAAGCGGTACGACGCCGAGGTCGTGGGCCGTGCCCAGGGTTACGACGTCGCCGTCCTCAAGCTGAAGAACCCGCCGGCCGGCCTCAAGCCGCTGCCCCTCGGCGACTCCGACAAGGTCGCGGTCGGCGACTCGACCATCGCGATCGGCGCCCCCTTCGGCCTGTCGAACACGGTCACCACCGGCATCGTGAGCGCCAAGAACCGCCCGGTCGCCTCCGGAGACGGCAGCGGCAGCAAGAACTCGTACATGAGCGCCCTTCAAACGGACGCCTCGATCAACCCGGGCAACTCGGGCGGTCCGCTGCTCGACGGGCGCGGCGCGGTCATCGGCATCAACTCCGCGATCCAGTCGGCGGGCAACGGCGGCTTCGGCGGCGGCCAGGCCGGTTCGATCGGCCTCGGCTTCGCCATCCCGATCAACCAGGCGAAGAACGTCGCCGAATCACTGATCAAGACGGGCAAGCCGGTCTACCCGGTGATCTCGGTCTCGGTCGACCTCCAGGCCAAGTCCGAGGGCGCCAAGATCTCCGAGCAGGGCGCGGCCTCCAACGAGCTGGTCGACCCGAACGGCCCGGCCGGCAAGGCGGGCCTCAAGCCCGGCGACGTCATCACCGAGTTCGGCGGCAAGCCGGTCGACAGCGGCCCGACCCTGATCAGCATGATCTGGACGTACAAGCCCGGCGACACCGTGAAGCTGACCTACCTGCGCGGTGGCAAGCCGACCACGGTCGACATCGTGCTCGGCTCGCGGGTCGGCGACAAGTAGCAGCACCCGAGCACCACTGGTCGCGGCGGCGACCGATGAAGAGGGGGCCGTAGGCGGAATTCCGCCTACGGCCCCTGCAACGTCCGCTTATGCTTCGCTCGTGTTCGATTCTCGGCACATACGGACCTTTCACGCGGTGGTCGCCTCCGGGTCGTACTCCGCTGCCGCCCGCGTGCTCGGGTACACCCAGCCCGCCATCACCCAGCAGATGAAGGCGCTCGAACGCGCCGTCGGCACCCCGCTGTTCACCCGCGTGGGCCGCAAGATGCAGCTCACCGAGGCCGGGGAATCCCTGTCCCGGCACGCCGAGACCATCCTCGGGAACCTCTCCGCGGCCGAGGCCCAGCTGAGGGCGTACGCTCGGCTGCGCACCGGCCGGGTCAGGCTGTGCGGCTTCCCCAGCGCCAATGTCACCCTCGTCCCCGAGGCCCTGAGCGGCCTGGCCAAGGACCATCCGGGCATACAGGTGGAACTGCTGGAAGGCGAGCCCCCCGAGTCGCTGCGCCGGTTGGAGCGCGGGGAGTGCGACATCACCCTGGCCTTCACCTATCCCGGCCTGCACGAAGAGATCCCGGAGGAGGTCGCCGAGGTCAGGTTGATGGAGGATCAGCTGACGGTACTGCTCCCCACGGGGCATCCGCTGGCCCGCCGCCGCGCCGTGTACCTGGCCGACCTTGCCGAGGAGCGGTGGATCGCGGGCTGTCCGCGCTGCCGGGCGAACCTGCTGCACGAGTGCGCGGAGCTGGGCTTCGTGCCCGACATCCGCTTCGCCACCGATGACAACCTGGTCGTACAGAGCCTGGTCGCACAAGGACTGGGCGTGGCGATGATGCCCGCGCTGGTATTGCCCTCCCTCTCACTGAGCCGGGTCTGCGGCCGGCCCCTCCAGCCGGCCGCGCGCCGGCACATCGCCGCGTACGTCTACCGCGACCACCTGCGGATCCCTGCGACGGCCGTGGTGCTCAACGCGCTGAAACAGGTGGCGGCGAACCGGGTCGGCTGCTGACCAACCCATAAGCTGCGCTTGGGATTTCAGGTCATAACTGTCGTTGGACGTGATGGAAGCTCGGCAGCACGCTGCCGATATGACCACCACCATGCCGGCCCGCACCACCACGAGGATGGCCGCCCTCGTCAGTGAGATCCGCACCGTCGTGGAGCGGGGGCTGGCTCCCGACCTCACCGCGTACCTGGTGGGCGAACGACTCGCCCCGCACCTGGGTGCGCCCGACCTGCTGACTCCGGCGCAGCAGGAAGGCGACCCGGAGCGGTACCGGCAGCACGTCCTGCATGCTGAGGCCGACGGCAGCTTCTCCGTAGTGGCACTGGTGTGGCTGCCCGGGCAGGAGACCTGCATCCACGACCACGTGTCCTGGTGTGTGGCCGGGGTGCACCAGGGCGAGGAGAGCGAACGCCGTTTCCGGCTCGCGCCCGGTGCAGGTCCCGCCCGGCTGGTCGCCACCGAGGACGTGGTCAATGCCCAGGGCGACGTCTGTGGGTTCGCCCCGCCCGGAGACATCCACAAGGTGCGCAACTCCTGTACGAGCAAGGCGATATCGGTGCACGTCTACGGGGCCGATGTCTCCCGGCTGGGCACCAGCATCCGTCGCGTCTACACGCTCCCCGTCGACTGATGGCCCTCCTCCACCGCCCACACAGCACGGCGACCCGGGATGTTTCACGTGAAACACCCACTCCGTGGCCCGGGTTGGCGATGGCCGCGGGCGGCGCGCTGACGGCCTGGTGCGTTCACCGCCTCGTGCCCGCCGTGCCGATGCTGACCGCATCAGTGGTGCTGGGCATCGCGGTGGCGCACCTGCCGGGCCTGCGGACGTTCGTACGCGGGGCCGCGCGCCCGGGACTCTCCCTGGCCGGCCGTCGGCTCATGCGGATGGGCATCGTCCTGCTGGGCCTCGGCCTGGGGCTGGACCAGGTGCTCCGGCTGGGCTGGGCCACCGTCGCCATGGTGGTCGGCGTGGTCGCGGCCACCTTCTTCGGCACCCTCTGGCTGGGCCGCCGGCTGGGACTTCCGGGCGATCAGCCACTGTTGATCGCCACCGGGTACTCGATCTGCGGTGCCTCGGCGATCGGCGCGGTGAGTGAGGTGTCCGGCAGCGACGAGGAGGACGTGGCCGCCTCGGTGGCACTGGTCACCCTCTGCGGGACGCTCGCCATAGGCATACTCCCGCTCCTCCAGGGGTCGTTGGGGCTCTCCGACCCCGCCTTCGGGCGGTGGGTCGGCGCCGGGGTCCACGACGTGGGCCAGGTCGTGGCCACCGCGCAGACCGCGGGCCCTGCCGCCCTGGGCGAGGCGGTGCTGGTCAAGCTGATGCGCGTGGCGCTGCTCGCCCCGCTCGTGGCGGCCGTGGCCTTCTCGGTACGGGCCCGGCGCCGCGGGGTGCGCACCGCCTCGGGCCGCAGGCCGGCGCCGGTGCCGCTGTTCGTCCTCGGGTTCCTGGCCGCGGCTGCACTGCGCGCCACCGGGGTACTGCCCGACGTAGCGCTGGAGTGGGCGCACACCGCCCAGGAGGCCCTGCTGGCGGCGGCGCTGTTCGGCCTGGGGAGCGCGGTGCACCTGCCGACGCTGGCCCGGACCGGCGGGCGGGCCGCGGCACTGGGGCTCGGGGCGTGGGTGGTCGTGGCGGGGGTTTCGTACGCGGGCGTGATGCTGACCGTATGACGCCGTAGGGCACCGCCAGGCGTCGTACGGCGGTGCAACGGCGGAGAGTTGGCCATTTCCTGGCCGGAACCGACCGAACGTTCAGACTGCCCGCTGACATTGCGACGCACCCGTGCCACCCTGCCCGGTAATCCGCACGACGCACGACGCACGACGCACGACGCACGACGCACGACGCACCGCGAACCGCGCACAGCCGATCCGCACCGACCGCTCTTCACCCCCACCCTGCCCGGCTTCGCCACCCGGCCCGGGCACGGCAGAAGGAGTCATGCGTGAATCGTCATCGCACGGCCTTGTCCGTCTTGCTCGCGGCCGGCGCCCTGGTCGCGGGCGCCCTGACGGCGGCCGGTCCCTCGGTCGCCGCAGAGGCCCCCGCGTCCTTCCGGCAAGAACACACCCAAGGCTTCTGGACCGTCGAGCGGATGCGCGCCGCCGCCCCGCTCGACGTGACGGCGGTCCCCGGCGCGGCCCGCACCCCGGTCGCCACGTCGGCGACCCCCACGACCGTCGCCCCGACGGCGGCGGCGTCCCCCACGGCCTTCCCGCAGGCGGGCGGCGCCTGGACGGGCGCCGGCGCCGTGGTGAAGACCTCGGGGCGCGTCTTCTTCACGATGGGCGACCGCACCGCATCCTGCTCCGGCGACTCGGTCACCAGCGCCAACGGCAGCACGGTCATCACGGCCGGTCACTGCGTCAAGTACCAGGGGGCCTGGCACACGAACTGGGTCTTCGTCCCCGCCTACAACAACGGCTCCGCCCCCTACGGCCAGTGGTCGGCCACCAAGACCTTCGCCACCGACCAGTGGGCCGCGAGCGAGGACATGAACATGGACGTCGGCCTCGCCGTCGTCGCCCCGCTGAACGGGCAGACCCTCAGCCAGGCCGTCGGAGCCCAGGGCATCGCCTTCAACGGCGGCTACAACAAGAAGATGTACGCCTTCGGCTTCCCCGCGGCGGCACCGTACGACGGCACCAAGCTGGTCTACTGCAGCGGCAACAGTGGCAAGGACTTCCTGCTGACGAAGGACCACGGCCTGGGCTGCAACATGACCGGCGGATCCAGTGGCGGCCCTTGGTTCCAGGACTTCAACGAGGCCACGGGCCTGGGCACCCAGGTCTCGGTGAACAGCTTCGGATACAACTTCCTCCCGAACCGGATGTACGGCCCGTACTTCGGCAACGAGGCGAAGGCGGCCTACGACAAGGCGCAGACGTCCTGACCCCTTGAGCCGCTCCCGCCACCCCCACCTGGCCGGTACTCTGTACCGGCCAGGTGGGTTGCCCGAGCGGCCTAAGGGAACGGTCTTGAAAACCGTCGTGGCGCGAGTCACCGTGGGTTCAAATCCCACACCCACCGCCAAGCGGGCCGAGGCCCAGCTCAGAAGGGGTGCCACCGATCTGGTGGTACCCCTTTCTGCAGGCGAGCTGTCCCCACGCCTGCTCACGTGCGCACCGCCGGGCGGAGTCAGGCGTCGAACCAGACGACCAGGCGGACACCCTCGTCGCCGTGCAGGCTCGCCAGGGTCCTCATGACCGACCACACGGCACCCCAGTCGTCGTCGGGCACGGCGCGCTTGCGTCGGAGGCGTCCGATGCGGAAGAGGCGATCGCCGTCGGGCCACTCGGTGCCCTCGGGGTAGGTGCGGCCCGCGCGGTAGAGGGAGTGGGGGTCGGTGACGCCGGCGAGCCGGGCGAAGCGGTCGAGGCTGGTGTTCCGGCCGTGCAGTAGCCAGGTCCCGTCCGGACCACGGCGGTACTCATGGACGCATTCGTCCACCTCGTTCGCGGCCTCGTCCCAGTCCGTGGCCGCCAGCTCCGCCCAGGTGATCCAAGACGCACCGGTCGAGTCCGGGCTCCAGGACTCGAAGCCGGCAAGGGCCTCCGGAGACACGTCAGCGGGTAGGCCGCGGTCATCGGCGAGAGGGCGGAAGGACGTGGTGTCGCGCACGCCGAACAGGGACCCGAAGGCGATGTACGAGCGCCCGTTGTAGAGGTGATCGAGGTCGATCGCACCGTCCCAGCTGCGGTCGTCCTCGTCCAGCCAGCGATCCCAGCGGCACTCGATGAACCCGTGTATGTCTGTCCCCATGCCCGGCATTGTTCTTCGCCGGAGTAGGGCGTGCGAGGGGTTTTCCGGCCCCGCGCCGGTCGATGTTGACACGTGTCACCTTGGTGCGGTCACGATCAGCCGCAAGGCCGTGTGGTCGAGGGTGCTCCGACCCGCCGCGCGTGATGATCATCACGCCATAGTGGAGCCCAAGCGTACCAACGGCTTTGAGCCATATGGCCGGTTGACGTGCGTTGAGCTGTTGCGGCACTCTCCGCAGAGATCATTTTCTGATGATCATTAGTGCGTGAAAAAAGGATGTTTGCAGTGCAGATCAAGCGCAGCATGAAGATCGCGGTTGCCGCCGGCGCCCTCGTCATCGCCGGTGCCGTTCCGGCCCTCGCGACCACCTCGTACGTCGGTGGCGGCGAGTGGAACTACGGTGCGGGCACCGCCACTGTGTGGTCGGACTACTACCACGGCTCCAAGTGCCACGGCTCGACCTCCGTCGGCGCCTACATCGACAGCGACGAGGCCGCCAAGGGCTCCTGGTCCATCACCTCGGCCAAGGTGAAGCTGAGCGGCAACAAGTCGTACTACAACACCTCCTGCTGATCTGAGTCCGGGTCCCACGACCCGGCCTTGCAGCGATGAGCCGTCCGCACGTACGGGCGGACGGCTCGCCCCCCACGAATCGCGCTCCAGAAGTGCCCCTAGCTAGGCAATAGATGCTGCATCGAGGTATCAAGTTCGCCCACGCCGTCGTACTGGCGTTCTCCGCGACCCTCTCTTTCCTCTTCCTCCGGAGCCTCGATGAGGACTGGGCCCTCGGGCACTCCGCCGTCGTCTGGGTGACGGACTCCGACGGCGCGGCCAGTGGCTCGCAGGTCGCCGGCGCGATTGCCGAATTCGCCGCGAAGAACAACGCGACGATCGCGCGCGAGGTCCCCGACCTCAAGGATCCGTCCAATCGCCGCCACCTCTACCTCGCACCCGGCGGCCCGCACTCCGACTGGCTGAAGGGCGGCTATCCCGCGTTCAGCCGCGGCTACCACACCGACGTGCACCCCGTCGCGGAGCTGGGTCAGCGCGACCCGCGCGGTTTCTACTACGTCTTCGGACCGGAGTCGGCCGCTGCCTCACTGACCCGATCCCTTGACGACCTCGGGCTCGTCGCCTCCGTCAACCAGCCCTTCTCCTTGGCGCAGCTGACCACCGTCTACGCCGACAGCGCGCTCTACCGCTCGTTCTTCGTGGTCGCCCTCGCCGTGGTGACGATGACCGGTGCGAGCGTCCTGCTCAACGCCAAGGCCTACGGAGTGCAGCGGCTCCAGGGGAAGTCGTTCGGGCAGATCCTGCTGCGCGACATGCGGCAACTCGGGGCGTTCTGGGCCGTCGCCTGCGCCGCGGTGTCCGCCGCGACCCTGCTGCTCCTCGGCCTCTACAACGGTCTCACCTGGATCGGCCAGTTCGCCTCGATCGCCCTCGGCTGCACCTTCGCCCTGAGCCTCATCGCCCTCGTCACCCACTGCGCGATGCTCTGGCTGACCTTCCAGACCGACGTACTGCGTGCCCTCAAGGGCGAGCTGCCCGCGCGCGCCGCGTCGGTGAGCGCCTATCTCGTACGGATACCCGCGCTCCTGCTCGCCCTCAGCATCGCGACGGCCGTCGTGCTGGGCGCGCAGGACGTGCTGGCCCGCCAGGAGAGCCGAGAGGCGTACGCGAAGATCGGCGATGCCACGTCGATCCGATTCAACGGCAGTCTGGCGAGCGACACCGCCTTGCGCAGCCTGGACGAGAACGTGGGCCCCTGGTTGCGCCAGGCCGACCGGGACGGACAGATCATCGTCGCCGGGCACCGGGACCTCCGGCTCTCGGCGGGCATACCGGGCCTGACCAAGGGCGACCTGCTCGTCGTCAACGAATCCTTCCTCGCCAAGCAGCCCGTCCTCGACGCGGCGGGGCGAAGGATCGAACCGACCGCCGCGGCACCCGACCAGATCAGGCTCCTGATCCCCGAGGGCCTCGCACAGCACACCGGCCGCCTGAAGGAGCTCACTCCGACGTGGCTGAGCCCGAGTGACCCGGGCAAGATCGCTCCCGCCCAGGTGAAGACCCTCCCGTCGAAGGACGGACAGCGTGTCTTCACCTACAACCCGCGAGGCAAGTCGCACGCCGCGGACAATCCCGGAGCAGAGGATTCCCTGGTGACGGACCCCGTCATCATCGTGTTCCCCAACGGCGCGCCCTTCCTGAGCGACAAGGGCTACACCAGCTACGCCTCGCAGCGGAGCATCGTCTTCCACAACCCGGACGACGTCACGGCCGGCGTCCAGAAGCGGCACCTCGAGTTGTACGTCACCGCCATGACTCCCGTGGGGCAGGACGCCGCGCTGGAACTGCGCAAGGTGGTCGGGGACTTCCGGCTCCAGCTGTTCAACCTGGCGGTGGCCGTGGCGGTGCTGCTCATCACCGGAGTCGGCGTCTGCATCGTCCACTCGCGCAAGAACGCCCAGGCGATCTTCGCCCGCCACATCAGCGGCTGGACCTTCGCAGCCACCCACCGCCCCGTCCTGCTGGTCGAAGGCGTCCTCGCCGTACTGCTCGCCGGATGGGTGCCCTTCCAGGTGTGGCAGCAGAACCAGGACGCCGCACGGTACGAATCCCTCGGCATCCCCGCCCCCCGTCCGACCGCCGAATTCACCGGACTCGACCTCGGTGTCACCGGTGTGCTCGTCGCCGTCGAGGTCGCGGCCGTGCTCGTGGCCCTCGTCGTCTTCCACCGCCGGATCGTCAAGGAAGGGGCGACCGAGTCGTGACCCCCCACCTTTCTGCAGGAGCTTCCACATGATCGAGATCGAGAGCCTGTCCAAATCATTTGGCCCGCGAACCCTCTGGTCCGATCTCTCCTTCACCGTGGAGCGCCGCCAGATGCTGGCGCTCACGGGCCCGAGCGGCTCCGGCAAGTCGACGCTGCTCAACTGCCTGGGCCTGCTCGACGCACCGAGTTCCGGGGCGATCCGGCACGAGGGCCGCGACATCACCGGCTTCGGCCCGCGCGCCACCCGGCACTACCGGCGTGACGTGCTCGGGTACCTCTTCCAGAACTACGCGCTGATCGAGAACGCGAGCGTCGCGGCCAACCTGGAGGTCGCGATGAAGCCGAGACGAGTGCGGAAGGGCGCTCCGACCGTCGCCGAGGCCCTGGAGCGGGTCGGGCTGGCCGGACGGGAGAAGGAGCAGGTCCACCGGCTCAGCGGCGGGGAGCAGCAGCGCGTCGCGCTGGCCCGCCTCATCGTCAAGCAGCCCGCCCTCGTCCTCGCCGACGAACCGACGGGCGCCCTCGACCACGACAACACTTCTATGGTCGTCGAGATCCTCCGCACGATGTGCGAAGAGGGCTGCGCCGTCGTCATCGCCACCCACGACGACGCGGTCCGCGACCGCTGCGACGTGGTCCTGACCGTCGGCGACGCCACACAACCCGTACCCGTGAAAGAAAGGCAGTTCTCATGAACGCCCGCCTTGTCCGTCGTGCCGTGATCGGCGCTGTGCTCCTCGCAGGCATTGCGGTGCTGGCCGTCTACGGCACGCACGCCGGGACCATCCTCGGCCGGATCGGGCTCCAGATCTTCTGAGGCTCCGTGTTCCTCCCCTCATCTGAAGCAGGCCCGGGTCGCCGACCCGGGCCTGCTTCCGCGTTCACGCCTCCGGTACGCAACCCGCCGGTGCAAGGCGGGCGAAGGGATTCCCGGCTTGCCGGTCGCTCGGTGGCGTGCTGAAGCGAACATGCAGGTCAGGGCTGGTTCGGAGGCGGGGTGTCCGGTGTTTCCTGGGAGTTCGGCCGGAGGTCTGAGTCACGCTCTTGGGCCGTCCGAGTGGTGTTTGTCGGAAGATCGGCGCGGGGCGCAGTGGCGGTGCGGTTGCGGCCACATCATGACGAATGTATTCAGATCCGCCCGTCCGAACATCGTGAATCGAGGCACCTCGTCATGACTCACCGCAGCATCCTCACGTCGATCTGGACCGCCGTCCTCGCCGTTCTGGGGGTCGTCCTTTCCGGCTTCGGCATCACGGGGAAGTCGGCTCCGGCTTCCGCCCCCGCCTCCGCCCCGGCCCCCGTCGCTGCCGCTGCCGGCAGCCCGGCCACCGCCGTACGCCGGCCGGCCGTCACGGCCCGGAGGACCTGGCGGGCGATGATGCGGGGCGGTTCGCTGCCGCCGACCATCAAGCAGCGGATCCACGCCGAAGCGCACGGCAAGACCCCTTCCGTACGACGCTCCACCACCGCCGCGGCCATGGGTGCCGGTGCCGGTGCCGGTACCGCCTCCCGAACGCTGACCTCGGCCACAGCGACCGCTGCAGTACGCACCTCAGTACACGCCGCGGTCCCTGCCGCAGCCGGCCCGGTGCTCACCGGGGGATCCTCAGGACCCGCGGCCGCCGTCGGTGCAGCTCGGGACGCCCTCGCGCTCGCTGCGTAGCCCCCCGTACGCCTTGTAGTCCCGCAGTACCGCAGTACCGAAGCCCTGTACATGGAGTCCACGAGAGCGCAGGGCGGTCGCAGGGTCCGGCTCGCAGGTGTACGCGCCGCTGCCGGGCACGAGCAAGGACGAGAGCAGCCGCAAGAAGTAGCCGTAAGAGCAGCAGCAGGCCCGGTAACAGGCGCTGGAGCCCGGTCGGTCGTGACCGTGGATCGCGCTACGAGGGTGCCCCGAGGGCTGGGCACGGATGAACCACCCCGGCTTGCGCCGGGGCGCGCAAAGGGCGTGAAGCTTGGCATTGCAGGGCCGCAGGCCCGGGAGACGGTGGGGTTCCCGGACGGCGCGGCCCTTTTCGGCATGTTCGGAACACGGCGATCTGGCGGAACGCTTCATCCCTTGCGCGGTGTGGGATTCGACTGGTTCCACTGCGCTGACCTGGGGCTTCGGGGGCGCGAACGAGGTTTATCCGATGTTGGTCATGCTTGCGGGGGAATCGGGGACTCCGGGATGGTTCGCCGGGGATTCGGTGGGCAACTCTGGTCTCGCGACGTCGTCACCACATGGAACGAACGACCGAGGCGGTCGGCCAACTGCCTTGGACGGATTCCTACTTCGGTTTTCTGGAGGAATGTAGACATGGCAAGCATCCGTACCGCCCGCGTCATCGCCGCCGTCGCGGCGCTCCCCCTCGCCGTCGCTCTCTTCGGCGGGGTGGCGTCGGCGGACAACGACGGGTCGAACGCGAGCGTGGCCGGCGTCATCGGCAGTGGCGTGGGCGGGGACAACAACGGCAACTCGTCAACATCGCAGCAGGTGGCCACCGGCTCCGGCGCATCCAACCAGAACAACACGGCTCAGGTGAACGGCTCGGCCCTCACCGCGATCGACCAGTCCAATACGACCGTCGCGGTCAACTTCGTCCCCTGGTGGTAGCCGCGGCCTGAGCCGCTCCGATTCTTGAGGGCGCCCGTGCGACCGGACCGGCTGGGGTCCGGTAGCGCGGGCGTCCTCACGCATGCCCCCCGACCTTGACATCGCGGGTGAATCTGACGGACAGTCAGGTTTCCTCGATGATGTGACGCCGGGAGGCCAGCGCCGTGCACCTCGCCCCGACCGAAGGTCAGTTGCGGCTCCGCGCCGAACTGCGCGCGTACTTCAAGGACCTGCTACCGGACGGCCTCCCCGATGATCCGGCCCGCCAGCGCGAACTCCTGCGCCGCATAGGCGCCGACGGGCTCCTCGGCCTCGGTTGGCCCGTCGAGTACGGCGGCCGGGGACGGGGCGCCGACGAGCAGTTCGTCTTCTTCGACGAGGCCTACCGGGCCGGTGCCCCCGTCTCCATGGTCACCCTCAACACCGTCGGCCCGACCCTGATGAAGTACGGGACCGAGGAGCAGAAGGACTACTTCCTCCCCCGGATCCTGGCGGGTGACGTCGTCTTCGCCATCGGCTACTCCGAACCCGAGGCCGGCACCGACCTCGCCGCCCTGCGCACGCGCGCGGTCCGCGACGGATCCGACTGGCTGATCGACGGGCAGAAGGTGTTCACCTCCAACGCCCAGAACGCGGACTGGATCTGGCTCGCCTGCCGCACGGACCCCGAGGCCCCCAAACACAAGGGCATCTCGATCATCCTGGTGCCCACCGACGCCCCGGGCTTCTCCTGGACTCCGATCGACACCGTCGGCGGGCTCACCACCACGGCCACGTACTACGACGGCGTCCGCGTGCCCGCCGGCCATCTCGTCGGCCCCGAGCACGGCGGCTGGGGTCTGATCACCAACCAGCTCAACCACGAGCGCGTCGCCCTCGCAGCCATCGGCATGCAGGCCGAGGACTTCTACGCGTACGCGCGCGATTACGCCCGCACCCCCGACCCGGTCACCGGTGACCGCCCCGCGGACCTCCCCTGGGTGCGGTCCCGGCTCGCCGAGGCGCACGCACGGCTGGCCGCCGTACGCCTCCTCAACTGGCGGCTCGTCCAGGACGTGGGCAGCGGCGCACTGGCCCCCGGCGATGCCAGCGGGGTGAAGTTCCTCGGTACCGAGTCCACCGTCGAGGTGTACCGGATGTGCCAGGAGGTGGTGGGTGAGGAGGCCCTGATCCGCGGGCCCGCGGCGTTCGCGGGCGGCGAGCTCGAACGGATGAACCGGGCCGCCCAGATCAACACGTTCGGCGGCGGGGTCAGCGAGGTCCAGCGGGAGATCGTCGCCATGATGCGGCTCGGCATGAAGGGGAGGAAACGATGACGGCGGACGACGCGGACGCGGACGTGAACGACGCGGACACGGCCGGGGGCACGGCAGCGACCGGAGCCGAGACCGGGGTCGTGGCCGGGGCCGAGGAGGCTGCCCGGTTCCACACGCTGTTGGCGGCCTTCGAGGGGCAGCCGGCCGCCACCGCGGCCCGGGGCAAGGACGTGGTCAACGAGCCGATGATCCGCCACTGGTGCGAGGCGATGGGCGATGCCAACCCCGCCTACACCGGTCCGGACGCCATCGCGCCGCCCACCATGCTCCAGGCCTGGACCATGGGCGGCCTCTCCGGCCACGCGGACCGCTCCTCCGCCTACGACGAGCTCCTCGCGCTCCTCGACGGCGCCGGCTTCGCCTCCGTGGTCGCCACCGACTGCGAGCAGGAGTACCACCGCCCCCTGCGCCCCGGCGCCGCGATCACCTTCGACGCCGTCATCGAGACCGTGTCGCCCCGCAAGACGACCAAGCTCGGTACCGGCCACTTCGTGACCACCCGCATGGACGTCCAGGCGGACGGGGAGCTCGCAGGCACCCACCGCTTCCGCATCCTCAAGTACGCGCCCGCCGCCGGACCGGTGCGGCGGCCCCCGGCACAGCGGCCCCCCTCGCAGCGCCCCCGCCCCGTGGTCAACCGCGACAACCAAGGGTTCTGGGACGGGGTGCGCGACCACAAGCTGCTGATCCAGCGCTGCAGTTCCTGCGCCGCCCTCCGCTTCCCGTGGCTCCCCGGCTGCAACGCCTGCGCGAGCCCCGACTGGGACGCGGTCGAGGCCTCCGGCGCCGGCACGGTGTTCAGTTACGTCGTCATGCACCACCCGACCTTCCCGGCCTTCGACCCGCCCTACGCGGTCGCACTCGTCGAGCTCGCCGAAGGGGTCCGGATGATCAGCAACATCACCGGCGTGCCCCACGACAAGGTGCGCATCGGTCTCCCCGTCCAGCTGGAGTTCCTGCGCGTCGACGCCGGCCTCGAACTCCCCGTCTTCCGCGGGAGCGAGGGCTGATGGACTTCCACCCCACCGAGGAGCAGGCCGCCGCGGCCGGTCTCGCCGCTCGGATCTTCTCCGATCTCGCCACCCACGAGCGCCTCGCCGAAGCCGGCACCGGCAGCGACGCCGAGCTGTGGAAGGCACTCACCGCGGCCGGACTGATCGCCGCGGTCGAGGAGATCGGCCTGCTCGGGCTGGTCCTGCTACTGGAGGAACAGGGCCGCACCACCGCACAGGTCCCGTACGCCGCCACCTGCGTGTACGGGATCCTTCCCGTGGCCGCGCACGGCAGCCCCGATCAGCGTGCCCGCCTGCTGCCCGCCCTCGGCACGGGTGAGGCCGTGGCCACCGGTGCGTTCCCGGCGCGCGGCCGGATCACCGCCGAGGGCTGCCGGCTCACCGGGACCGCCCCCGCCGTGCCGTGGCTGCGCGACGCCACGCACGTACTGGTCCCGGACACGGACCGGGCGCTGTGGCTCGTACGGACTGACGCGCCCGGTGTGCGGACCTCCCCGGTGGAGACCACCGCCCCGTGGTCGGCGGGCCGGCTGGTGCTGACCGCGGCCGAGGGCGAGCGCCTCGGTTCGGAAGGTGCGTACGAGGGCACGCTCGCCGCCGCCCGTACCGCCTTCGCCGGGCTCCAGGCGGGCGTGTGCGCGGGCTCTCTCGCCCGCGCGGTGGAATACACCTCCACCCGGGAGCAGTTCGGCAGACCGCTCTCCACCCATCAAGGGGTCATGTTGCGCGCGGCCGACGCCCACATGGACACCGAGGCGATCCGGGTCACCACGTACGAGGCGGCCTGGCGCATCGACCAGGGCCTTCCGGCACACGAGCACGCGCTGACGGCCGCCTGGTGGGCCTCGGAGGCGGGCAAGCGGGTCGTGCACGCGGGCCAGCACCTGCACGGCGGCATGGGTGCCGACCTGGACCACCCCGTCCACCGGCACTTCCTGTGGGGACGCCAACTGGACGCCTATCTGGGCTGCGGCAGCGAACTGCTGGCCGAGCTCGGAGCTGCGATAGCCGAGGGAGAACAGGCATGAACATCGGCGACACGCTCCCGCCACTGGAGATCCCGGTCACCCGCACGCTGATCGTTGCGGGCGCGATCGCCTCCCGCGACTACCAGGACGTGCACCACGACGCGGCGCTCGCGCAGGAGAAGGGCTCCCCGGACATCTTCATGAACATCCTGACCACGAACGGCCTGGTCGGCCGCTACGTCACCGACCACCTCGGGCCGCACGCCGTCCTGCGCAAGGTGGCCATCCGCCTGGGCGCCCCCAACTACCCCGGCGACACGATGACCCTCACCGGCACCGTCACCGACGTCTCCGTCACCGCTGCGTCCGGGGCCACCGCCTCCGGAACCACCGTCGAGATCCGGGTCGTCGGGGCCAACGGCCTCGGGCACCACGTCACGGGAACGGTCACCGCGGAGGTGCCGGCATGAGCGTCCGCACCCGCGACGATCTCGGCGGCCGCGCCGCCATCGTCGGCATCGGAGCGACCGAGTTCTCCAAGGATTCCGGCCGCAGTGAGCTCAAGCTCGCCGTCGAGGCGGTGCACGCCGCCCTGGACGACGCCGGACTCACCCCCGCCGATGTCGACGGCATGGTCACCTTCACCATGGACACCAGCCCCGAGATCACCGTCGCCCAGGCGGCGGGCATCGGGGACCTGTCCTTCTTCTCCCGCATCCACTACGGCGGCGGTGCTGCCTGCGCCACCGTCCAGCAGGCCGCCCTCGCCGTCGCCACCGGGGTCGCGGAGGTCGTCGTCTGCTACCGCGCCTTCAACGAGCGCTCCGGGCGCCGCTTCGGCTCCGGGGTCCAGCAGCGGGAGCCCTCGGCGGAAGGGGCGGCGCTCGGCTGGTCGCTGCCGTGGGGGCTGCTGACTCCCGCCTCCTGGGTGGCCATGACCGCCCAGCGCTACCTGCACACCTACAACCTCACCCCCGAGGCGTTCGGGCACGTCGCGGTCACCGACCGCCGGCACGCCGCGAACAACCCCGCCGCCTACTTCTACGGCAAGCCCATCACCCTCGCCGACCACGCCGCCTCGCGCTGGATCGTGGAGCCGCTGCGGCTGCTGGACTGCTGCCAGGAGACGGACGGCGGCCAGGCCGTCGTCGTCACCAGGGCCGAGCGCGCCCGGGACCTGAGACACGCGCCCGCCGTGATCACCGCGGCCGCGCAGGGCGCCGGGCGCCGCCAGGAGGGCATGACCTCCTTTTACCGTGACGACCTCACCGGGCTGCCGGAGATGGACGTGGTCGCCCGCCAGCTGTGGCGGACCAGTGGGCTACGGCCCTCGGACATCGACGTCGGCATCCTCTACGACCACTTCACCCCCTTCGTGCTGATGCAGCTGGAGGAGTTCGGCTTCTGCGCGCCGGGCGAGGCCGCGGATTTCGTGGCCGCGGACGCGCTGCCGCTCAACACCCACGGCGGCCAGCTCGGAGAGGCGTACCTGCACGGGATGAACGGCATCGCCGAGGCCGTCCGCCAGCTGCGCGGTACCTCCGTCAACCAGGTCGCGGGGGCGTCACACGCTCTCGTCACGGCCGGTACCGGGGTCCCGACCTCCGGCCTGATCCTCGGCGCCGACAGCTGAGCCCCGGGCCCCGTGGCCCCCGCCCCCTCCACCTTCAGGGGGTGGGGACGGCCCTGTTCCTACAACCTGAGGTGGATCCACCATCGGCACCTGCGGCCGATCCCAGGGCGGGCGGGCGCTCCTAGCGTGGAGACATGACCACGCCTGTGTGCACACTCGCCTCGAATCCGACGCCGTACCCGTCGTTCTCGGCGTACGTCCGGACCCGCGGCACGGTCCTGATGCGCACCGCGCGCTCCCTCACCGCCAACCCGTGCGATGCGGAGGACCTGCTCCAGACCGCCCTCGCCAAGACGTACGTGGCCTGGGACCGGATCGAGGACCACCGCGCCCTGGACGGCTACGTCCGTCGGACCCTCGTCAACACCCGTACCTCCCAGTGGCGTAAGCGCAGGGTCGACGAGTTCGCATGCGACGAGCTCCCGGAGCCCGAGGCGGTCCCGGCCGGCGACCCCGCCGAGGCGCAGGCGCTGCGCGACGCGATGTGGCGCGCGGTGACCCGGCTGCCCGACCGGCAGCGGGCCATGGTCGTCCTGCGGTACTACGAGGACCTGAGCGAGGTGCAGACGGCGGAGCTGCTCGGGGTGTCCGTCGGTACGGTCAAGAGCGCGGTCTCCCGCGCGCTGGGCAAACTCCGCGAGGACCCGGAGCTCACGCCGGTCCGGTGACGGATGGCGTTTCACGTGAAACGTGAGGACGTCCGGGGATGTTTCACGTGAAACACGCCCTGGTTTCTACTCCCGGGTAGTGACATGCCGACCGGTACGTGCGCAGAATCGGCAGCATCCGTAGCCGCCGCAGCGCCGCAGCGCTCACCGGGAGGACGCTTTGCTCAGCACCATGCAGGACGTACCGCTCCTCGTCACCCGCATACTCCGACACGGGATGACGATCCACGGGAAGTCCCAGGTCACGACCTGGACCGGGGAGGCCGAGCCGCAGCGCCGCAGCTTCGCCGAGATCGGCAACCGCGCCACCCGTCTTGCCGGCGCGCTACGCGACGCGCTCGGAGTGCAGCAGGACGAGCGGGTCGCCACCCTGATGTGGAACAACGCCGAGCACGTCGAGGCGTACTTCGCAATCCCCTCCATGGGTGCGGTCCTGCACACCCTCAACCTGCGGCTCCCTCCTGAGCAGCTGGTCTTCATCGTCAACCACGCCGCCGACCGGGTGGTACTGGTCAACGGCACGCTGCTGCCCCTGCTCGCGCCGCTGCTGCCGCACCTGCCGACCATCGAGCACGTGGTGGTCACCGGCATCGGCGACCGCTCCGCGCTCGAAGGCCTGAACGTGCGCGTGCACGAGTACGAGGAGCTCCTCGTCGACGCCTCCGACAGCTTCGACTGGCCCGAGCTGGACGAGCGCCAGGCCGCGGCGATGTGCTACACCTCCGGCACCACCGGGGAGCCCAAGGGCGTCGTCTTCTCCCACCGCTCGGTCTACCTGCACTCCATGCAGGTCAACATGGCCGAGTCGATGGGCCTGACGGACCGGGACACCACTCTCGTCGTGGTCCCGCAGTTCCATGTGAACGCCTGGGGGCTGCCGCACGCCACCTTCATGACCGGTATCAACATGCTGATGCCGGACCGCTTCCTGCAGCCCGCCCCGCTCGCGGAGATGATCGAGCGGGAGAGGCCCACGCACGCCGCGGCCGTCCCCACCATCTGGCAGGGACTGCTGGCCGAGGTCACCGCCAACCCGCGCGACCTGACTTCGATGAAGCAGGTCACCATCGGCGGTTCGGCCTGTCCGCCCGCCCTGATGGAGGCGTACGACAAGCTCGGAGTCCGTGTCTGCCACGCCTGGGGCATGACCGAGACCTCGCCGCTGGGCACGATGGCGCACCCGCCGGCCGGCCTGAGCGCCGAGGAGGAGTGGCCCTACCGGATCACCCAGGGCCGTTTCCCGGCGGGCGTCGAGGCCCGGCTGATCGGCCCCGCCGGAGACCTCCTGCCCTGGGACGGGGAGTCCGCGGGCGAGCTGGAGGTGCGCGGCAACTGGATCGCTAGCTCCTACTACGGCGGCGCGTCCGGCGAATCCTTCCGGCCCGACGACAAGTTCAGCGCCGACGGCTGGCTCAAGACCGGCGATGTCGGCGTGATCAGCGCAGACGGTTTCCTCACCCTCACCGACCGCGCCAAGGACGTCATCAAGTCCGGCGGTGAGTGGATCTCCAGCGTGGACCTGGAGAACGCGCTGATGGCGCACCCCGAGGTCGCCGAGGCCGCCGTCGTCGCCGTTCCCGACGAGAAGTGGGGAGAGCGCCCGCTGGCCACGGTCGTCCTCAAGGAGGGCGCGAGCGTGAACTACACGGGTCTGCGCGAGTTCCTCTCCCGGACCGTCGCCAAGTGGCAGCTGCCGGAGCGCTGGACGTTCATCGAGGCAGTGCCGAAGACCAGTGTCGGCAAGTTCGACAAAAAGGTGATCCGCAAGCAGTACGCGGACGGCGCGCTGGACGTGACCAAGCTCGACTGACGACCGCGGGCGCCTAACCCCGGGTGAGCCATGGCCGCAGCAGCCTACTGACTGCGGGCATGGCCACGTAGGTCATCAGGGTGCTGAACACGACGGCGAAGGCGGCCGTCCGCAACACGAAGTGCAGATTGACCAGGTACGGCCCGAGCACCGCGTTGCCGATCAGTGAGATCGGGAAGATTGCCAGCCCCGAGCTGATCGCCATCTTCCACCGAGGCGGCGCGGGCCGGGTCGTACCCGGCTTGGCGAACCAGGTCTCCATGCCGTGCAGTTCCCGGCGGGCTATCTCCGTGTGGTGGTGGCCGAGGCAGTTGGCGAACCACTGCGCCCGCTCCGGGGAGTCCTGCCAGCGCTGGAACGCGGCCTGATTGCGGAAGCGGTGGACCAGGAACCACGGCCCGCCCTCCGTCGCCGGCCGGAAGAGTCCGTACCCGAGGTGGTCCGGGAAGCCCGCGGCGGTCTCCAGGATGCCGTGGGCCCAGGCCTCGAAGGTCTCCTCGTGGCCGGGCTCCACCTGCCGTGCGATGAGCAGGTTCACCTCCCCGTTGTCGGCGGGGACGGTGTGCTCGCTCGTGTTGATGATGGCCATCGGCCCAGGATTACTAGTTGGTGCCGATCTTGGCCAGGAGGTCCACGATGCGGCCCTGGACGTCCGCGGTGGTGGACCGTTCCGCGAGGAAGAGGACGCTCTCGCCGGAGGCGAGCCGCGGCAGTTCGGCCGGGTCGATACCGGTCGCGGTGTAGACGACCAGAGGGGTGCGGTTCAGCTGCCCGTTGGCGCGCAGCCAATCCACGATCCCGGCCCGCCGACGGCGCACCTGCATGAGGTCCATGACCACCAGGTTGGGCCGCATCCGCGTCGCCAGTTCCACGGCGTCGTTGTCGGCACTCGCCCGTGCGACCTGCATGCCGCGCCGTTCCAGGGCGGCGGTCAGCGCGGTCGCGATCTCGTCGTGCTCCTCGATCAGCAGCACCCGGGAGGGGTGCTGTTCGCTGTCACGCGGCGCCAGTGCCTTCAGCAGCACGGCAGGGTCGGCGCCGTACGCCGCCTCGCGCGTGGCATGCCCCAGCCCGGCCGTGACCAGTACGGGGACCTCAGCGGCCACCGCGGCCTGGCGCAGGGACTGCAGGGCCGTCCGGGTGATCGGCCCGGTCAGCGGGTCGACGAACAGCGCGGCGGGGAACGCGGCGATCTGCGCGTCCACCTCCTCGCGGGAGTGCACGATCACCGGCCGGTAGCCGCGGTCGCTCAGCGCCTGCTGCGTCTGCACATCGGGTGCGGGCCACACCAGGAGCCGGCGCGGGTTGTCCAGGGGCTCCGGCGGCAGCTCGTCGTCCATGGGACGCGGCACGGGTCGGTTGACGACCTCGACGGCGCCTCCCGGGCCGTCCAGCGGCTCGGGGCCCTCGTCGGCGCCGGCCTCGGGCGCCCCTATCGCGAAGGCACGGCCCTGCGGGGCGGGCTCGGCGAGCCGGCGACGGCGGCCGGACCCGGAAGCCGCACCGGACCCGGAAGCCGGGCCGGAGCCACCCGGGTCGACGGAAATGCCCTGGCCGAGGGTGCCGAGGGCGCGCACGCTGATCGGCTGCGCGGCCTGGCCCTCCGCAGGGGCGTCCTGCGGCCGACGCGCACCGGGGACCGCGACCTGGCCGGAGGCCTCGTCGTCCTCGGGAGCGGTGCGGGCCGCCGGAACCGGCCACGCCGGGGCGCCGGCGAGCGCGCGGCGCCGCCCGGTCGGGTTCTCTGCGGACTCATCGGGCTGCGCGGCGGCGGCAGCAATGGCGGCGGTGGCGGCCTCGGGCTCGGCGCCCGGGGCGCCCAGTACCCGGCGACCACGCCGCCCGCCCGGGGCGTCGACTTCGGAGTCGG
This sequence comes from Streptomyces sp. NPDC091682, assembly GCF_044756625.1. NCBI lineage: Bacteria > Bacillati > Actinomycetota > Actinomycetes > Kitasatosporales > Streptomycetaceae > Streptomyces > Streptomyces sp. NPDC091682. Next base: position 106,195 of record NZ_JBIVTH010000004.1, on the reverse strand, counting down.
CCGCGGCGGGAGCCGGTGTTGGGCCGGCGGGCAGCGCGAAGCCGCCCTCGGGTGCGATGGGCCGCGCGGGAGCGGGCGCCGGCCCGAGCCCGGTCGCGGGGACGGGGCCGCCGGGCTGGGCCGGACCGGCCGGGCCCAGTGCCCGGCGCCGCCCGGCGGGATGCTCGGTCACCGGAACCGGGGGCACAGCGGGAACGGGCGGGAGCGCGGGCATGGCGGTGCCCCGCGGGGGCACGGGCCGCCCGGGCCCGTCGGGCCCACCGGCGCCTTCGGCCTCATTGCTGCCGTCACCGGCCCGGCCGCGCCTGCGTCCGGTGCCGAGCCCCGCCGGATTCACCGGGGACTGTGCGAGTTCGGGCCCCGTCTCGGGAGCTTCGCCGGCCTCGCCCGCGCGCCGCCGCCCGGAAGGCAGCGCCAGCGCGCCACCCTGAGCGGCCTGAGCGGCCTGAGCGGCCTGAGCCGGCTTGGGGCCGGTGTTCTCGTCGTCCAGGAAGGCGTCCACCCCGCGCCGGCCACGCCGGCCGCCGGAGACCTTGCCGGGAGCCGCGCCCCCGGCCGTGCCTGCGCCGTCCGTGCCCTCGCCGTCCGTGGCAGGACCGGCCGGGGGCTCTTCCGCCGGCTCCGGCAGGACCACCGTCCCGGCACCCGAGCCGAGCGGAAGCTCCAGCACGTACGCCCCGCCGGGCGCGCCCGGAACCTCCACCGTCTGCAGCACGCCGCCGTGGGCGGCCACGATCCCCCGCACGATCGGCTCGTGGACCGGGCTCCCGCCCTCGTACGGTCCGCGCACCTCGATCCGTACGACATCGCCGCGCTGCGCGGCGGCCACCACGATCGTCGAGTCGCTGTAGCCGCTGCCCTGGCGGGTCTTGCCGGTCGCGTCCACCCCGGCCACGTCCGCGACCAGGTGGGCGAGTGCGGTCGAGATCCGGTCCGCGTCCACCTCGGCCTCGATGGTCGGCGCGTGGACGGCGAACTGCGCGCGGCCCGGACCGATCAGCTCGACGGCTCCGTCGACGCCCGCCGTGACGACGGTGTTGATCAGGACCTTCTTCTTCGTGAGTCGGTCCCGGCCGGTGTCCAGACGCTGGTAGCCGAGGACGTTGTCCACCAGCGTGGTCATCCGTGAGTACCCGGCAGCCAGGTGGTGCAGCAGCTGGTTGGCCTCGGGCCACAGCTGTCCGGCGTCGTCGGCGGCCAGCGTCGCCAGCTCACCGCGCAACTCGTCCAGCGGCCCCCGCAGGGATTCGCCGAGGACGGCCATCAGCTGTGCGTGCCGCGCGGCGAGGGCGTCGTAGGGCCGCCGGTCGGTGAAGGTCATGACGGCGCCGACGAGCTGCTCCCCGTCGCGTACGGGCGAGGTGGTCAGGTCGACGGAGACCGGCTGCCCGGCCTTGTTCCACAGCACCTGCCCGCGGACGCGGTGCTTGCGCCCGCTGCGCAGGGTGTCGGCGAGCGGGGACTCTTCGAAGGGGAAGGGAGAGCCGTCGGCGCGCGAGTGCTGGATGAGGCCGTGCAGTTCGCGGTTACCGAGGTCGGTGGCGCGGTAGCCGAGGATCTGGGCGGCGGCCGGGTTCACCAGCACCACCCGTCCGTCGGTGTCGGTGCCTACGACGCCCTCGGCGGCGGCGCGCAGGATCATCTCGGTCTGTCGCTGCGACCGGGCCAGTTCGGCCTCGGTGTCCACGGTCTGCGAGAGGTCACGGACCACGAGCATCAGCAGCTCGTCACCCGTGTACGAGGGTTGCGGCTCGCGGTAGGCATCGCGTCCGTCGAGATGGGCGCTGGTGAGCTCGACGGGGAACTCGGAGCCGTCGGTACGGCGCGCGATCATCCGCTTGGGTTTCGTGCGGCTGCCGTCGTCCTCGCCGGGCCGGCGCATGGAGCCGGGGATCAGCTTGGAGTCGAACTCGGGCAGGAGGTCGAGCACGCCCCGGCCGACGAGCCCGGTTCCGGGGCTCTCCATGATTTCGAGCGCGATCGAATTGGCGTTGACGACCGTGCCGTTGGCGTTGACGAGCAACAGCGCGTCCGGAAGGGCATCGAGTATTGCTGCGAGGCGAGCAGCGCCTCGGGATGGCCTGCTGCTCACGACGAGCTTCCTCCCTGACCAACAACTACCGGCAAGTCACGGGAGGAGTCTAAGGCCACAGGCCCGCGATGGGGTGGCCGATGTGTGGTGGATACCGCCCATCCTGCGCATCCTCCCAGGTCAGGAACGCCCACTCGGAAGCAGAGGTTCCAACTCGTCCCAGCGGCGGATTTCGCATCCGTTGGTCCGCCGGAACGTGGCGTCCACCTTGTGGCCGTTCCAGGTTCCGGTGATCCGGGCGGTGGCGGGACCCCCGTACTGCATGGTGCAGATCTGCCGCTTGGAGACGGGGACGAAGGGGTCCTTCCCCTCCTGGGCGAACTGATCCAGCCGGGCGCAGGCCCCTTCCGCCTCCGGGTGGTCGCCGCCGGCGGGGCCGCATTCGAGCCGGTACTCCCGGTCCAACCGGCGGTTTCCGGTGTCTGCCATGGCGATGGTGAGGCGGTCGGGCGTCCCCAGCAGCCGGCCCAGCGGGAGCGGGGGCAACGGCCCGGCCACCGAGGCGGCCAGGGCGGAGGTGACGGCGAAGGCGGCGAGACGCAGCATGGGGCACTCCAGGTCGTCCGTACACGTCGTACGCCTGCCCAACGATTCGGGCGCGCTGACGTTGCGTGCCGCGGCTGCTTTAAGGCTTTGCCCTCCGGCCGTCCCGCCTTGTACCGTGGGAGCGGATTGGTGAGGGGCCCTGCGCCTGTGTCATCATCTGCACGCACCCTCGTACGCGGGGGTGTGCTGGAGGCGTCGCCTAGTCCGGTCTATGGCGCCGCACTGCTAATGCGGTTTGGGTCTTACCACCCATCGAGGGTTCAAATCCCTCCGCCTCCGCACCTCATCGAAGCCCCGGTCCTGACGGACCGGGGCTTCGATGCGTTCCGGGGCAATCCGGTCCGCTCCGCCCTCTGCGTGAACCCATCCGGATGATCTCCATCCGGCTCATTTCCGCAGGTCAGCAGCGGTTTGGGTAATGGATTTCGCGTCCCGGCGAGGTCCATGTATTGTTGTTCTCGCAAGGCCAACGGGGCGCAAAACCCCGGGAAGCCCAAGCACTCGTAGCTTAACGGATAGAGCATCTGACTACGGATCAGAAGGTTGCAGGTTCGAATCCTGCCGAGTGCACAGCAGGCCAGGGGCCCCGGACGAAAGTCCGGGGCCCCTGCCGTTTCCGGCCGTCCAGCAGCGAAGTACAGCAACCGCCTCAGCCGCTACCGCCGCCCATCGCTTCGGACAGCTTGCCGATTGCTTCCGCACCTCTTCCTGGCTCTCCTCGGCGTACACCTCCATCGTCATGGCGATCTGCGTGTGCCGCAGGATCCGCTGGGCCACCTTCGGGTGGACCTTGGGCGTGACCAGGAGCGAGCTGCACGTGTGCCGGTGTTCCGGAGCGGGATCACCCGGAGACCGGCGGGCCGGGGCCGCAGCGCGAACATCCGGGTCGGGTTCCCCGGCTCGATCGGCGTCCCCTACTTCGCCGTGAACGCCAGGCCGTGACCGTCCTGCCACAGCTCGCCGGCGGCCACACGGTCCCCGATCTGCTGGGCCCGCCGCATCCGCAGCGCCTTGAGGCAGAGCGCCGGCAGCGGCAGGAAGTCGTCCGAGTCGCTCACCGGCATCGAAGTCGATCGACTTCCAGGTCAGGCCCAGCACCTCACCACGCCGCAGCCGGAGGCACAGCACGAGCATCCACGCCGCGAAGAGGTGATCTCCCCGCGCGATCCCGTCCGCCAGGAACTGATCCGCTTTGAACACCGACCACGTCTTGATCCGCTTGCGGGCCGTCCGAATGCCGGGACCGAGTCGGGCCGGGCGCCGTTCCACCGGCGTCACGGACGGCGGGTGCGTGAGGCGAACGCACCAACGGGAACGGGCGGGCGGGGAGCAGCTGCTGCCGCGATGTGGCGGCGGCCGGTGTGGTCGCTCCGCGTCGGTGCCGGTCTCGTCGTGGCTGATGGGCGCGTCGTTCAGCCGTCTTGCCGAAGCTCGGACGCCCGTGCTTACGACCGGCCCAGCCTGGTCAGGCCGCCGGCCAAACCCGCGCCAACGACCTCGTGCCGCGATTCAGCGCTCCCACACGTCCTCGCTTCCCGGACCGACAGTGATCCCATCGATGCCACGCCCGGTCAGATGCCAGGACTCGAAGTGTGGGTCCGGGCCGATCCAGAGTCCGGCGCCATCGTGGAAGTCGATGACCAACACACCACGACCACTCACGTCGACTGTAGTGACGGACTGCCCGAACAACGCCAAGACGGGAGCAAGGCCCATCCCTGTCCCCGGGTCCAGTTCGTGCCATTCGCCAGCAGCGTCTCGGAACAGGAATGGCGTCTCCAGTACCAATTCGGCGTCCAACCGGTATCCCTCATCCGGGTCCAGCGCGCCGAAGCTCAGCCTCACCTGCTGATCGAATGCCGTGCGCTCCACTCGAGCGCCGACCAAAGCTGCCGGAACCTTCATGCCGCATCGCCCACCTCCACAACCTACCGACCATGGAACCTTAGATCGTGGGTGCAGCGGCCAGGCGTGCACAGCAGGACAGAGGCCCCCAGCAGAAAACCTGGGGGGCCTCTGTCGTATGTCCTGACGGCTCGCCGTCTCCTCCCTGATGGGGACGGGGTCCCCCGGGGGATGTCAGGGGTGGGATGGCTCTGGCGGGGGACGTGGACGAGGGGCCTGCCTCGGTACGGTTTGTGGAGATCGTTCGAAGCCGGAAATCCGGAGCTGGACAACGGGGGCACTCATGGGACTGTTCGGGAACGCGCACACCGTCGACCCCGTGTCGGCGCAGCGGGACTATGCGCGGCTGCTGGGACAGGGGGAGCAGGTCCATGCCGCGTACCTGCTGATCCGGGACACGATCCTGTTCACCGACCGGCGGCTGGTGCTCGTCGACAAGCAGGGGCTCACGGGGAAGAAGGTGGAGTACCACTCCATCCCGTACCGGAGCATCACGCACTTCTCCGTCGAGACGGCCGGGCACTTCGATCTCGACGCCGAGCTCAAGATTTGGATATCCGGCAGCTCGGCGCCGATCGAGAAGACCTTCACCAAGGGCGTCGACATCTACGAGGTGCAGGCGATCCTGACCCAGTTCGTCGCCCGGTAGGCGGCCCGGCCCTCAGAGGACCCGGGGCAGGCCCGTCACCGACATCACCAGGGAGTAGAGGGAGGTGGTGGCGGTGATGAAGAGGCGGTTGTTCTTGGGGCCGCCGAAGGCGATGTTCGAGACCGGTTCGGGGATGCGGAGGCGGCCGATCAGGGTGCCGTCCGCGGCGTAGCACTGGACGCCGTTCTCCATGGCGGCCACCCACAGCCGCCCCTCGTCGTCGAAGCGGATGTTGTCGACCCCGGGACAGTTGGCGAAGACGCGGTCGGCGGTGAGGGTGCCGTCGTCGGAGACCTTGAAGGCGCGGATGTGGCCGGCCCGGGTGTCCGCGGCGTACAGCTCGCTCTCGTCGGGTGAGAAGACCAGGCCGTTGGGGCCGAGGAAGCCGTCGGCGGCGGTCCGAACCTCGCCGGTCGAGGGGTCGGCCCGGTAGAGGTTGCAGGCGCCGATCTCGCTGGGTGCGCGGTGGCCCTCGTAGTCGCTGGTGATGCCGAAGTCCGGGTCGGAGAACCAGATGGAGCCGTCCGAGCGGACGACCGCGTCGTTCGGGCTGTTGAACCGTTTGCCGTCGATGCGGTCGGCGATGACGGTCAGGCTGCCGTCGGGTTCGGTGCGGGTGACGCGCCGGTTGCCTTGTTCACAGGTGATCAGGCGGCCTTCGCGGTCCAGGGTGTTGCCATTGGAGTGGCCGGCCGGGGAGCGGAAGACGGAGACCGCGCCCGTCGCCTCGTCCCAGCGCAGCATCCGGTCGTTGGGGATGTCGCTCCACACCAGTTGCCGCCAGGCGGGCAGGTAGAGCGGTCCCTCCGCCCAGCGGCAGTCATCGTAGAGCCGGTCCAGCCGGGCGTCGCCGTTGGCGCAGCGGCCGGTCTGGAAGCGTTCGTTCAGAATCTCGTACAAGGTGAGGTCGGCTATGGCAGACATGATTCCCCCTGAAAGAGTCACGCCGAATTCGGTTCGGCCTGATGGTGAGATTGCAGGATCAGGTACTGTCTTCGCAAGGGTCGACAGGCCCATGAGAGGAAGATTGCGTGGACGACATCGACCGTGCGCTCGTCCAGCGCCTGCAGCAGGACGCCGGCCAGTCGTACGCCGCTCTCGGTACGGCAGTCGGGCTTTCGGCGGGGGCCACCCACGAGCGGGTACGGAAACTGCGCGAACGCGGGGTGATCCGGCGGACCACCGTCGACGTCGACCCGGCGGCCGTCGGCAGCGGAGTCCTGGCCTACGTGATGGTCGACTCCAACGCCTGGATGGGCGAGTCCGGTGCCGATTTCGCCGCGATCCCCGAGATCCAAGAGGCGCACATCATCGCGGGCAGTGCGTCTTTGCTGGTCAAGGTGCGTACGGCCTCGACCGAACAACTGCAGGACGTGCTGCGCCGCCTCTATGCCATCGACGGGGTCAGCGGTACGCACGCCACCGTCGTCCTGGACACCTTCTTCGAGCGACCTCTCCCGCTGTGACCTGGTGGTGCACCGGGATCCGGTGGAAGGACGGCCGCCCCGCCATCGGGTGGTACGGGGAGGGGCGCGGCGAGCGGGTGAGCGAGCTCGCGTACGGGCAGCGGATCGCCTTCGTGGCACGCGGGGAGCGGCACTGCCTCGGTGTGCGACGGGCCGGAAGACGGACCCCCTGCCCCACCGCGGACATCGTGCCGGGCCGTGCCGGGAATGCCCAGTGCCCCGAGTGCGCTCGCCTCGACCGGTCGTTCTCCGTGGCGGCCGACACCAACGCTGCCGATCCGCGCACCTACCGGGTCTACCTTGCCTGGTTCGGTCCCGGCATGGTCAAGGTCGGGATCACCGCCGAGGAGCGCGGTTCGGCCCGGCTGCTGGAGCAGGGGGCGGTGGCCTGGGCCTGGCTCGGGCGCGGTCCACTGATGGCCACCCGGCGCACCGAGGAATTGCTGCGGGCGGCGCTCGGGGTGCCCGACCGGATCGCGTACGCCCGTAAGCGCGGCGTACGGGCCCATGTGCCGGCTGCGCCCGAGCGGGCCCGCGAGGTCGCCGAACTGCACGCACGGGCGGCGGCGCTCCCCGGGTGGCCGGAGTCGCTGGAGCGGGTGGAGTGCGAAGTGGTCGACCACGCACGGGCGTTCGGGCTGGACACCCTGCCGAGCCTGCCCGGGCCGGCGCTGGTCCTCACCGAGATGGTGTCCGGCGGTTCTGTCGTGGGCCGGTTGGCGGGAGCGGCCGGGCCCGATCTGCACCTCGCGGACGGACTCGTGGTGGACACCCGGCTGTTGGCGGGCTGGGAGCTCACCGCTCCGGGGGACGAGGCCGTGACCTCGGTTCCGACGGCGCCGATCCCGTCCGCCTCCGCGGCTCCGGCCGAGCAGGACGGGCTGTTCTGACACCGGCGGACCGAGGCGTGGACCAGGACGCGGAGCGCGGCTCGGAGCGCGGCTCGGATCGTGGCGGCCAAGGTCAAAACTTGGATCCCTTTGGCCTTCCGGGGCCGATTCCGGTGGACATGCCGGGGCGCTCCGCCGAGGGTGGTCGACATGGACCTTCAGCCGGTACCGGCCTTTGAACCCCCTTATGTCATGGCTGTTTTCAGCAACATCCGCACCGACGACGACAGCGGATATCCCGAGACCCTCGCGCGGATGAAGGAGATCGTCGGGACGAACCCGGGATATCTCGGCTACGAGTCCGCGCGTACTCCCGGAGGTCTCGGCATCACCGTCGCCTACTTCCGCGACCACGAATCCCTCACCGTGTGGCGCAAGGACCTGGAGCACCAGGCGGCCATGAAGCAGGGCCGATCCGACTGGTACGAGAGCTACACCCTGCACGTCGCGACCGTCGAGCGGAGCCACGGCTTTGTCCGCAACGGCTGAGGCGGTCCGCGCCTTCCGCGAGCGGCTCGGGCTGCCCGGACTGGTCGACATCCACACCCACTTCATGCCCGAGCGCGTCCTGGACAAGGTGTGGGACTACTTCGACGCGGTCGGCCCGCTGACCGGCGTCGAGTGGCCCATCACCTACCGGCACGAGGAGGAGCAGCGCGTCGCGCTCCTGCGGGAGTTCGGGGTCCGGGCCTTCACCGCCATGCTCTACCCGCACAAACCGGCGATGGCCGCCTGGCTCAACGCCTGGTCCGCAGACTTCGCCGCCCGCACCCCCGACTGCTTGCAGACCGCGACGTTCTTCCCGGAGGAGGGCGTGAGCGCGTACGTCCGCCAGGCCGTCGAGTCCGGGGCCCGGATCTTCAAGTCGCACCTCCAGGTCGGGGGCTACGACCCGAACGACGACCGGCTCGACCCCGTCTGGGGGCTGCTCGCCGAGGCACGCATCCCGATCGTGATCCACTGTGCGTCCGGCCCCGTCCCGGGCAAGCACACCGGGCCCGAGCCGATCGCCCGGCTACTGGCCCGCCACCCGAGGCTGCCGCTGGTCATTGCCCACATGGGCATGCCCGAGTACACCGATTTCCTCGACCTCGCCGATCGTTACGCCGAGGTGCGCCTGGACACCACCATGGCCTTCACCGACTTCTCCGAGCAAATGTACGGCTTCCCGTCCGGGGACCTCGGTCGTCTCGTGGACCTCGGTGACCGGATCCTCCTCGGCACCGACTTCCCGAACATCCCCTACCCCTACGAGCACCAGCTCGCCGCGCTCGGGCGGCTCGGCCTCGGTGACGACTGGCTGCGGGCGGTCTGCCACGACAACGGCGCCCGGCTGTTCCGCCTCGACGGCTGACGACCCAGCCCCAGCCCCGGTCCTTGTTCCGCCCCCGCCCCCGCCCCGGTGTCCGGCACCGGCGCCCCGCCTCTCTTTGCGGATGCTCTTTCTCAGGAAATTCACAGATTGGCACAAGGGCGCTCTCAGAGGCGCGGGACAGCGTGTCCGGTATGACTGCGACGACCACCTCCCATGCGTCCACGTCCACCCACCACCCCACGGCCCTGGTGCGGCCCGACGGCGGCCCCTGCCGGGTACTCGTCGTCGACGACGAGGCCTCACTCTCCGAGCTGCTGTCCATGGCCCTGCGCTACGAGGGTTGCGAGGTCCGCAGTGCCGGCGACGGGGCGGGCGCGGTGCGGGCGGCGCGGGAGTTCCGGCCCGACGTGGTCATCCTCGACGTCATGCTTCCCGATATGGACGGGCTGGCCGTCCTCGGGCGCCTGCGCCGGGAGATCCCCCAGGTTCCCGTGCTGTTCCTGACCGCCAAGGACTCGTTGGAGGACCGTATCGCGGGCCTCACGGCGGGCGGCGACGACTACGTCACCAAGCCCTTCAGCCTGGAGGAGGTCGTGGCCCGGCTGCGCGGCCTGGTCCGGCGCTCCGGCGCGGCGCAGGCCGCGCGCGGCGGTTCGGTGCTGGCCGTCGGCGATCTTCGGCTGGACGAGGACAGCCACGAGGTGGTGCGGGGCGGTCAGGAGATCCACCTGACCGCCACCGAGTTCGAGCTGCTGCGCTACTTGATGCGCAACCCCCGGCGCGTGCTGAGCAAGGCGCAGATCCTGGACCGGGTGTGGTCCTACGACTTCGGCGGCCAGGCCAATGTGGTCGAGCTCTACATCTCCTACCTGCGCAGGAAGCTGGAGAGCGGCCCCGGTCTGCCCCGGATGATCCACACGCGCCGCGGCGCCGGTTACCTGATCAAGCCGGGCGAGTAGTGGCACCGGGCAGGAACCGGCGACCACGTGGCCGCCGGCCCTGGTCGCTGCGCACCCGGCTCGTCGTCTCCGCGGTGGCACTGATCGCCGTGGTGGGCGCGGCCATCGGGACCGTCACCACGTTCGCCCTGCGCTCGTACCTGGTCACCGAACTCGACGATCAGCTGAAGACCTCCGTGAAGATGGCCGTCCGGGCGCCCGGCGGGAAGCCGGCCCGGGAGAACAGCGCAGGCTTCGTCGTGGCTCCCGGTAGCCCGCTGGACGCCGCCGGGGTCCGCCTGGATCCCGCCGGGACCGTCCTGGGGACCGCCCGCAACGCCCGTGGCGACGGATGGTCGGCCGACCCGCCTCCCCCGCTGACCGAGGAACAGGGCAAAGCCCTCGCCCAGGCCGCGCGGAAATCCGCGCAGGGCACGCCCGGGCCGGTGGATGCCGAGTTCCCGGGTCTCGGTAGCTACCGGGTGCTGGTCTCCCCCGAAGGGAGCCTGGCCCTCGCGTTCCCGCTGAGCAACGTCGATTCCACCGTGCGCACCCTGATCGGCGTAGAGCTCTGCGTCACGCTCGCCGGGCTGATCGCGGCCTCCCTCGCCGGGCAGGCGCTGGTCGGGGTCGCTCTGCGCCCGCTGCGCCGGGTGGCCGCCACCGCTACCCGGGTCTCCGAACTGCCCCTGCACAAGGGCGAGCCTGCCCTCCACGAGCGGGTACCGGACGCCGAGGCCGATCCCCGTACCGAAGTGGGTCAGGTCGGCGCGGCCCTCAACCGGATGCTGGGCCATGTCTCCTCCGCCCTCACCGCCCGCCAGGAGAGCGAGATGCGGGTCCGGCAGTTCGTCGCCGACGCCAGCCACGAGCTGCGCACCCCGCTGGCCTCCATCCGCGGCTACGCCGAACTGACCCGACGGGGGCGGGAGGAACCCGGCCCCGACACCCGGCACGCCCTGGGTCGGATCGAGTCCGAGGCCACCCGGATGACGGGCCTGGTCGAAGACCTGCTGTTGCTGGCCCGGCTCGACGCCGGCCGCCCGCTGCCCACCGGCGACTCCGACACCGACCTGGCCCCGCTCGTGATCGACGCCGTCAGTGACGCCCGGGCCGCGGGCCCCGAACATCACTGGCGCCTGAACCTGCCCGACGAGCCGGCACCGATCCGGGCCGACCCGGCACGGATGCAGCAGGTCCTGGTCAACCTGCTCGCCAATGCCCGTACCCACACCCCACCAGGGACCACCGTCACCGCGCACGTTTCACGTGAAACATCCGCCGTCCGGCTGCGGATCGAGGACGACGGGCCCGGAATCGCACCCGACCTGCTCCCCCACGTTTTCGAGCGCTTCGCCCGCGGTGACGCCTCCCGCTCCCGTGCGGCGGGTTCCACCGGGCTCGGGCTGGCCATCGTCCAAGCCGTGGTCACGGCGCACGGCGGGCGGGTCGGCGTACGGAGCGAGCCCGGGCGGACCTGCTTCGAGGTCCTGCTGCCGCACGCGGAAGCGGACCGTGCGGACTCACAGGCAGGACACAGGCTCAGCACACAGCGGTGACAGGGCGCCCGGCGAATGTCGGACCATGCGAACCGACACACCCCCCGGGGCCCTTCCGGCACGGGCGCCCCTCGCGCCCGTGCCCGGCGAGCCCGTCCTCGACGTGGTGATCCCCGTCTTCAACGAGGAGAAGGACCTCGGCCCGTGCGTCCGCAGACTGCACGAGCACCTCAGTCGGACCTTCCCCTATCCCTTCCGGATCACGGTCGCCGACAACGCGAGCACCGACCGCACCCCTGAGGTCGCGCGGGGGCTCGCCGCAGCACTGGACGGCGTACGCAGCACCCGCCTGGAGGAGAAGGGCCGGGGCAGGGCCCTGCGCCAGGTGTGGTCCGGTTCCGACGCCCCCGTCCTCGCCTACATGGACGTGGACCTCTCCACCGATCTCAACGCCCTGCTGCCGCTGGTCGCACCGCTGATCTCCGGCCACTCCGACCTCGCCATCGGCACCCGTCTGGCCCGGTCCTCACGGGTGGTGCGCGGCGCGAAGCGGGAGTTCATTTCGCGCGCCTACAACCTCCTCCTGAGGTCCTCCCTGGCCGCCCGGTTCAGCGACGCGCAGTGCGGATTCAAGGCGATCCGGCGCGAGGTCGCCGAGCGGCTGCTGCCGCTGGTGGAGGACACGGGCTGGTTCTTCGACACCGAACTGCTCGTACTCGCCGAACGGGCCGGGCTGCGGATCCACGAGGTGCCGGTGGACTGGGTCGATGACCCCGACTCCACCGTCCACATCGTCCGGACCGCCACCGAGGACCTCAAGGGCGTCTGGCGCGTGGGCCGGGCACTGGCAGTCGGAGCGCTCCCGCTGGACCGGCTCGCCCGCCCCTTCGGCGACGATCCGCGCGACCGCGCCGCACTACCCGGAGTGGAGGGCGGCCTCGCCCGCCAACTGCTCGGCTTCTGTGCCGTCGGAGCGCTGTCCACCGTGCTCTACCTGCTCCTGTACTCCGCTTTCCGCGCCGGGACCGGCCCGCAGTTCGCCAACGGCGCCGCACTGCTGCTCTCCGCGCTCGCCAACACCGCCGCCAACCGCCGGCTCACCTTCGGGGTGCGCGGCCGGGACCGGGCCGTGCGCCACCAGGCCCAGGGCCTCGTGGTGTTCGGCATCGGGCTGGCCCTCACCAGCGGCTCCCTCGCCGCGCTCGGGGCGGCCTCCGCCGATCCCGCACACAGCACCGAACTGGCCGTATTGATCACTGCCAACCTCGCGGCCACCGTGCTGCGCTTCCTGCTCTTCCGCGCCTGGGTCTTTCCCGAGCGGCGCGACACTCCCGTGAAGGACGACATCCGATGACCACGGCAGCACCCTCGCTCTTCCCGGTCCCAGAAGCCCGCGCCGCTACCGGTCGCCGCGCTGCGGTCGACCGCCCCCGTTGGGAACTCCCTTCCCTCGCAGGACTACTGATCGCCACTGCCGTCCTGCTCCTGTGGGACCTCGGCTCCTCCGGCTACGCCAACTCCTTCTACTCCGCAGCCGTGCAGGCGGGCAGCGAGAGCTGGAAGGCCTTCTTCTTCGGCTCCTCCGACGCCGGCAACTCCATCACCGTTGACAAGCCCCCGGCGGCCCTGTGGCCGATGATGCTGTCCGTCCGGCTCTTCGGGCTCGGCTCCTGGCAGATCCTCGTACCGCAAGCCCTGATGGGCGTCGCGACCACCGGTGTGCTGTACGCCGCCGTGCGCCGCCAGTTCGGTCCCGGGGCCGGGCTGCTGAGCGGTGCCGCCTTCGCGCTGACGCCCGTTGCCGCGCTGATGTTCCGCTTCAACAACCCCGACGCGCTGCTGACCCTGCTGCTGACCGTCACCGTGTACTGCGTGCTGCGCGCCCTCGACGGAGCCCGCACCCAGTGGCTGGTCTGGGCCGGGGTGGCGGTCGGCTTCGCCTTCCTCACCAAGACCCTGCAGGCCTTCGTCATCCTGCCGCCGCTGGCCCTCCTGTACGCCGTCTGCGCGCCCACCCGGCTGCGCAAGCGGCTCGGCCAGTTGCTGCTGGCGGGGCTCGCGATGGTGGTGGCCGGCGGCTGGTGGGTCGCCGTCGTCGAACTGTGGCCGGCCTCCTCCCGCCCGTACATCGGCGGCTCGCAGAACAACTCCTTCCTGGAGCTGACCCTCGGCTACAACGGCCTCGGCCGGATCAACGGCAACGAGACCGGCAGCGTCGGCGGCGGCGGCCGGGGCGGCGCCGGTGGTGGCGGCGGTGGCGGAGGCTGGGGGGAGACCGGCATCGACCGGCTCTTCTCGGGCAACATCGGCGGGCAGATCGCCTGGCTGCTGCCGGCGGCCCTGATCCTGCTGGTGGCCGGTCTGGTGGTCACCTGGCGGGCCCGCCGGGCGACCGACTCCCTGGAGGGCATGGCCCGGGCGGCGTTCCTGGCCTGGGGCGGCTCGATGCTGATCACCGCGGTCGTCTTCAGCTACATGCAGGGCATCTTCCACGAGTACTACACCGTGGCGCTGGCGCCGTTCGTGGCGGCACTGATCGGCATGGGGGCCGCCGTGCTGTGGGAGGAGCGGAGCGGCAAGGCCGCCGCGATCACCCTGTCCGGCACGCTGGCCCTGACGGCGGTCTGGTCGTTCGTGCTGCTCGGCCGCGCCACCGGCTACCTGCCGTGGCTGCGCTGGGCGGTCCTGGTGGGCGGGTTGCTCGCCGCGGCCGCGCTGCCGTTCGCCGCGCAGGCGGGGCGCCGAGCCCTCCAGGCCGCGGCGGGACTGGGCTTGGCGGCGGTGCTGGCCGGGCCGTTCGCGTACTGCCTGACCACCGTGAGCACCGCGCACACCGGCTCGATCGTGACTGCCGGACCGGCGGTGGCGGGTGGCCGGGGCGGCCCCGGCGGGATGATGGGCGGCCCCGGTGGACCGGGTGGCACGGGTCGGTTCGGTGAGATGTTCCAGGGCGGCCCGGGCGGCCAGGGCGGGACGGCGAACGGCGGCCGACAGGGCGGCGGGCAGCAGGGTGCGATGCCCCAGGGCGGGATGCCCCAGGGCGGGACGGCCCCGGGCGCGATGCCCCCGGGCGGAATGCCGCAGGGCCTGGACGGTCGTGGTGGCGAGCGGTTCGGTGTCGGCGGCCAGGGTGGCCCGGGCGGCCTGCTGAACGGCGCCCGGGTGAGCGCGGAGGCCAAGAAGGCCCTCACCACCGACGCCGACGAGTACACCTGGGCGGCGGCCGCGATCGGTTCCCAGAACGCGGCGAGCTACCAGCTGGCCTCCGGGGTACCCGTCATGCCGATCGGCGGCTTCAACGGCAGCGACCCCTCGCCGACCCTGGAGCAGTTCCAGAAGTACGTGCGGGACGGGAAGGTCCACTGGTTCATCGGCCAGAGCACCGGCGCCGGCGGCGCCGAGGGCGGCATGCCCGGAGGTGGCGGGCGGGGCGGCGCAGGCGGCGGTCCGGGCGGTCCGGGCGGCGGCACCAGCACGGAGATCGAGACCTGGATCAAGGCCAACTTCAAGGAGACCACGGTCGGCGGAGCCACCTTCTACGACCTGACGGCCCCGACGACCTGATCCGACCCGATCGGCAGGACACCCCCTAGCATCAAGAGGGCGGATCGGGCATTCCGGACCGATCCGCCTGTCGTGAGGAGGGTGCCTGCATGGTGACCGCGGCCGATCCGGGCGAGACCCGGACCAGTGTGTGGCTGGCCGCCAGGCCTGCCGCACCCGCCCGACGCCGCAGCGACGCACCCTCCGGATTGGACCGCGACCGGATCACCGCCGCCACCGTGCGGCTGCTCGACGCCGACGGGCTGGCCCGGTTCTCGATGCGGCGGCTCGCCGCCGGGCTCGGGGTGACCGCGATGTCCCTGTACTGGTACGTGGACACCAAGCAGGACCTGCTCGAACTCGCCCTCGACCGCGCGTTCGGCGAGCTCAGGTCGCCGACCGCAGCCACGGAGGGTGCGGCGGCGGAGGGCGGCGGGACGGGCTGGCCGGGCCAGCTGCAGGCGCTGGCCCGCGGCTACCGGCGGGTGTTGGCGGACCACACGTGGGTGGCTCCGCTCACCGCCGCGTTCCCGAACATCGGCCCGCACGCGCGGGCCTTCGACGCCGCCCTCCAGCGGCTGTTGGACGCCACCGGCCTGGTGGACGCCGCACGGACCGGCGCCCACCTGGCCGTCTCGCAGTTCCTGCACGGATGCGGCGGGACGGTCCGGCGGGCGCCGGAGGGCGACTTCTGCCTCGCGCTCGACGTCCTGATCGCGGGCATCCAGGCCAAGGCCGCGACGGGTCGGGCACCGACGACTAGGCCTTGATGACGGCCTCGGCGGGGGCCGCCTCGTCGGAGGCCGCGGCCGGGGCGTGGGCCGCCGGCTTCGACTTCAGGGCGACCTCCTTGATGAACACCACCAGGACCAGGCCGAGCAGCGCGAACGGGGCGGCGTAGAGGAAGACGTCGCCGACGCCGTGCCCGTACGCGGACTCGATGACCTCGCGGAACGGCGCGGGCAGCTTGTCCAGGTCGGGGATCCCGCCCCCGGCGGTGCCGCCGTGGCCCAGGGCCGCGGCCTTCGGCCCGAGGGCCGTGAGGCCGTCCTGGACGTAGTGGGTGACCCGGTTGGCCATGACCGCGCCCAGCGCGGAGACGCCCACGGCGCCGCCGAGGGAGCGGAAGAAGGTGACGACCGAGCTGGCTGCGCCCAGGTCCTCGGGGGCTACCTGGTTCTGGGTGGCGAGGACGAGGTTCTGCATCATCATGCCGAGACCGAGGCCGGTCACCGCCATGTAGATCGCGATGTGCCAGTAGGGGGTGTCGTAGCGGAGGGTGCCGAGCAGACCCAGACCGGCCGTCAGCAGGACGCCGCCAGAGACGAGCCAGGCCTTCCACTTGCCGGTCTTGGTGATCACCTGACCGGAAAGGGTGGAGGAGACGAAGAGGCCGGCGATCATCGGAATCGTGAGGATTCCGGACATCGTCGGGGACTCACCGCGGGCCAACTGGAAGAACTGGCTGAAAAACACGGTCCCCGAGAACATCGCGATGCCCACGAACAGGGAGGCCGCCGAGGCCAGGCTGATGGTCTTGTTGCGGAACAGCCGCAGCGGGATGATCGGGTCGCTCGCGCGGGACTCGACGAGGAGGAAGAGCAGGCCGAGCGCGAGCGCACCGCCCGTCATCGCCCAGGTCTGCCAGGAGATCCACTCGTAGGAGTCACCGGCTTGCGTGACCCAGATCAGCAGCAGCGAGACGGCACCGCTGATCAGGAAGGCGCCCAGCCAGTCGACCTTGACGTCGCGGCGCACGACCGGGAGGTGCAGGGTGCGCTGGAGCACGATCAGCGCGATGATCGCGAACGGCACGCCGACGTAGAAGCACCAGCGCCAGCCCAGCCACTCGGTGTCGGTGATGACACCTCCCAGCAGGGGGCCGCCCACGGTGGCGACGGCGAAGACCGCGCCCAAGTAGCCGCTGTACCGGCCGCGCTCGCGCGGGGAGATCATCGCGGCCATCACGATCTGCGCCAGGGCGGACAGGCCGCCGACGCCGATGCCCTGGACCACGCGGCAGGCGATCAACGTGCCGGTGTTCTGGGACATGCCCGCGACCACGGAGCCGAGGACGTAGATCACGAGGGATATCTGGACCAGCAGCTTCTTGCTGAAGAGGTCGGACAGCTTGCCCCACAGCGGGGTGGCGGCCGTCATCGACAGCAGGGCGGCGGTGACCACCCAGGTGTACGAGGACTGGGTGCCGCCGAGGTCGCTGATGATCTGGGGGAGGGCGTTGGAGACGATCGTGGACGACAGGATCGCCACGAACATGCCGAGCATCAGCCCGGACAGCGCCTTCATGATCTGCGGGTGGGTCATGGTCACGGAGGTGTCCGTGGGTACGGGTGGGGTGTCGGTCGTCGTCTCCGACTGGGCCATGTCTTTCCTTACTTCTAGAAGCTCGATCGGAGTCGGGCCAGCAGGGTGTTGAGTACGTCGATGTCCTGGAGGGACCAGTCGTGGAGGACTCTTTCCAGCGAGGCCGTGCAGCGGGCGCCGATTTCGGCGAGGAGCGCCCGGCCGGCCGGGGTGAGCCGCAGGATCCGGCAGCGCCCATCGCCCGGATCGGTCTCCCGCTCGATCCAGCCGCGGTCGGCGATGTGCGTGACGTGCCGGCTGGTCACCGAAATGTCGACCCCCATGAACTCGGTGAGTCGGCTCAGCCGCATCTCCCCGTGCCGGTCGAGCAGGGTGAGGACGACGGCGGCGCCGGGCGGGCAGTCCGGGGGCAGGCTGCGGGCGAGCTCGCGCTTGACCGCGCCGATTGCGGTGAGCTGGCGGGCCAGCTCCGCGTACGGAGCGGTCGTAGCTGCCGGTGTGACCGGGCCTGCTTGAGCGGCCGGGCCCGCCGGTGTGACTGGGCCCGCAGGAGCAGGCGAAGCGGTCGGGGTGCTCTGCGAGGTCGGAGCGGTCTGCACGATCACCGGGTTCCCCCATCTTGTTGCTTGAGGCAACCATAGAAGCGCATGGTTGCTACAGGCAAATGAATCTGGGGAGTGGGGCGGTAAAGGAATCGGAAAACCGGCTAGGGTCCTGCTCCATGGCTGACAACCGCAACTCACAGGTCCCCGAGGGCAACTACGACCCCGCGGGCAGCACGCAGATGTTCAAGGCCTTCGTCGAGGAGGCCGCACCCGCCCGTCAGGCGGGTCCGGGAGCCCGTCAGCAGCGGCGCGCCGAGCAGCAGGCCGGATCCTCGAACTCGACCGCGAAGATCGGACTGATCGTCGCGCTCGTCCTCGTGATCGGCGCGGTCGCCTGGGTGGTCTTGCGCTGACGGCGCCCGGCGCGGGCCGGGGGAGCATGACTCAGTTCCAGGTCGCGGTGACCTTCTGGGTGTCCACGTGCATGCCCAGCGGCACCCGCCAGGACTCCACGCACACCGTGTAGGTCTGCGCCTTCGAGGCTCCGCCCGCCAGGGGTGCCGGCAGGGGCTGGTTCGTGGTGATCGTGGCCCAGTCGACGCCGAGGGCGCCGATGATGTGCGTCGCGAAGCTGACCGTGCCCGAACGGGCCGGGGTGGTTCCGGTGTTGGTGAAGGTCACGGTGACCCGCTCGCACCAGCGGTCGGCCGTGGCCGCCCTGACCGGCGCGGACAGCGTCAGCCGGGCCGGTGTGGACGGCGGCGGGGCCGGCGGTGTCGTCCCGGGCCTGTCGGGCGGGCCCGGCGGGGTGCCCGGCGAGGTCGGCGGGGTCGGCGGGGTCGCCGAACTCGGCACGGTGGGCGTTGTCGGCGTGCCGGGGGTGCCGGGCGACGGTGGGGTCCTGCCCGGCCCTGCGGAAGTGCCGGTGGGGCCTGCGGAGCCGCCGGGGCCGGTGGTCGTGGCTCCGCCCGCGGTGGGGCCGCCCGGGGTTCCGGATCCCGCGGTACCGGTCGACGTACTGGAGGTCGTGGCGGACTGTGCGGCTCCGCCCGCCACGTCCGGGCCGCCGAGCTGCTGGAACTCCACCTGACCCTGCGGTGCCACGTTCTCCCCCGCGCCCCGTTCGGGGCCCGGGGCCGCGGCGCCCACGGCGACATGGCCGTCCCGCGCCGGGCCGCCGCAGCCGGTGAGGCCGGCGGCGGCCGTGCAGCACAGGGCGAGCAGGGTGGTGGCGGCCGCTCGCGATCCCCTTCGCATCGCGCCAGTTTTCCTGACGCATCGTCAATTGGGAAGTGCGAGGCGCCGGGTCACTCCCCGATGAGGCCCACCCGCAGTTGCGCGAGGGTGCGGGTCAGTAGCCGGGAGACGTGCATCTGGGAGATGCCGACCTCCTCGCCGATCTGCGACTGCGTCATGTTCGCGAAGAAGCGCAGCATGATGATCTGCCGCTCCCGGGGCGGGAGTTTGGCGAGCAGCGGCTTCAGGGACTCGCGGTACTCGACACCCTCCAGCGCGGTGTCCTCGTAGCCGAGGCGGTCCGCGAGGGAGCCCTCGCCGCCCTCGTCCTCGGGGGAGGGCGAGTCGAGCGAGGAGGCGGTGTAGGCGTTGCCGACGGCGAGGCCGTCGACGACGTCCTCCTCCGAGACCCCGAGCACGGCGGCGAGTTCCGGCACGGTCGGCGAGCGGTCCAACTTCTGGGCGAGCTCGTCGCTGGCCTTGGTCAGCGCCAGGCGCAGTTCCTGGAGCCGGCGCGGGACGCGGACGGACCAGGAGGTGTCCCGGAAGAACCGCTTGATCTCGCCCACGACGGTCGGCATCGCGAACGTCGGGAACTCGACGCCGCGTTCGCAGTCGAAGCGGTCGATCGCCTTGATCAGGCCGATGGTGCCGACCTGGACGATGTCTTCCATCGGCTCGTTGCGGCTGCGGAATCGGGCGGCTGCGTAGCGCACGAGAGGCAGGTTCAGCTCGATCAGGGTGTCACGTACGTACGCCCGTTCGGGGCTGTCCGCATCCAGGCCGGCGAGCCGCTGGAAGAGGGAGCGGGAGAGGGTGCGGGTGTCGATGGCTTCCGAGCGGTCGGACGCTGCAGGTGCTGTGGGCGCTGGCGCGCTCTTGACGAGCGTGAGCACCTTGGAGCTGCCCTGGTCTACGGACATGCCACCCCCTTGAGGTCGCGGACGGTCGCGTACTGCGCGCCCGTCGGAGGAACGCAGCCTCCACCTGAATACCGGAGGCGGGGCTGCGGCAAACGCGGTTCACGCAGAATGTCACATGTCGGCAACGCGCTGTAGCGCCATGTCGACATATATCTCCAGCGACAGAGTGGAGAAGAAGGCGATCAGCCCGATATGTCGGGATACTTGCGAATGATCTACACTCGTTCCGGTTACGCCTCGATCCTGTTTGCGGATCTCAGTCGGGCGAAGCTCCGGGCGAGGAGTCGGGAGACGTGCATCTGGGAGACGCCGAGCTCCACGCTGATCTGTGACTGCGTCAGGTTGTTGTAGTACCGCAGGAGCAGGATCCGTTGCTCGCGTTCCGGCAGTTGTACGAGGAGGTGGCGGACGAGGTCCCGGTGCTCGACCCCGGCCAGCTCCGGGTCCTCGTAGCCGAGGCGGTCCAGCAGTCCGGGCATGCCGTCGCCCTCCTGGGCGGCTTCCAGGGAGGTCGCGTGGTAGCTGCGCCCGGCCTCGATGCAGGACAGCACCTCGTCCTCGGTGATGCGCAGCCGCTCGGCGATCTCGGCGGTGGTCGGGGTGCGGCCGTGGAGGGTCGTGAGGTCCTCGGTGGCGGCGTTGACCTGGACCCAGAGCTCGTGGAGGCGGCGCGGTACGTGGACGGTGCGGACGTTGTCGCGGAAGTACCGCTTGATCTCGCCCACGACGGTCGGCATCGCGAAGGTCGGGAACTGCACGCCCCGGTCCGGGTCGAACCGGTCGATGGCGTTGATCAGGCC
Source organism: Streptomyces sp. NPDC091682 (assembly GCF_044756625.1). NCBI lineage: Bacteria > Bacillati > Actinomycetota > Actinomycetes > Kitasatosporales > Streptomycetaceae > Streptomyces > Streptomyces sp. NPDC091682. The sequence continues at coordinate 85,523 of NZ_JBIVTH010000004.1, read as the reverse complement.
GATGGTGCCGACCTGGACCACGTCCTCCATCGGCTCGTTGCGGCTGCGGAAGCGGGCGGCCGCGTACCGGACGAGCGGGAGGTTGGCCTCGATGAGGGCCCCGCGCACCCGGCTGTGCTCGCTGGTGCCCGGCTGCAGGCCCTTCAGCTGGCCGAAGAGGACCTGGGTGAGCGCCCGGGTGTCCGCGCCCCTGCTCGGCGGTCTCGGCGCGACCGGGGGCTCCTCGGGCGGCTCCTGGCGGGACTCCTGGCGGTGTCCCTGACGGTGTTCCCGCTGGGGCTCCGACTGGGGCGGCACCTGGGGGTCCTGCTGGGGTGGCACTTGAGGCGCAGTACTGGCCGGCACGGTCACGCCACCCCTTCAGTCATCTCATCCATCAAAAGCGGTCATAGCATCACAAGAGATGTGCACTATGTGCAAGCACCGTATATCGCCGTGTTGACGGCAAGTTGGGCATATCAGGGCAATACGCGCAGTGGTGGGTATGCAAAAGCCCCCCACCCGTCGGAGTGGGGGGCCGGAAGTCCGGGAACCGCTTCAGCGTACGGGTCAGCGCACCAGTTCGGTCATGAACTCGCCGATGCCGGAGGCGGCATCCGATATCCCCTGGAAGCCTATTTCCACGATCTCGGCCGCACGCTTCGGCTGGGTGATGATCACGAAGAGGGCGAACACGGTGAGGGCACCCGTGATGAGCTTCTTGGTGTCCACGTGCGGGCGGCCTCCCCAACCGGTCCGAGCAAGTCGGGTGATTCTAACCGGTCAAGATTGGACACTCACCTGTCCTTTAAGGACCAATGGCCCGGTACCCCGGGTCCTTTGCCGCGGAGCGTGCGCCTGCGACGGGCGCAGGATGGGTGTGAGCCCACCGGTTCTGGCAGGAAACCGGTGGGTGAGGGACAGGGCCTCACTGCGGGGTCCGGGCCGCGAGCTTCCCCCTGACCGCGGCCCGGACCGGCAGGTCCGTCCTCGTCGGGGGAAGCGGCTTGTCCCCCGACGCCGCTTCCCCCGTTCCACGTGTCGAAGGTCCCGACTCCGGTCGGGGCCTTCTTCGCGTTGCACCCGTGCGCCCCCGCGCCTGCGTGCGGGGCCGCAGGGGCGTACGGGGGCTCGGGCGCGTTCGGGGGCGTACAGGGGGCGCGCGAGAGGCGTACGGGGGTGGCTCCGGCCCCCGTGGCTACTCCAGGCCGCCGGCCAGGTCGGTGAGGGGCTGTACGGGCGCGATGACGGGGGCCAGGTGGTTGGGCAGCTCCATCAGCGCGTTGAGCTGGTTCGCCCCGGCGCTGAGCTGCGACCCGATCTCCTGGACCGACGTGGGCTGCGCCCCGGCCGGCATCCCCGGGGCGGCGGCCGGCAGGTCCGGGAGGGTGAGGGGGGAGACCGGGGCGGCCGAGGCTGCGGGTGCGGCGAGGCCCGCGGCGGCCCCCGCGAGGGCGATGGCGGCGAGCATGCGCTGGGTCTTGGTCATGCCGTGACAACGGCCGAAGGGGCGGGCGGTCACGCTGGTGTCCTCCGGAGAGGGGATCGGAATACGCCGAGAGCCCCGACCCTTGCGGGGCGGGGCTCTCGATCGAAGCGGTAGTGGAGGGATTTGAACCCCCGATGGGTTGCCCCATACTCGCTTTCGAGGCGAGCTCCTTCGGCCACTCGGACACACTACCGAGATGGATCCTAGCCTAAGGAACCCCATCCGCTGAAATCGGTAGGTCCGAGGGCGTCGCGGCCGGCGTGAGCAGGCCTTTTCCGGGCCCTCGGCTCCGGGCCCCGAGCTGCGGTCCGGCTCAGAGGTCGCGGAAGAAGTCCGTCAGCTGCCGCGCGCACTCGTCGGCCAGGACGCCCCGGACCACCTCGGGACGGTGGTTGAGCCTGCGGTCCCGTACGAGGTCCCACAGCGACCCGGCGGCGCCCGCCTTCTCGTCGTCCGCGCCGTAGACGACCCGGGCGACGCGCGACTGGACGAGCGCGCCCGCGCACATGACGCACGGCTCCAGGGTCACCACGAGGGTGCACCCCGGAAGACGCCACTCTCCGAGTTCGGCGGCCGCCCGGCGCAGTGCCACGACCTCGGCGTGCGCGGTGGGGTCGCCGGTCGCTTCGCGTTCGTTGTACCCGGTGGCGAGGATTTGCCCGTCCGGGCCCAGCACGACGGCGCCGACCGGCACATCGCCGGCCGGCACCGCCAGGGCGGCCTCCTGGAGCGCCAGGCGCATGGAGTCCCGCCACGGGTCCCGTACGGGATCGGGACCGTCGGTGTTCGCAGGGAGCACTAGCGGACGGCCTCCAGGACCTCGGTGGCGCCGAGGGAATCGGCGATCTCCGAGAGCGCGTCCCCGTCCAGGGTCATCAGTTGTTTGTTGGTCACCCCGAGATCATCCAGCAGTCGGGGGTCACCGAGCGGACCGGCTGGTACCGGTTCCGCACCGGTCCCACCCACCTCGTCCTCGTCGGCGTCATCGTCCGCGAACGCGGTGACGGCATCCTCCTCGCCGTCCTCGGTGCCGTCCAGGTCCAGGTCGTCGAGTTCGTCGTCCTCCTCGTCGCTGCCCAGCAGCTCTTTGGTCAGCATCGAGCCGTAGGAGCTGCGGGCGGCCGCGGAGGCGTTCGATACGAAGTACCGCGGGTCCTCCTCGCCGTCCACGCGGACGACGCCGAACCAGGCGTCCTCCTGCTCGATGAGGGCGACCACCGTGTCGTCGTCGACAGCGGCGGACCGGGCGAGATCGATCAGATCACTGAGGGACTCGACGTCGTCGAGTTCCATGTCGCTCGCTTCCCACCCGTCTTCGGTGCGCGCGAGCAGTGCGGCGAAATACACCGTGACTCTCCCACTGGTCTTAGGCGTGCCGGTTGGAGGTCCCCCCGGCCGGAGGTTGGGGCACAGCGGCCGTGCTGCTCGCCGTCCGTACCCCGCCCAATCGGCATCGTGGCAGAAACGGCGGCTTTGCGAGAGGTCTTCCGCGCTTGCGTCGCGCCGCGCCGTGCACCGGCGGGGGCTGTACGGGGTTGCGGCGCGGGGGCGGCGGGGTCGTGGGGAGGGGCGTGGGGCGGGTGGTGCGGCCCGGACGTGTCGCGGCGTGCCGGGGCCCGGATCACCAGCGGAAGGTGCGCATGCGCATCTGCTGGCGCATACGGGCCGCTCGGGCGCGGCGGGGCTGGACGCGATCGCGCAGCTCGCGAGCCTCCATCAGGTCGCGCAGGAACTGCGCGCGGCGTGCTCGGCGCTGCGCCGCGGTCTCCGGCACCTCGTCCTTCGGCTGCCTGTCGGGCATCGGCCACCACCTGGCTGGTCGGTCGTCCCCCCTGCACCCACCTTCCCCCGGACGGCTCGTTTGATGCCACCCCGCCGCAGGTCAGACGTCGTCCTTCAGCGTCGGGACCACCGCCACCGGGCCGTGCGCGTGGTGGAGCACCGCATGGGCCACCGAGCCGATCGCCAGCGACATGGCGGTGCGCCGCGGGTGGTGGCGGCCCACCACGACCAGTGCCGCCGCGCGGGAGGCGATGACCAGCCGGCCCGCCGGGTCCCCGGGCACCGCTGCCTGTTCGACGGGGACGTCGGGAAACCGCTCGCGCAGCGGCGCCAGCCGCTCCGTCTGGGACCGCAGCATCTCCCGTTCGGCCGGTACGCCGTCCCCCTCGTCGGCCAGCCCCTCGGGCGGGATCACGGTGAAGGGGGTGTCGATCACCAGGTTCGGCGAGGGCGGGATGGCGTACGCGGAGACCACCTGGACGGTGGTCCCCCGCACGGCGGCCTCGGTGAACGCGAAGGTCAGTACGTCCTCGGGCGTCTCGGCGGCGTGTAGCCCGAGCACCACCCGCCCGGCCGACTGCTCGGCGCCCGCGCCCGCGTCGGCGTCGCCGGTGGCGTCGCCGGCGGCCTCGGCCTCGGCGTCCGCGGCGCCGCGCTCCGCGTGCGGGACCACGACCACCGGGCACGCGGCCGTGCTGGCCACGGCCCGGCTGCTGGAGCCGAGCAGCAGGCTGGCGAAGCCGCCGTGGCCCCGGGATCCCATCACCAGCATCCGGGCCTGCGAGCCGATCACGCGCAGCGCCTCGGGCACGGAGCCCTCCAGGGCCTCGTACGCGACTCCCTCGGGCAGCCCGGGGCCGCCGGCGCCGAGCAGGGACCGGACCCAGTCGCGCACGGGGTCGGGGATCTCCTCCGGTTCGGAGGCGTCGTGCAGCGAGGCCCGGCGCCCGGCGTACAACTGGGCGTGATCGGGCAGTACATGGGCGACCAGCAGCCCGCAGTCGTGCCGGACGGCCTCCTTCCGCGCCCACTCCAGGGCCCGCAGGCTGTGGTCCGACCCGTCGACGGCCGCGATCACCGGTGTGTTGCTCATCCGTCCAGCCTGCTGGGCGTCCGCGCGGGTCGCATCCGCAGGGACGCGGCGGGCCCGGCCGTCGCTTCGGACGCGATGGAGCCGCGTCAGCGCGTAGCCTTTTGGGTGCAGGTCGCGTCGTGCGACCGTTTTTGCAGGTCGCAGGCTGAGTTTTGGAGGATGTTGTGCGTTTGCAGGTCGTCGATCACCCCTTGGTGGCGCACAAACTCACCACCCTGCGCGACAAGCGCACCGACTCCGCCACCTTCCGGCGGCTCGCCGACGAGCTGGTGACCCTGCTCGCCTACGAGGCCACCCGGGACGTGCGCACGGAGCGGGCCGACATCGAGACCCCGGTCGCCCCGACCACGGGCGTGAAGCTCTCGGCCCCCCGGCCGTTGATCGTCCCGATCCTGCGGGCGGGCCTTGGCATGCTCGACGGCATGGTGCGGCTGCTGCCGACCGCCGAGGTGGGCTTCATGGGCATGGTCCGCAACGAGGAGACCCTGGAGGCCTCCACGTACGCGACGCGCATGCCGGAGGACCTCTCGGGTCGCCAGGTCTACGTCGTCGACCCGATGCTCGCCACCGGCGGCACGCTGGTCGCGGCGATCCAGGAGCTGATCAAGCGCGGCGCCGACGACGTCACGGCCGTGGTGCTGCTGGCCGCGCCCGAGGGCGTCGAGATCATGGAGCGCGAGCTGGCGGGCACGCCGGTGACGGTGGTGACGGCCGCGGTGGACGAGCGGCTCAACGAGCACGGCTACATCGTGCCGGGCCTGGGCGACGCCGGCGACCGGATGTACGGCTCGGCGGAGTAGGACGGCTCGGCGGAGTAGGACGGCGCGGCGGTCCGGTACGTCGGACGTGCGGTCCGGTACGTCGGACGTGCGGTCCGGCGCGTCCGGACCGCCGCCGTCGGCGCGTCAGCAGTTCTTGGGCGCGGGCGCGGGGTTGGCCAGGAGGGCCAGCGCCTTGTCCGCGTCCTCCTTCGTACTCAGCTCCTTGAAGGCGTCGCCCAGGATCAGGTCGACGTCCGCGGTCTCCCGGGTGTCGGTCTGCTGGGTGGTGCCGGCGAGCTGCGTGCCGAGCACGGCGAAGACCGCCTTGTCGGTCGCGGGGGAGCCCAGCAGTATCCCCGTGCCGGGGACCTTCTTGTCGAAGTCGGCCGGGGCGTTGCCCACGTGGCCGATCACGAAGCCGCGTTTGGCCAGCTCGTCACCGACGGCCTTGGCCAGGCCCGCGCGCGGTGTCGCGTTGTAGACGTTGACCGTGATCTCCCCGGGCGGGGGGAGCACGACCGCCGGTTTGGCGGCGGCCGGGGCGGTGGAGGCGGCGCCGGGGCCGCCCTTGGCAGCGGCACCGGGAGGCGTCGTCGGGCAGTCCTTGGCACCCGCAGCCGTGTTCCGTTTGGGGCTGTCGCCCCGGAACACGTCGATGAGCTGCAGGGCCCCGTAGCCGACCAGGGCCAGCGCAAGGATCGAGCCGAGCACGGCGAGGACGATCCGGGTACGGCTCCGCTTACGACTCATACGGGGGTAGGCGGCTCCCGTGACGCGGTACTTTCCGCCCATGCCGGGGGGAGTGAGCATGCTCATGGGCGCAGCGTAGTGCGACCCGGTGTCGATGCCTACTAAATGATCTGCTGATAGGTCAATGGTGACCCGAAAGGCGCAATCCGGGAGAAGTCGTCAGTCCATCTCGAGGACGCGCGCGTGCAGCACCTGGCGCTGCTGGAGGGCGGCGCGCACGGCGCGGTGCAGCCCGTCCTCCAGGTAAAGGTCGCCCCGCCACTTCACGACGTGCGCGAACAGGTCGCCGTAGAAGGTGGAGTCCTCGGCGAGCAGCGTTTCGAGGTCCAGCTGGCCCTTGGTCGTCACGAGCTGGTCGAGCCGGACCGGGCGCGGCGCGACGTCCGCCCACTGCCGGGTGGTTTCCCTGCCGTGGTCCGGGTAGGGCCGTCCGCTTCCGATGCGCTTGAAGATCACACGGAAAGCCTACCGGGCCGGTGCGTGCGGGCGCAGCCTCGTGACGGCGGTGCAAAAGTGACGAACACTGCTATTTGGGGAGTGAATCATGAGCGAGAGCACCGACCCCGCCCCTCCGGCGGACCGGACGGACCCGGCGGGCCCGTCCGCGGAGATCGCCGCCGGGTACGCGTTCACCGGCCCCGCGCTCGACCTCGGGGCCCTCCTCTGGGACGGCGACTGCCTGCCCGACCGTCAGATCCGCATCCCCCTGGCGATGCTGAACCGGCACGGTCTGGTCGCCGGAGCCACCGGAACCGGCAAGACCAAGACGCTCCAGCTCATCGCCGAACAGCTCTCGGCGGGCGGCGTCCCCGTCTTCCTCGCGGACATCAAGGGCGACCTCTCGGGGATCTCGGCGCCCGGGACGGCGGGCGAGCGGATCGACGAACGGGCCCGGGACGTGGCCCAGTCGTGGGAGCCCACCGGATACCCCTGCGCGTTCTACTCGCTGGGCGGGATCGGCCCGGGGGTGCCGCTGCGGTCCACGGTCACCGGCTTCGGCCCGGTGCTGATGTCGAAGGTGCTCCAGCTCAACCAGACCCAGGAGCAGTCCCTCGGCCTGATCTTCCATTACGCCGACACCAAGGGCCTGGAGCTGATCGACCTCAAGGACCTGCGCGCGGTCGTCGCCTTCCTCGTCTCCGACCAGGGCAAACCCGAACTCAAGGGGATCGGTGGCCTGTCCACGGTGACGGCAGGGGTGATCCTGCGGGCGCTCACCGCCTTCGAGCAGCAGGGCGCGTCGGAGTTCTTCGGCGAGCCCGAGTTCGACACCAGCGAGTTCCTGCGGACGGCCGCCGACGGGCGCGGACTGGTCTCCGTACTGGAACTCCCGGCGGTCCAGGACAAGCCGCAGCTCTTTTCCACCTTCCTGATGTGGCTGCTCGCCGACCTCTACGACGACCTGCCGGAGGTCGGCGACCTGGAGAAGCCCAAACTCGTCTTCTTCTTCGACGAGGCGCACCTGCTCTTCAACGGGGCTTCGAAGGCCTTCCTCGCGGCCATCACCCAGACGGTCCGGCTCATCCGCTCCAAGGGCGTCGGCGTCTTCTTCGTCACCCAGACCCCCAAGGACGTGCCGTCGGACGTCCTCGCCCAGCTCGGCAACCGGGTGCAGCACGCGCTGCGCGCCTTCACCCCCGACGACGCCAAGGCGCTGAAGGCGACCGTGAAGACCTTCCCCCGCTCCGCGTACGACCTGGAGGAACTGCTCACCGGGCTGGGGACCGGCGAGGCGGTCGTCACCGTGCTCAGCGAGAACGGCGCCCCCACCCCGGTCGCGGCGACCCGGCTGCGGGCCCCGCAGTCGCTGATGGGGCCGATCGCGGCGGCGGACCTGGAGCAGGCCGTGAAGTCCTCCTTGCTCTGGTCGCGCTACGCGGAGCCGGTCGACCGCGAGTCGGCGTACGAGAAGATCAGCGCCGAACAGGCCGCCGCGGAGGCGCGGGCGGAGGCCGCCGCGGCCGCCGCCGAGGCCGAGAAGCAGGACGAGGAGGCGCAGAAAGCGGCCGCGCGGGCCGCGCGCAGCGCCCCGAAGCCGGATCCCTCGCTGGCCGAGCAGGTGGTGGGGAGCGGGCTGTTCCGCTCGCTGGCCCGGTCGATCGGGACACAGTTGGGCCGGGAGATCTCGCGCTCTATCTTCGGGACGGCGCGCAGGCGCCGGTGACGCGGTGACAGACTCGGTGCATGCGGACCGAACTCACCGACACCACGTCCAGCAAGGTCAACCGGGCGCTGCTCGAAGCCCGCCGGGCGATAGGCAGCCCGACCATGGGGCTGGTGCTGACCCTCCTCCTCGCCACCGACGAGGAGAACGCCTACGACGCCGTGCGCGCGGCCTCCGAGGCCTCGCGCGAACATCCCTGCCGCATCATCGCGGTGATCAGGCGGTCCTCGCGCGGCCCGCACAAGCTCCGTGCGAACCGGGTCGACGCCGAACTGCGGGTCGGTTCCGACGCCGGGACCGGCGAGATCGTGCTGCTGCGCCTGCACGGGGCGTTGACCGAGCACGCCGGCTCGGTCGTCCTCCCGCTGCTCCTGCCGGATGCACCCGTGGTGGCTTGGTGGCCGGCCGACGCGCCCACCGACCTGGCGCGGGATCCGCTGGGCGCGCTCGCACAGCGCCGGATCACGGACGCGGCCGCCGCCTTCGACCCGGTCGGCGTGCTCGACGAGCGGGCCGCCGGCTACCAGCCCGGCGACACCGACCTGGCCTGGACCCGCCTCACGCCGTGGCGCTCGCTGCTGGCCGCGGCCCTGGACCAGAAGCCGCTGCCGGTGACCGGCGCGGCGGTGGAGAGCGAGCCCGACAACGCGAGCGCGGAGCTGCTGGCGCGCTGGTTGGAGGACCGGCTGGGGGTGCCGGTGGCGCGGGTGGCGACCGAGGGTCCGGTGATCACCGGGGTCAGCCTGCAGACCGCGGGCGGGGAGATCCGGGTGGACCGGCCCGCGGGCGTGTTGGCTACCTTGAGCCTGCCGGAGAGCCCCGACCGGAGGGTGGCACTGAAGATCCGCAGCGGCGCCGAACTGATCGCGGAGGAACTGCGCCGCCTCGACGCGGACGTGGTCTACGGCTCCGCGCTGCGGCGGCGGCCGCTCCAGACGGGGCTCTCCGCGTAGTGGTTGTCGTAGGTCGCCGAGCTGTCCTTGATGTCCTGCACGGTGGCCTCGCCCGCGTTGACCCGGCCGAGGAGCCGGTAGTAGTCGAAGCGGCCCATGCCGGGGGTGAAGCCGACGAAGACGGCGGCGGTGTGGCCGGCGGCGGGGGCGAAGGCGTGCTTCACGCCCGGCGGGACCGCGATGAAGTCGCCGGCGCCCAGGGTGTGGATCTCGTCGTCGACGAGGATGTCGAGCCGGCCGGCGGTGACGTGGAAGAACTCGGTGGCCTTGGTGTGGAAGTGCACCGGGGCACCCGCCGCTCCCTCGTCGAAGGTGGCGGTGTTGCAGGTGAGTTCAGCGGTGTCGGTGAGCAGGGTGATGAGGCTGCCGGGGGCATCCTGGATGGCTTCGGCGGTGGCGGCGCGGGTCGCGATCTCTGTCATGTCCACCAATCTACGATCTTGAGCGACCGGAATCAGGGGTCAATCAACGGCCTATGCGGCCGGTCAATTCGGTGGCCCGGGATCAGGAGCCGCCCGCGGCCCCGGTGGCCCTCGCGGCCTTCGTAGCCTTTGCGGCCTTCGTGGCCTTTGCGGAGGCCTTCATCTCCTGCTTGTGCGCCCGCACCTTGGCCAGGGACTCCGGTCCCGTGATGTCGGCTGCGGAACGGTAGACGTTCGCCTGGCCGTAGCCGCCCGCGGCCTCCCGCCAGCCCGTCGGACGCACGCCGAACCGCTTGCCCAGCAGGGCGAGGAAGATCTGCGCCTTCTGCTCCCCGAAGCCCGGCAGCGCCTTGAGGCGTTTCAGCAGCTCCTGACCCGTCGCGGCGTCGGCCCAGACCGCCTCGGCGTTCCCGTCGTAGTGCTCGACGAGGTACGCGCACAACTGCTGGACGCGCGTCGCCATCGATCCCGGATACCGGTGGACGGCGGGCTTCTCGGAGAGCAGGGCCGCGAAGGCCTCCGGGTCGTACGCGGCGATGGCGTGCGCGTCGAGATCGTCGCCGCCCAGCCGCTGGGCGATCGTCCAGGGCCCCGAGAACGCCCACTCCATCGGCACCTGCTGGTCCAGCAGCATTCCGACGAGTGCGGCGAGCGGGCTCCGGCCGAGCAGCGCGTCGGCCTCCGGCTGCTGTGCCAGCCGGATGGTGATGTCCTTGTCCATGGCTCCAGCGTCCCGCCTGGGCGCGCTCCCCGCGCGGTCGCCGCACCGCGCGCCTAGCGTGAGTACGACCGTCTACGACGACGACAGGTACGAGACGAGGAGTCGATCGATCATGTCCGAGTTCTCCGAAGGCGCTCCGTGCTGGGTGGACGCGATGTTCGCCGACGTGGAGGGGGCCAAGACCTTCTACGCGGACGTGCTGGGCTGGACCTTCGGCGAGGCCAGCAGCGAGTACGGCAACTACACGCAGGCCTACTCCGACGGCAAGGCCGTCGCGGCCGTGGTCCCGCCGATGCCGGGGGCCGACGCACCCTCCCAGTGGTGTCTGTACTTCGCTTCGCCCGACGCGGCGGCCACCGCCGAGAAGGTGAGGACCAATGGCGGCGAGGTGCTGATGGGCCCGATGCAGGTGGGCGCCTTCGGCACGATGCTGATCGCGAAGGAGCCGAGCGGTGCGGTCTTCGGCGTCTGGCAGCCGGGCGAGCACAAGGGCTTCGAGAAGATGGGCGAGTCGGGATCGTACGCGTGGGCGGAGGTCTTCACCCGGGACCCGGCCAAGGCGGACGCCTTCCTGCCGAAGGTCTTCCCCTACGGCGCTCAGCAGATGGATCCGGGCGAGGACCCCGAGATGGCTGGCATGGACTTCAAGGTCTTCAGCGTCGAAGGCGCCGGGAACCCGGTGCTGGGCCGGATGAAGATGGACGACGACTTCCCGCCGGAAGTGCCGCCTTACATCCAGGTCTACTTCGGGGTGCCGGACTGCGACGAGGCGGTGTCGAAGACCCAGAAGCACGGCGGGAAGCTGCACTTCGGCCCGATGGACAGCCCGTTCGGCCGGTTCGCGGCGGTCACGGACCCGCAGGGCGCCGCTTTCGCCGTGATCGACATGTCGACAACAGTGGGTGAGATGCCGAGCTTCGGCTGAGCGACGTCCCCGCCGTGTCGCCGGACCCGGCGACACGGCAGACTGCCCCCGGCACACGGGTTCGAGCTACACGGGGGCGGATTTCCATGAGACGCGCGACGATGCTCGCTGCTGCGGGATGCGGACTGGCCATCCTCGCGACGGCCGCGTGCACCCTGCCGTCCGCGCCGGCGCTCTCGCCGCCCGCGGTCCCGGCGCAGCCCGCACCGGTGCCCGTGACGTCGGCGCCACCGGCACCGGCACCATCCCCGACGGTGTCCCAGCCGCCGCGGGCGTCCGGGCCGTCCGGGCCCGCGCAGCCGGTCGGGGACGCGAAGGTCACGGCCGCCGACGGAGCCCTGCTGGAGGCCGCCCGCGCGGGCTCGGACGCCCGTGTTCCGGACGACGGATCCGTCATCGTGATCCACCGCGAACCGGCCGGCGACGCGGGCGAGCTCGCCTGGATGCCCGACGACGGGAACTACTGCCTGGCCGTGGTGCGCGATGCCCGCGCGAGCACCACCTGCAACCCCTTGCCGAAGTCCTGGGCGCGGATCGGGATCCGGCTGGTGACCGAGGGCGTCACGTACCACGCGGGGCCCACGGTCTACTTCGCCGTCGTGGACGGCGGCCATGCCCCGTACGCGTACGTCGGACGCGGGCCGCAGAGCCCCGGCACGGGCCCGGTCCGCGACGCCACGGCCGTCTTCGCCTCGGGCCGGACGCTGAGCCTGCTCACGTACGAACGCCCCACCCGCCAGCTCTCGCCGGGCGACCGGGAGATCTGCAGCGCGGACAACGCCGTTTGCTTCCCCGCCCTCGACGTCTACGTCCCCGGCAGCCCCTGAGCGCGGGCGAGACTTTTTCGCGCGGCCTGTCACATCGGTGCGGCGGGGCGGGTCAGTGGAGTGAAGCAGGCGGGGAACAGACCGGAGCGAGTCCGCACCGGCGCCCGCCCGAGGGGAGCTCGGATGTCCACCACTGCTGTTGTCTTCGCCCTGGTCGGCGCGTTCATGGTCGGATTCTCGGCGGCTTCGATGTTCTTCGAGGCGAAGTGGGTCGTGGAGCCGCTGGTCGAGTACGGGGTTCCGCGCTCGTGGTGGACCCGGCTCGCCACCGCGAAGGCGGCCGGCGCGGCGGGCCTGGCGGTGGGCGTCTTCGTCCCCGCGATCGGCATCGCGGCGGCGATCGGGGTCGCCCTGTACTTCGCGGGCGCCGTGATCACGGTGCTGCGGGCGAAGTCCTACGCCCACGTTGCCTTCCCGGTGATCTACGCGGCCCCGGCGGTCGTGGCCCTGGCCCTCGGCTTCACGGGCTGAACGGGAGCGGGGGAGGGCGGCCCACGGACTCCTCCTACGGGGTCACGTGGGGCAGGTCGGCGGCGCGGACGCGGTGCAGCGGCCCGGCCGCGCGCAGCACCACGTCCAGGACGGCCTCGGGCCGGGCGGCGTAACTGTTGGAGAACCACGGCATGTTGGCCTCGACCACGGCGTACCGGCCCGTCGCTCCGACGAGGCCGACGTCGACGGTGACGGCGCTGGGCAGCCCGGTGCCGGTCGCGGCGAGCAGCGCGGCCGCGAAGCCGCGTACGTCCGCCCCGCGCGCGTCCTCGTCGAGGGGAGCGGGGTCCAGGTGCCCATGGACGGCGTACCGGCTCCCGGCGACGACCTCCCCGTCGAGCAGGAACAGCCGGTACTCGGCGGCGAAGTCCACCACCTCCGAGACCAGCACGGGGGTGGCGGCGGGCAGGGACCGGGGCAGCGGCGAGCCGGGCCCGTACACGGCGGGCGGGAAGGACTTCTCGCGCGGCGGCTTCACGAACGCCGGCCGCCCGGATCCGGTCAGCTCCCGCGCCGCCCGGCCCAGGGTGGTCAGCTCGATCCGGCGGCCCGTGAACCGCTCGGGCAGCCGCGTGAGCCAGTCGTCGGGCGGCTCCAGCAGCCCCAGCCCGAGCGCGCCGGCCACCCGCGCGGCGGCGTGCGGACCACCGCACCAGTGCACGGCCCGGCCGGCCAGTTCGCCGAAGCCGGGGCCGAGGGCCCGCACGGCCATCCCCCGGCGCGCGGCTGCCTCGGCGAGCAGCCCGGCCGTGGCGGTCGGCCGAGCCGGTATCAGAAACACCTCGTCCGTCATCCGGCCATTGTGCGGCGACCGGCGGTCCGGCCCCTGAACTACGCCCTGCGCCGGGTGGCCGTCGGAGCCGGGAGCGCCTAGCACCCGGCCCGGACCGGCGCGCTCCTGCTCAACCCGTGGAAGTACGAGGGCCGATCTGCGGGCGGTTGCGTGAGTCCTCGTGAGATCGACTTCGCGGAACATCTGCGCCGGGACGCGGGGTTCCGTGGAAGACCTGGCTGGTGTGCCAAGAGCGGTGGTGCGCCGCCACCGGGCGGACGCCCGGCTGCGGACCGATGAGGGGGCGGCCGGCGAGGGCTATGACGTGCTCGCGGGCCGCGGGGCTGTGCCCGACGAAGCGCTGCGAGACGAGGATGCGGTGGCCGTCACCCACACCGAGGACGCCCTTGTCGAAGAGTTTGTGGTGCAGTGAGCACAGGCACAGGCCGTTGTCGACGTCGTCCGGGCCGCCGAACGCCCACCAGCGCACGTGTGCGGCCTCCAGCCCGACCGGAACCGCGCCGATCCGGCCGTCGTAACCGCAGAAGGCGCACTGGTACTCGTAGGCCGTCAGCACCAGCTCCCGCATCCGCCGGTCCCTCGACCGGCGCGCTGGCGACGGCCGCCCGGTCTCCGCCGGCTCCAGCTCCAGTCCCGTCGCTTCGCACAGCTCGCCGTGCAGGGAGGGCGGGAAGTGCAGGTCCAGCAGTACGCGCGCCATCCGGCCCAGCAGCGACGGCTCCCGCCGCAGCGCCGTCCGCAGCTCCGGCGCCAGCCGCCCCGCGGCCCCCGTCGCCCGCAGCTCGCGCACCGCGCTGCCAGGACTGCCGAGTCCGTCTCGGGTGCGCACTTCCCAGACCCCGTCGCTGGTCAGATGGTGGAAGGGGTAGGCGGGCGTCGTCTTGTTGGGCGGACCGTACTCGGCCAGCAGCCGCTGTAGCTCCTCTTCCACGGCGCTGTAGATCAGCTCGCCGTCCGCGTCCTGCTGGAACCGGCCGAGGGCGTAGAGGAAGAGCAGCGGCTTGTGCGGAGCGCGAGCCCCGCCCTTGGTCCACTGCCGCAGTGTCGCGGTCCGCTCCAGCCAGTCCATGAGCGGTGATCGTAGTTGCGCCGAACTGAACGCCGGCCGGGGCCCGTCACGGGCATGTGTCTGGCCCGTCCGAGGGCGCCGTAAGGACTCGTAGGTAAAGGTCCGAAGTAAACGCAACCACGAACCATGGTGTGCCGCTTGGTCGGCGCCCAGGGGCCAGCGTGGTCGGGAATCGAACCCGCGCATTCCGTGGCGATCAAGGAGGGCGGCAAGCGGCCCTTGGTGAGCGCTGTTTACCGCCCCGACTTGCGCGAAGTGCACGTGCTGGGACTCGGGCCCAAGAAGCTCGCGCCAGCCTGATGAACCTTTGCCTGGAGGACGTCGGGTGGCGCCACCCTTGAGCGTGTGACGAGGGTCACATGCAACGGGGTGAGGCGCGCGGACACTATCCAGTGTGGACCACCAACTGTTCGCGGAAATCTACGACGCACACGCCCGGTCGGTCTACGCGTACGCCGCCCGCATGACCGGCGATCGCGCGGAGGCCGAGGACATCGTCTCCCTCACTTTTCTCGAGGCGTGGCGGTTACGTGAAGCGCTTGAAGGCGTCACGAGCCATCGGGCATGGCTTTTCGGAATCGCCACCAACGTCCTGCGGAACACCCGCCGGGCTGCGCGTCGTCACGGCGATGCGATAGCCCGTCTTCCGCCACCCGATACCGTCCCCGACTTGGCGGAGGCTGTCGTGTCCCGCATCGCAGACGCGGCCGAGGCCGCTGCCGCCCTTGCCGTCCTGAGCCGACTACGGCGTACGGATCGCGAGGCCCTCCTTCTATCCGTCTGGTCCGGCCTCAGTCACGACGAAGTTGCACAGGCGTGTGGCGTGCCCGTCGGTACCGTGCGTTCCCGGCTCTCCCGTGCCCGTGCCCGTGCCCGTCTACGCAAACTCACTGCCGCCTATCTCGAGGCCGCTCCGGCTTCCAGGTGCGCCCCCGCGTCTTCAGTCGCACGGAAGGGGAATCTGTGAACTCCCCCGACAACACACGACTCGATCCGTTCGAGCGCGCGGAGATCATCCGGAGCCTTCCCGGCCTCTCCGAAACCGAGCTGCCGTTCCACGGACATCACCGGATCAAGGAGCACCTGATGCGCGAAACAGCTGGGAACGGGCACGTCGCCAGCGCGAGGTCCCGACGCCCCCGGACCTTGGTCCTAGTGCTGGGTGCCGCGACGTGTGCCGTTGCCGTCGCCGTTGCCGTCGCCTTCGGTGTAGACGGTTCAGAGAAGCGCCCAACCGTTGCTCGGACGGAGCCGGCGGCCGTACAGCTTCTGGATCGCGTGGCTCTGGCGGCGCAGGCGGCACCCGCTCCAACCGTCCGGGACGGTCAGTTTCTGTACACGAAGACCAGGGGGCACTCCACGTCTCTGTCCGAGACCAAGAACGGAGGAATGGAGGCAGCCCGAACGGACGAATCTGCTGAGCACTGGGTGTCTGTGGACGGGGCGGTCGGCACGCTCACCCGTAACGCGAGGGGCACCACGACGGATCCGGTGCGAGGCAAGGACAAGGCCAGCATCAACGGCCCTACCTATCGCTTCCTTGAGACCCTTCCGACTGACCCTGATCGTCTGTTGGAGGTGATCTACGCGGACACCCGCCTCAACCACGGGGCCGACTCCGAATCCACCACCGGCCCAGATCAGGAAGCATTCGTAGCGATCGGTGACCTGCTGCGGACCGTGGAGGCTCCGCCTGCCGTGAGTGCTGCTCTCTATCGTGCTGCCGCCCGGATCCCCGGCGTTGTGCTGGTTCCCGAGGCGACGGATGCTGCCGGGCGGACGGGTGTTGCGGTTGCCCGCGTTCACAACGGGGAGCGAACCGAATGGATCTTCGACAAGGAAGGCCTGCGCCTGTTGGGCGAGCGGACCGTGCTCCTCAAGGACAGCGCATGGGGGAAGGCGGGAACGCCGGTGACATCCGTGGCCATCGTCGACCGGGGCGTTACGGACGTGGCGGGGCGGGCGCCGGGGCACTAGCGGGCATGTTCGGGCCAAATGAATCGAAAATATGGCCGACTTGCCGCGGAGCGTACTGAAGGTCGAGACCGACGCCTGTACCGACCGCCCGTCGGCGTGGCGCACGGTCCGGCGGCCGGGAGCCGGGGAGGAAGTCGAGGCGCATGTTCGTGGCACCGACGAGGCGGCCGTGAAGGCCGCGTTCGCTGACGCCTGCGCACAGGCTGTGGACCGCGCCCAGCACCCGGGGAAGTACGGGGACACCGACGACTGGTGACGACGGACGCCTTCGTCGGGACGGTACACCGGGTCGTCTTGGAAGGCGCCAGTGGGAACTCCGCTGGCGCCCTGCGCCATGCGCAGACCGGCGCCGCGCCCCTACAGCTGGTCCTTCCAGTTGCGGATGGCCTGGTCGAGCTTGGCGCGAAGCCGGTCAGCGGCCGTCGTCCCTGGAAGCAACCGGGGGTATGCCTCGCTGTCCCTTCTGGCGATCAGAGCGCCGAGTGGTGGAGCTCTGCGATGGGAAGACCAGCGAGCACTTCTTGCCGCCCATCTCCTTTGCCAGTCCCGAGAACCCGCGGCCGATCCCGAGGCCGGGTGAGGTGCCGTAGTGCTTCGCCTCGATCGCGGCGACGAGCCCCTTGCCCCGGGGGTGGACCATGGCCCGGCGGCTCCGCTCGGCCTCCTGGTGGTCCAGAACCGCGACGTCGCACTCATGCGCCACCTTCGACGTGGTGGCCGCCACGTACACGCCCAGGTGGATCTCCAGCTTCTTTTGTGTGTCCGTGAAGCTCACCACCGCGCGGGTGGAATCGCCGGACCACAGCCTGCCGGGGGACCGGCGGAAGCGCAGCGCGATAGCCGGGCTCGTGCCGTCCTGCATGAGGAGCGTGGTTCGGCCTTCGGCCCGCCGCCCTAGCGGCATCGATGCACACGACGAGCAGGGATGCCTCGTACAGGTCCGACTCGTCCGCCTTGCCGCGGTAGACGGGTTCCAGGACGCCGATCGCCTGCTCGATGGCCGGGACCAGGCCGGGCTTGTTCACTGGATCGCTCCCACCGATACGTCGGTTCCCTGATCCCCAGCTGATGCCGGCGGGCCTCGCTGAAGCCACCAGCAGACCCCGCAGAGGTATGGCGGCCGATTCGAGCCCTCGGGATGCCAGGGAGCAACTGCAACCAAAACTGCAACCGCGGAACGACGAAGGACCCGACCGCTATGCGGTCGGGTCCTTCGGCTGCCCTGGCGGGCGAGTGCGGAGGATACGAGATTCGAACTCGTGAGGGGTTGCCCCCAACACGCTTTCCAAGCGTGCGCCCTAGGCCACTAGGCGAATCCTCCGCGGCAAACAATACAAGACGTTGAGGGGTGCTCGCGAACGTGATCGTCGGGCCGAGGGCAGGTCGGGGTCCGGCTCGATTCCGGGGCCCTCCATCCGCTAGGGTGGGGCCAGCCCCTCACGTGGCGCTATCTCACCCAACTCCCCCAGGGCCGGAAGGCAGCAAGGGTAAGTGGGCTCTGGCGGGTGCGTGGGGGGCGCTTTGCGTTACGGGCGCCGTGCGGGAGGCGCCGGAAGGGCTTCGGCGGGCCGCTGATGTCGGTGGGCCCGGATAACCTCGTATACGTGTCGTCCCTTGCGCTGTACCGCCGCTATCGCCCCGAGTCGTTCGCCGAGGTCATCGGGCAGGAGCATGTCACTGCCCCGCTGATGCAGGCCCTGCGGAACAACCGGGTCAATCACGCGTACCTGTTCAGCGGGCCGCGCGGCTGCGGCAAGACGACCAGCGCGCGCATCCTCGCCCGGTGTCTGAACTGTGAGCAGGGTCCCACCCCCACCCCCTGCGGGGAGTGCCAGTCCTGCCGGGACCTGGCCAGGAACGGGCCGGGGTCCATCGACGTCATCGAGATCGACGCCGCCTCGCACGGTGGTGTGGACGACGCCCGTGACCTGCGCGAGAAGGCCTTCTTCGGGCCGGCTTCCAGCCGCTACAAGATCTACATCATCGACGAGGCCCACATGGTCACCTCGGCGGGCTTCAACGCCCTGCTGAAGGTGGTCGAGGAGCCGCCGGAGCACCTCAAGTTCATCTTCGCCACGACGGAGCCGGAGAAGGTGATCGGGACCATCCGGTCCAGGACGCACCACTATCCCTTCCGGCTCGTGCCGCCCGGCACCCTGCGGGAGTACCTGGGTGACGTCTGCGGGCGCGAGGGCGCCAAGGTCGAGGACGGCGTGCTGCCGCTGGTCGTGCGTGCCGGCGCCGGGTCCGTGCGCGACTCGATGTCCGTCATGGACCAGCTCCTCGCCGGCGCGACCGACGACGGTGTGACGTATGCCATGGCCACTTCGTTGCTCGGCTACACCGACGGCTCGCTGCTCGACTCCGTCGTCGACGCCTTCGCCGCCGGGGACGGGGCGGCCGCCTTCGAGGTCGTCGACCGGGTCGTCGAGGGCGGGAACGACCCGCGCCGGTTCGTCGCCGACCTGCTGGAGCGGCTGCGCGACCTGGTGATCCTGGCCGCCGTGCCGGACGCCGGGGAGAAGGGGTTGATCGACGCCCCCGCCGATGTGGTGGAGCGGATGCAGGCCCAGGCGTCCGTGTTCGGGGCCGCCGAGCTGTCGCGCGCCGCCGACCTGGTCAACGCCGGGCTCACCGAGATGCGGGGCGCGACCTCGCCGCGGCTGCAGCTGGAGCTGATCTGCGCCCGGGTGCTGCTGCCCGCCGCCTTCGACGACGAGCGGTCCTTCCAGGCCCGGCTCGACCGGCTGGAGCGCAGCGGCCCGCCCGCCGCTGCGGCGTTCGCCGCGCCGCCGGCCACCGCGCCCGCCATGGGCTACGTGCCCGGGCCCGAGGCGCATTCCATGGCGCCCGCCGGTCCCGGTGGGGGTGCGGCCGCCGCGCGCGCCGCCGCTCCCGCTCCCGCACCTGCTCCGGTACGGGCTCCCGAGCCCGTCCAGGCCGCGCCGGCGCCCGCTGCCGCTGCCGCTCCCGCACCGACCCCGGCCCCCGCTCCCGCCCCCGGCGCCTGGCCGGGCGCCGCGCAGCCCGGGAGCGGCGCGCCCGGTGCCTGGCCCGGAACGGCGCCGGCGGCCGCCGCGGGTGCCTGGCCCAGCGCGGCCGCGTCCGCCCCGGCCCCCGCTCCCGCCGCCCCGGCCGCCACCCCCGCCCCGGCCGCCGCGGCCCCCGCGCCCTCCCCCGGCATGGCCGCCGGCGCCGGGCAGGTGCAGGCGATGTGGCCCGGCGTGTTGGAGGCCGTCAAGAACCGCCGTCGCTTCACCTGGATCCTGCTCAGCCAGAACGCCCAGGTCACCGGCTTCGACGGGACCACCCTCCAGCTGGGCTTCCCCAATGTCGGGGCCCGCGACAACTTCGCCAGCAGCGGCAGCGAGGACGTCCTGAAGGCGGTCCTGGCCGAGCAGTTCCAGGTCAACTGGAAGATCGAGGCCGTCATCGGCGGCGGAGCCCCGGCCCCGGTCCCGACCTCCTCGTACGGCTCCTCGTACGGGGCCCCGGCCGCGCCCGCCCCCGCCTACAACCCGCCGCCGGCCCCGGCTCAGCAGCAGGCCCCCGCCCCGCAGGCCCCGACCGCCGCGCCGTACGCGCCGCAGCAGCCGCCCCAGCAGTCGGCTCCCGCCCCGCAGCCCCCCGTACAGCAGGCGCCCCCGCCCGTCGCCCCCGAGGACGACTTCGCGGAGGAGGACGATCCCGACCTCGTCGAGAGCGCCCTGACCGGGCACGACCTGATCGTGCGCGAGCTCGGAGCCACCGTTGTGGAGGAATACACAAACGAGTAGCCGGGTCCTGATTGGGTGGCCGCACGAAGGCGACCGCTCGGTCCCGGCTAGGCTGAGCAGCGTGAAGGTCCTCGTCATCGGCGGCGGCGCCCGCGAACACGCCCTGTGCCGCTCTCTGTCCCTCGACTCCGCCGTCTCCGCGCTGTACTGCGCTCCCGGCAACGCCGGCATCGCCGAGGTGGCCGAGCTCCGCCCGGTCGATGCCCTCGACGGCGCTGCCGTCGCCGCTCTGGCCACCGAACTCGAAGCCGACCTGGTCGTCGTCGGCCCGGAGGCCCCGCTGGTCGCCGGCGTCGCCGACGCCGTGCGTGCCGCCGGGATCCCCGTCTTCGGCCCGTCGGCCGAGGCGGCGCAGCTCGAAGGCTCCAAGGCCTTCGCCAAGGACGTGATGGCCGCGGCCGGGGTCCCGACCGCGCGCAGCTACGTCTGCACCACGCCCGAAGAGGTGGACGAGGCCCTCGACGCCTTCGGCGCCCCGTACGTCGTCAAGGACGACGGCCTCGCCGCCGGCAAGGGCGTCGTGGTCACCGAGGACCTGGCCGCCGCCCGCGCGCACGCGCTCGGCTGCGACCGGGTGGTCATCGAGGAGTACCTCGACGGGCCCGAGGTCTCCCTCTTCGCCATCACCGACGGCGTCACCGTGGTCCCGCTCCAGCCGGCGCAGGACTTCAAGCGCGCCCTGGACGGCGACGAGGGCCCCAACACCGGCGGCATGGGCGCGTACTCCCCGCTGCCCTGGGCCGACCCGAAGCTGGTCGACGAGGTCATGGAGCTGGTCCTCCAGCCGACCGTCGACGAGCTCCGCCGCCGCGGCACCCCCTTCTCCGGGCTGCTCTACGCGGGCCTCGCGATCACCAGCCGCGGTACCCGCGTCATCGAGTTCAACGCGCGCTTCGGCGACCCCGAGACCCAGGTGGTCTTGGCCCGGTTGCGCACGCCGCTCGCCGGCGTGCTGCTGGGCGCCGCCAAGGGCACCCTGGACGCCGTGCCCCCGCTGGTCTGGCGCGAGGACGCGGCCGTCACGGTGGTCATCGCCTCCCACAACTACCCCGAGACCCCCCGCACCGGGGACCCGATCGAGGGCCTGGCCGAGGTGGCCGCCGAGGACGGGCCGGACGCCTACGTGCTGCACGCCGGGACGCGGCACGAGGGCGACGCGGTGGTCAGCGCGGGCGGCCGAGTGCTGTCGGTGACGGCGACCGGTTCCGACCTGGCGCAGGCGCGAGAGAAGGCGTATAAGGCGGTGGCGCGGATCCGTCTCGACGGCTCGCAGCACCGTACGGATATTGCCGCCAAGGCGGCCGAGGGCCGCTGACCAGCAGCTCCGCAGACCCGCGGGCCCGGTGTGCACCTCGTGCGCCCGGGCCCGCGGGCGTGTCCGCGTGCGACTGCATCCGGCCGCGTTCGAACGCAGCCAGCTTTACCCAAAGCCATTCCATCGGGTGATCGTCCTCCGGTCTGCCTGACTCCCGCGCGTGCCCCAACTAGGGTGCGATGCCAAGCATTCCGGCACTTGGCCCACCGGCATTGCGATGTCAGTGGCGGGTGTCACAGTGGGGGAGTGAGCAACGTCGCCGCAGGGCAGAGGGGGTGAGGTCCGGCCGTGTCCGGAACAGGTTCGATCATGGAAGCGGGTGCACCGTCCGCGCGTTCCCGCGCCCTGGCCGTGCTGCGCGTGCGCAGCAGGGCCTTGGCGGCCGCGCTGCTGCCCGCCGCCCTCGCGGTGGTCCTGGTGGCCGCCAGGGCGACGGGCCGGCTGGCCGGTGATCCCTGGCCCGCGGTGACCCTCGTCGTGTGCGTGCTCGCCGCGATCGTGCTGCTCGTCGGCGGTGCCTTCGCCGCGGTGGTGCTGCGGGCGAGCCCCGCCGTGACGCCGACGGTGCCCCTCTCGGAGGCCGCCGCGCCCGATCTCTACCGGCTGGTGCGGGACCTGGCCGACCGGATGGACGTGCCGCCGCCCTCCGCCATAGCCCTGACGCCGGACTGCGACAGCTGGCTGGAGGACCGGAGCCACGCGGCCCACCGCCGCGGCGCGGCCCGCGTCTTCGGCGCCGCGCCCGGAGCCGTCGGGCCGGAGTCCGAGCCGGGCGCGGCCCCGGTGCTGGTGATCGGCTCGCCCTTCCTGTGGTGGATGCGGGTCGCTGAGCTACGGGCGGTCCTCGCGCCCGTCGTCGCCGGTACGGGCCCTTCCGCGCACCCGGACATAGCCGACGCGCGCGGCTTCGTGCGCGGCCTGGACGCGGCCGTGGACGTGGGCGGTCGGCGCGGCCTCGGCTGGATCGCCCCGCCGGCCCGGCTGCTGCTGCGGCTGTGCCGGACGGACGCCGCCGAAATGGAGCGCGGGGTGGCCGCGGCCGCCTCGGAGCGTGCACAGGGAGTGGACTACGGGCTGCGCATCGTCGCCCAGGAGCAGGTCGGCCTGGCCTACGCGGGCTGGGACCGGCTGCTGACCCGGGTCGCGCTCCCCGCCTGGCGGATGGGTCGCTGGCCCGCGCACCTCGACGCCGGGGTGGTCTCCGCACTGACCGAGCTCTCCCGGCGGGACCGGCTGGCCGAGGGGTTCACCTCGCGGCTGGGCGAGCGCCCCGCCTGCGACCTGTTGGATCAGCCCGGGCTGATCGACGAGGCGACCTCCCTGTTGGCTGCACGGCTCTTCCACGGAGGGCCGGCCGAGGCCGGGCCGGACTGGTCCCCGGTGGACTGGGCGGCGTATCCGGAGGAGGTCGTGGACCGCAAGTGGCGGACGGAGGCGGCCCGCCTGCACGCGGCGTTGGACGCCCTGGCCGTCCCGGCGGGGCTGCCCGGGGGCCCTTCGGGCTCCCCCGCCCCGGCCGCGTCGGCCCCAGGGGCCGCTCCCGCGACCCCTGCCGCGCCGAGCGGCTCTGCCGGGGCCGCGGCCCGCCCCGGTTCCTCGGGTGCTTCGGGTTCCTCGGGAGCGGCCGGAGCGGCCGGAGCGGCGGGTCCCGCCACGCTCGCGGCCGCCGACTCGCCCCCACCCACCGCGGACGCCTTCGCCGGGCCCACCCTGGAGCGGGTGTTGGGCTACCTCACCGACCTGGGCGGCGAGGGTGCGGCCGGTGAGGCGCTGGCCGGCCGGATCACCGGTGAGCTGGCCCGCGAGGAGCGGGCCGCCGGACCGGCCGCCGGGGCCGGGAAGGCGCGCGGGACGGACACCGTCCCGCTGTTCCCGCTCCAGCCGCCGCGCAGCGGCCGGGACCTGCTGGCCGACCACGTCACGGCGATGGTGTGCTGCGCGGCCGTGGACTCGGCCAGGGCTACCCCTGGGCTGGACTGGCTGGACGGGCCGGTCCTGCTGGTGGGCGGCGAACGCCGTTCCGACCTGGCGCCGCGCGTGCTGTGCCTGGTCGAGGAGGGGAACCCGGAGCCGCTGCGGGACTGGCTCTCGGCCCTCGGCATCCGCCCGGAGAAGCCGGTCCGCTTGGTCTGAGGCGGGCCGAGGAGCGTCGCCCCCGGGAGCGCTACGGCCCGTACGGGCAACCGGACGTCAGTGTTCCGATCACGTCAATTCGCGACGAACAGTGACGGACTGCGTGCGTTATGTGATGTGCTGGGACCGGTCGCGGCTGGACGTCCCGGAGCGGGTGCCGAGGAACACCGCCTCGGCTCAGCCAGGAGCCGTGCACCGAGGCGATGTACGCCCGTTGGGGGGATCGAGGGAGGGGAGCGGTCATGGGTGCGGACCAGATCCGTCGTTGGGAGTCAGGTGCGCTCGCGCACGCGGTGTCCGACCCCTTCGGGCAGGGCCCCCTGCCCTGGTTCCGGGGCAGTGAGCTCTACTTCGACGACACCGGCCAGGTCGTGCCCTGGTACGTGGACCCGGCCGCCGCGGCCGCCGGAACCGGCCAGATCCCGCGCGCCCGCGGCAACGGCGGTCCCCGCACCGCCGACGACGTGCACCGCCAGATCAAGGGCTTCGCCTCCACCGGCGGTGTGGCTCCCGGCGAGGCCATCGACTTCCACATCACCGTCGACCCGCCCCAGCAGTTCTCCGTCGACGTCTACCGGATCGGCCACTACGGCGGCGACGGAGCCTCCAAGATCACCACGAGCCCCCGGCTCTCCGGCATCGTCCAGCCGGCCCCGCTCGCCGCCGACCGCACCGTCTCCTGCCACCACTGGTGGTTGTCCTGGCGCCTCCAGGTGCCCTCCTACTGGAGCGTCGGCGCGTACGTCGCCGTCCTCACCACCGCCGACGGCTACCGCTCCCACATCCCCTTCACGGTCCGCGACGACCACCCCGCCGACCTCCTGCTCCTACTCCCCGACATCACCTGGCAGGCCTACAACCTCTATCCGGAGGACGGTCGCAGCGGCGCCAGCCTCTACCACGCCTGGGACGAGGAGGGCCGGTTGCTGGGTGAGCAGGACGCCGCCGTCACCGTCTCCTTCGACCGCCCCTACGCGGGTGCGGGCCTGCCCCTGCACGTCGGCCACGCCTACGACTTCATCCGCTGGGCCGAGCGCTACGGCTACGACATCGCCTACGCCGACACCCGTGACCTGCACGCCGGCCGCGTCGACCCCACCCGCTACCGCGGCCTGGTCTTCCCCGGCCACGACGAGTACTGGTCGGCCCCCATGCGCCGCACCGTCGAGCGTGCCCGCCGGCACGGCACCTCGCTCGTCTTCCTCTCCGCCAACACCATGTACTGGCAGGTCGAGCTCGGCCCGTCGCCCTCCGGGGTCGCCGACCGGCTCCTCACCTGTCGAAAACGGCGCGGACCGGGCCGCCCCAGCCTGTGGCGCGAGGTCGACCGACCGGAGCAGCAGCTGCTCGGCATCCAGTACGCGGGCCGGGTCCCCGAACCCGCGCCGCTGATCGTGCGCAACGCCACCCACTGGCTCTGGGACTCCACCGGCGCGGGCGAGAACGACGAGCTGCCCGGCCTGGTCGCGGGTGAGGCCGACCGCTACTTCCCGCGCACCCAGCTCCCCGAGCACCAGGACCGGATCCTGCTGGCGCACTCTCCGTACCTCGACAGCGAGGGCCACCGCCGGCACCAGGAGACCTCCCTCTATCGGGCGCCCAGCGGCGCGCTGGTCTTCGCCTCCGGCACGTTCGCCTGGTCCCCGGCCCTCGACCGCCCCGGCCACGTGGACGAGCGCGTGCAGCGGGCCACGGCCAATCTCCTCGACCGGATTTGCAAGCACGACTGACCCGCCGCGGGACCCGCCGCGGACCCACGCCGGACCCGCCGCGGACCCGCCGTGGGCCTGGGGCGGGAACTGGGGCCGGACCACCCCCGTCCGCCGGAGCGGGCCCGGTGCGGGAGAATCGGGGTGCGCTTCATACAGATCTACAGGGAGACCCCGTGTCCGGATTCGTCGAAAAGCCCGAGCCGGTTCAGGTTCCGGGCCTCGTCCACCTCCACACCGGCAAGGTGCGCGACCTCTACCGTGACGAGGACGGCCGCCTCGTCATGGTCGCCAGCGACCGCATGTCCGCCTTCGACTGGGTGCTGCCCACGGAGATCCCGGACAAGGGCCGCGTCCTGACGCAGCTCTCCCTGTGGTGGTTCGACCAGCTCGCGGACCTCGTCCCGAACCACGTCATCTCCACCGACCTGCCCGCCGGCGCTCCCGCCGACTGGACCGGCCGTACCCTGATCTGCAAGAACCTCGACATGGTCCCGGTCGAGTGCGTGGCCCGCGGCTACCTCACCGGTTCGGGTCTCGCCGAGTACAAGCAGACCCGTACGGTGTGCGGCCTCGGCCTCCCCGAGGGCCTCGTGGACGGCTCCGAGCTGCCCGGTCCGATCTTCACCCCGGCCGCCAAGGCCGAGGTCGGCGAGCACGACGAGAACGTCTCCTACGAGGAGGTCGCGCGCACCACCGGCGCCGAGACGGCCGCGCTGCTGCGCCAGACCACCCTCGCCGTGTACGGCCGCGCCCGGGACATCGCCCGCGAGCGCGGGATCATCCTGGCCGACACCAAGTTCGAGTTCGGTTTCGACCCGAAGGACGGCACCCTGGTCGCCGCGGACGAGGTGCTGACCCCGGATTCCTCCCGCTTCTGGCCGGCCGATCAGTGGGAGCCGGGCCGTTCGCAGCCTTCCTTCGACAAGCAGTACGTCCGCGACTGGCTGGCCTCCGCGGCCTCCGGCTGGGACCCGAAGGGCGAACTGCCGCCGCCGGCCCTCCCGACGCAGGTCGTCGCGCAGACCCGCGCGAAGTACATCGAGGCGTACGAGCGCCTGACCGGCCTGGACTGGTCGTAGGGAAACGAAGAAGCCCCGGTCCGAGGACCGGGGCTTCTTCCTTACAGAGCGGACAACGCGACTCGAACGCGCGACATCCACCTTGGCAAGGTGGTGCTCTACCAACTGAGCTATGTCCGCAAGCGCCGTAAGGCGAGACCTACTATACCCAACCCCGCTCCCTCGCGAGACGCACTGCCGTGTGCCGGTTCTCGGCACCCAGCTTCGTGGCCGCCGAGGACAGGTAGTTGCGGACGGTCCCCTGTGAGAGCGAGGCCCGCTCCGCGATCTCCGCGATCGGCGCCCCGTCCCCCGCCAGCTCCAGCACTTCGGCCTCCCGGGCGGTCAGCGGGGAGTCACCGGCGCTGATCGCGTCGGCCGCCAATTCCGGGTCCACGTAACGGCCTCCGGCGTGCACGGTCCGGATCAGTTCGGCCAGCCGCTGCGCCGAGACCGTCTTCGGGGCGAAGGCCCGCACCCCCGCCGCCAGGGCCCGCTTCAGGTGTCCGGGGCGCCCGTGACTGGTCACGATCATCGTCTTGCAGTCGGGGAGCTCGGCCCGCAGGGATGTGGCGACACTCACACCGTCCGCCCCCGGCATCTGCAGGTCCAGCACCGCCACGTCCGGGCGGTGCGCCCGCGCCATCGCCAGCGCTTCGGGGCCGGACGCCGCCTCCGCGACGACCAGCAGGTCGTCCTCCAGCGCGAGGAGCGCGGCCAGCGCCCCACGGATCAAGTGCTCGTCGTCGGCGAGCAGTACGCGTACGGGGCTCACGCCCGCACCTCCAGTCCTTCGAGCCGTGGGCCCGGTATCTCCGCCCGCAGCCGGAACCGGCCGTCGCCGACCAGCCCCGCCTCCAGCGTCCCTTCCAGCACGGCGAGCCGTTCCCGCAGCCCGGCCAGTCCCGAGCCGGGCGGCCCGGCAGGGGCCTCCGGCGCGCCGTCGTTCTCCACCACCAGCGTCACGGGTCCGCTCTCCGGAGCCGTCAGCCGGATCCGGCAGCGCTGTGCGTCCCCGTGCCGCAGCACGTTCGTCGTGGCCTCGCGGACCACCCAGCCGAGCGCCGACTGGACTTCGGAGGGCAGCTCCCGGTCGGGCCGGAAGTCGACCCGGCAGTCCATTCCGGCCGCGCTCAGCACCCCGCGCGCACCTTCCAGCTCCACCGAGAGGTCCGCCTCCCGGTAGCCGCGCACCACGTCCCGTACTTCCCGCTGGGACTCCCGGGCGATCCGCTGGACCTCGATCATCTGCTCCACCGCCTCGGGGCGTCCGCGCCGGGCCAGTTGGACGGCCAGCTCGCTCTTGAGGGCGATCACGGCCAGGTTGCGGCCCATCACGTCGTGCAGGTCGCGACCGAAGCGCAGCCGCTCCTCGGCCACCGCCAGCCGCGCCTGGACCTCGCGGGAGCGGTCCAGCTCGTAGACGGTCCTCAGCAGCCAGCCCGAGAACCCGCTGGTGGCGCTGAAGAACAGGCAGCACATCAGCACCCCGACGAAGTACCCCAGGGCGTGTGCGGCCGGCAGGCCCAGGGCGAGCGCGGTCACCCCCGTGCCGGTCGCCGCGACCGGGGCGACGTACCGCATGCTCCGCACCGATCGCATGCAGAGCACCAGAGATCCGGCGGTGAAGCAGGTGAGCCCCAACACCAGCATCGGGGCCAACGCCGGCTCGTCGATCTTCCCGACCGCCTTCAGGGCGAGGATCCCCAGGACGGCCGCGCCCGTCAGGGAGGCCGTGGTCACCGCCAGCCGGGTGGGGCGTTCGCGCCGCCCCACCACCCAGGTGAGCGCCTTGGACGAGAGCACCCCGCACAGCACCGAGTGGGCGCACAGCATCAGGAAGAGCGAGAAGGGCAGCGCCCGGTCGGAGGAGTTCTCGACGGCGGAGCCCAGCGCCGGCATTCCGAACGACGAGATCTCGATGAGCACGAACAGGTGGAACGACCACCGCGTGTACAGCTCGACCTTTCCCGCGCTGCTGCGGTTCTTCCACCACCCGGTCAGCTTCGACACGGTTCCCGTCCCCCGACTCGTTCTAGCGACGCGGTTCCCAGCGGAACCACCGCTGGACAGCAAACACGCTGATCACGATCCAGGCCAGCGTGTTCAGCCCGGCCCCCAGCAGGTCCCCGCCCTCCGCGCCACCGCTCCAGCCGGCCCGTACGAGGGTCATCACGCCGCTCAGCGGCAGCAGTTCGCACAGGGAGGCCGCCAGGTCGGGCAGCGAGTCCGTCGGCGTGAACAGCCCCGAGCCGAGCACGGTCGCCAGGAACAGCGGCAGCGTGGTGAGCCCCGCGGTCTCCACGGTGCGGGTGAAGGAGCTGGTCACCGCGGACAGCGCGGCGAGCAGCAGGAGGCCGGCGAGGACGGCGGCCACGAGCAGCAGCGGGTTCTGCGGCATCCGCACGTCCAGGGCGACCGCCCCGGCGACCGCGAGGACGGCTATCTGGCCGAGGGCCAGGCAGACGGCGGGCAGCGCGGTCCCGGCCAGGATCTCCAGGTCCCGGGCCTCGCCGGTGCGCAGCCGCTTGAGGACGAGCTCCTCGCGCCGGGCGACGTAGGCGGAGACCAGGTTCATGTAGACGACGAGGAGCAGCACCATGCCGATCCCGCCGGTCAGGGTGGCCTCGCCGACGGCCTGGGCGCCTTCGACGCCGCTGAGGGACGAGCGCAGGATGAACACCATCAGCAGGGGCATCAGGAGGGCCACGCCGAGCGTGGCCCGGTTGCGCACCAGCAGGGTGAGTTCGGAGCGGCCGAGCGCGGTGATCCGGCCGGCGTTCAGGGTGAGCGTGTTCATCGGGTCCCCGCCATCGTGTCGTCGTCGCTGCGGTCGCCGGCGCTCCGGCGGTTCTGGGCGATCTCCAGGAAGGCCTCCTCCAGGGAGGCGGACCGGGCGTCGAGCCCGGCCAGTTGCACACCGTTCTCCCGGGCCCAGCCGAGCAGTTCGGTCAGGTCCTCCTGGAGCCCTTCGGTACGGATCTCCACGCGCTGCCCGGAGGCGGCCGCCCGCAACGAGAGAGGCAGCCGTGCGGCGGGCACCCCGTCGGGCAGGGTGAAGTGGATCCGGGCCGGCCGGGTGGCGGTCACCTCGGGCGGAGTGCCGGACAGGACCAGCTCGCCCTCGTGGAGGATCGCGAGGCGGTCCGCGAGCTCCTCGGCCTCTTCCAGGTAGTGCGTGGTCAGCAGCACCGTGGTGCCCTGCTCCTGCAGCTCGCGCACCAGGGCCCAGGTGTCCCGGCGCCCTTCGGGGTCCATGCCGGTGGTGGGCTCGTCCAGGAAGAGCACCTCGGGCCGGCCGAGCAGGGCCAGCGCCAGGTCGAGGCGCCGCCGCTCACCACCGGACAGTTGCTTCACGCGTACGGAGGACCGTGCGGCCAGACCGACGAGCTCCAGCACCTCGGCCGCCGGGCGGGCACCGGTGGTGACCCCGCCCCACATCCGTACCGTCTCGGTGACCGACAGGTCGGAGGGGAAGCCACCCTCCTGGAGCATGACCCCGGTGCGCGGCCGGACCTCGGCCCGCCGGGTGAGGGGGTCGAGGCCGAAGACGCGGACCTGCCCGCCGCTCGGCGCGGCCAGTCCCTCCAGCAGCTCGACGGTGGAGGTCTTGCCCGCGCCGTTGGTGCCGAGCAGGGCGAAGATCTCGCCCCGCGCCACGGAGAAGGAGACGCCCCGTACGGCCTCGAACCCTCCGGTGTAGCCGCGGCGCAGGTCCCGGGCTTCGATCACGGTGTCAGTCATGACTCAAGCGTCGCGGCGCCCGGACCGGGTCGGCAGTGCGCGCTGTCATGATCGGCGATGACATTTGTCAGGGTGCCCGTGGCCGGAGGCGGGGCAATACGAAGAAGGCCCCGATCGCAATGATCAGGGCCTTCTACATACAGAGCGGACGACGCGACTCGAACGCGCGACATCCACCTTGGCAAGGTGGTGCTCTACCAACTGAGCTACGTCCGCATGCACTGCATTGCACTGCCGTGAGGCGATGCGTGCATCACTCTACCCGATCCACAATAGTGGTCCGGAAGTGATGCAGAGCGGGTGACAGGAATCGCACACTGCGCCTTCCCTCTGGAAGAGGGATGTTCTGCTACTGAACTACACCCGCACGACCTCGGAGGCTTTGACCTGCGGCCTGGCCCCTTGGCGTGATCCACACACTAGCCGACAGATGGGGGTGCATGGCAAATCGACGCTCAGTGGGCCTCGTTGTAGGCCTCGTAGATCGCCTTCGGGATGCGCCCGCGCGGGGGCACCTCGAACTGGTTCGACCGGGCCCAGGCGCGGACGACCGCCGGGTCCGGGGCGACGGCGGTGTGCTTGAAGGCCTTCCCCGAGCGCGACTGACGACGGCCGGCGGCCACGAAGGGGGCGAGGCCCTTCCGCAGTTTCTTTGCGTTCGCCGCATTGAGGTCGATCTCGTAGGACTTTCCGTCCAGAGCGAACACGACCGTTTCCGTCGCTTCTCCGCCATCGATGTCGTCGGAGAACGTGACTACTACGCGCTGCGCCACGGATATCGGTCCCTTCGTGCGACGTCACCACCTGCTGACGTGCGGTGATGTCGCCTGTGTGGATGTTTCGGGGCAATGCAACTTTCATCCGGAATCCGGAGTGATTCCTTTGTACCGCGATTCCCATTGCAATGCGAAGCCCAGTTAATTCTCTCCGCGTGTCCCGCCGCAATGCTGGGCGCATGGTTTTCCGGCGGATTTTGCGAAGCGTTGGTGAAGCCGAAACGCCCCGGTGATCACGGCCCGAGGATATCTACCCGCGTAGAAATTTCTGCCGGGTACGCTGATGGAACCGCCTTCGCACCAACCACACACGGGAGTGCCCGATGGCACGCGTCGTAGTCGACGTCATGCTCAAGCCGGAGATCCTCGACCCCCAGGGCCAGGCGGTGCAGCGTGCACTGCCGCGCCTGGGATTCGAAGGGATCGCCGACGTCCGCCAGGGGAAGCGCTTCGAGCTCGAGGTGGAGGGACCGGTCGACCAGGCCGCCCTCGACCGCATCCACAAGATGGCCGAAACGTTCCTCGCCAACACCGTCATCGAAGACTTCACCGTGAAGGTCGAGGCCTGACGGTGACCACTCGCATCGGAGTCGTCACGTTCCCCGGAACGCTCGACGACCGTGACTCGCTGCGCGCCGTCCGCCTCGCGGGGGCCGAGCCGGTTTCGCTGTGGCACCGCGACAAGGACCTGCACCAGGTCGACGCGGTCGTCCTCGCGGGCGGCTTCTCCTACGGGGACTACCTGCGCGCCGGGGCCATCTCCCGCTTCTCGCCGGTGATGGAGACCATCATCGAGCAGGCCAAGGGCGGCATGCCCGTCCTGGGCATCTGCAACGGCTTCCAGGTCCTCACCGAGGCCCACCTGCTGCCGGGGGCGATGCTCCGGAACAACCACCTGCACTTCATCTGCCGCGACCAGAAGCTGCGGGTGGAGAACGCGGAGACCGCGTGGACCGGCGACTACACCGCCGGCCAGGAGATCTCCGTACCGCTCAAGAACATGGACGGCCGTTACACCGCCGACGAGCGCACGCTCGACGAACTGGAGGCCGAAGGCCGAGTGGCCTTCCGCTACCTGGACGGCAACCCGAACGGTTCGCTGCGCGACATCGCAGGCATCACCAATGCCGCGGGCAACATCGTCGGCCTCATGCCGCACCCCGAGCACGCGGTCGAGCCGCTGATCGGGACGGGCCGCACCGACGGCCTCCCGTTCTTCACCTCGGTCCTGAAGAAGCTGGTCAGCGCATGAGCCTCGACACCGTCAAGAACGCCACCGAAACCCCGGACGCTTCCCAGCCCTGGAAGGAACTCGGCCTCAAAGAGGACGAGTACGCCCGGATCCGGGAGATCCTCGGCCGCCGCCCCACGGGCGCCGAGCTCGCCATGTACTCGGTCATGTGGTCCGAGCACTGCTCGTACAAGAGCAGCAAGGTCCACCTGAAGCAGTTCGGTGAGAAGGCCCCCCAGAACGACGCCATGCTCGTCGGCATCGGCGAGAACGCCGGCGTCGTCGACGTCGGCCAGGGCTACGCGGTCACCTTCAAGGTCGAGTCGCACAACCACCCGTCGTACATCGAGCCCTACCAGGGCGCGGCCACCGGCATCGGCGGCATCGTCCGCGACATCCTCGCGATGGGCGCCCGCCCGGTCGCGGTCGTGGACCCGCTGCGCTTCGGCGCTGCCGACCACCCCGACACCCGGCGCGTCCTGCCCGGCGTCGTCGCGGGCATCGGCGGCTACGGCAACTGCCTGGGCCTGCCCAACATCGGCGGCGAGGTCGTCTTCGACGCCTGCTACCAGGGCAACCCGCTGGTCAACGCCGGCTGCATCGGTGTGATGAAGCACGAGGACATCCACCTCGCCAAGGCGTCCGGCCCCGGCAACAAGGTCATCCTCTACGGCGCCCGCACCGGCGGCGACGGCATCGGCGGCGTCTCGGTCCTCGCGTCCGAGACCTTCGACGACACCAAGCCCACCAAGCGCCCCGCCGTTCAGGTCGGCGACCCCTTCCAGGAGAAGCTCCTCATCGAGTGCACCCTGGAGATCTTCAAGGAGAAGCTGGTCGCGGGCATCCAGGATCTCGGCGGCGCCGGGCTCTCCTGCGCGACCTCCGAGCTCGCCTCCGCCGGCTCCGGCGGCATGCGGGTCGAGCTGGACACCGTGCCGCTGCGCGACGCGACGCTCTCGCCCGAGGAAATCCTCATGAGCGAGTCGCAGGAGCGCATGTGCGCGATCGTCGAGCCGCAGCACGTCGACCGCTTCATGGAGATCTGCGAGAAGTGGGACGTCATCGCCACCGTCATCGGTGAGGTGACCGAGGGCGAGCGCCTGGAGATCTTCTGGCACGGCGAGCAGATCGTGGACGTGCCCCCGGGCACCGTCGCCCACGAGGGCCCCGTCTACAACCGCCCCTACGCGCGCCCCTCCTGGCAGGACGCGCTCCAGGCGGACGACGCGGGCAAGCTGCCGCGGCCGCAGACCTCCGAGGAACTGCGCGCGCAGGTCCTGGCCCTGGTCTCGTCCCCGAACCAGGCGTCCAAGTCGTGGGTCACCGACCAGTACGACCGCTTCGTGCAGGGCAACACGGTGCTCTCGCAGCCCGAGGACGCCGGCATGGTCCGCATCGACGAGGAGTCCAACCTCGGCGTCGCCATGGCCACGGACGGCAACGGCCGCTTCGCCAAGCTCGACCCGTACACGGGCGCGCAGTTGGCGCTGGCGGAGTCGTACCGCAACGTGGCGGCGACCGGCGCCAAGCCGCTGGCCATCTCTGACTGCCTGAACTTCGGTTCCCCCGAGGACCCGGACGTCATGTGGCAGTTCGCCGAGGCCTGCCGCGGGCTTGCGGACGGCTGCCTGGAGCTGGGCACCCCGGTCACCGGTGGCAACGTCTCGCTGTACAACCAGACCGGCGACACCGCGATCCACCCGACCCCGGTCGTCGCGGTCCTCGGTGTGATCGACGACGTCAACCGCCGTACGCCGATGGCCTTCAAGGAGGCCGGCCAGCTGCTGTACCTGCTGGGCGACACGGCCGAGGAGTTCGGCGGTTCGGCCTGGTCCCAGGTCGTCCACGACCACCTCGGCGGCATGCCGCCGAAGGTGGACCTGGGCCGCGAGAAGCTGCTCGCCGAGATCCTGATCTCCGCCTCGCGCGACGGCATGATCGACGCCGCGCACGACCTGTCCGACGGCGGCGTGATCCAGGCGCTCACCGAGTCCTGCCTGCGCGGCGGCAACGGTGCCCGGATCGTGGTGCCCGAGGGTCTGGACGCCTTCACCTTCCTGTTCTCCGAGTCCGCCGGCCGGGCCATCGTGGCCGTCCCGCGCAGCGAGGAGCTCCGCTTCACCGACATGTGCGGTGCGCGCGGCCTGCCGGTCGCCCGCATCGGTGTGGTGGACGGCGAGGAGATCGAGATCCAGGGCGAGTTCACCCTCCCCCTGGCCGAGCTCCGCGAGGCCCACGAGACGACCATCCCGGCGCTGCTGGCCTGATCCCCCGCGACAGCCCTGTCGAAGCCCCGCACGGAGTGCCGTGCGGGGCTTCGACGTCGGGGCCCGCGGGGAAGCGGCCGTAGCGATTCCGTAGCCCGAGAACCCCTTCTGACCTGCGGGTTCCCGCCCTCATACTGACGCCGTGAGCGACATGGTGAAGTACCTGCCGGAAGCCGCGATACCTGACGGAGGCGTGCCCGTCTGGCGCACCGAGGACGCCGAGCGATGGCGGAAGGCGGCCGTCCCGGCCGTCTTCGGGCCGGTCTTCGGCGCGTGGGCGCTGGTCCTGCCGGTGCTCGTCGCGCTCGTCCTGCTGGGGTGGACCGATTCGCAGGTGCCGGACCCCGGTACCTCCTGGGACGGGTACCCGGCCGCCGTCCTGCTGGTCGGCCTGCCCCTCTGGTACCGGATGATCCCGGCCGCGACCGTCCTGGCCGCTCCCGCGCTGGCCGGGTACACGCTGTTCGAGCTGGCCGCTCTGCCCGAGTCGGACGGTCCGGGCCGGGTCGGGTCCTGGCTGGTCGTCGCCCTGTGCAGCGCGGCCTTCACGGGGGCGCTGCTGCGGTTGCGGGCCCGCCGCGCGCAGTGCGCCCTCGCGCTCGCCGCCGCCGGGGACGGCCGCCGGGAACTCCCCGACGAACTGCCCCGGCGCCACCGCCGCCGCGGCCTGCCGATGACCCTGACCGGCGGCGGGCTCTGCCTCGCCGCGGCGGCCCTCCTGTGGTGGGCCCTGGCCCGGGACCTCGGCGCGGACCCGGAGCACCCGTACGACGCCACGGGACAACAGGTCCTGGCCCTCCTGCTGCTGGTGCCCGCCACGGCGCTGCTCGGCCGGGGCATCGGCGCCCGCCGGGCCGCCCGGCGCCTGCACGCCGGACCGCAACCCGCCCTGCGGGTCGGGATCCGGGCCGACTCCCTTACGTACAGCTGGCTGTACGCGGACGTCCGGGACCGGTCGGGGAAGCCCCTGATCGCCTTCCGCGACCACATCGACAACACCGTCGACCGCGTACGGACCCTGCTCGGCGGATCCGAGGACAAGCTCCGCACGGAGCACCACGACATCAACCACTACAGCGAGCCGTTCGAGGCGGTCCTGTACGGCGCGCCCTTCGAGGGCGCGGAGGTCGTCCTGGAGTACGCGGCGTACTACGGCAACACCCAGATCACCACCAGCGTGCTGGCCGTACCGCTGCACCCGCGCCGCCGGCACACCCTTCGCCAGTGGCGCGAGTCCGGGCACTCGTACGTCCTGAAGGGCCGCGAGGAGCGGGCGGCGCGCCGGGCCAAGGCCGCCGCCGGCGGTTCCGTCGGCTCCGGCTGCGGGACTTCCTCCAGCGGCTGCGGCAGCAGCAGTTGCGGCAGCAGTTGTGGAAGCAGCTGCGGCGGCGGCTGCGGCGGCGGCGACTGATCCGGCAGACTCGCCGCATGGCATCCAGGACCCGCACCCGAACGTACGACCCCGCGAAGATCCGCGCGGCCGTCACCGCACAGTTCGCGCACGTCGTCGGGGCCGTGGCGGACCTCGGACCCGAGCAGCTGGCCCGGCCCAGCGGGCTCGGGGACTGGACCGTGGCCGAACTCGCCGGGCACATCGCGTGGATCGCCGACTCACTGGCGGGGGTCCTGGCCCGCCCGCCGGCCGCCGTCGCGGAGCTGTCGGCG
The DNA here is from genome assembly GCF_044756625.1 of Streptomyces sp. NPDC091682. Taxonomy (NCBI): domain Bacteria; kingdom Bacillati; phylum Actinomycetota; class Actinomycetes; order Kitasatosporales; family Streptomycetaceae; genus Streptomyces; species Streptomyces sp. NPDC091682. Next base: position 49,649 of record NZ_JBIVTH010000004.1, on the reverse strand, counting down.
GTCGAGTGGCCCTTCGCCACCGCCTCCCTCGCCGGGAAGATCTCCGAAGCGGCCCGGGAGACCCTGACCGGGGCCCCGCTGCCCGAGCTGTACGACCGGGCGGCCGCCCGGATGGCGCAGGCGCTCGCGGCGAATCCGGGCGACCGCGTGCTGGACCTGTGGATCGGGGACATGACCCTGGCCGATTTCCTGGTCACCCGGACCGTGGAACTGGTGGTCCACACCGACGACCTGAACCGGGCCGCCGGACTGGACGTCCCGATCGACCGGCAGGCCCTGGCCGCCTGCACCCGGCTGCTCGCCGACGCCCTCGCCCTCAAAGCACCGGGCGGCTCCGTCGAGGTCCGCGTCCCGCCCTTCGCGGTGGTCCAGTGCATCGAGGGCCCGCGGCACACCCGCGGCACCCCGCCGAACGTGGTGGAGACCGACCCGCTGACCTGGATCCGGCTCGCGACCGGCCGTACGGGATGGGCCGCCGCCGTCGACGGGGCCCACGTACGGGCCAGTGGCGAGCGGGCCGATCTGTCGGCGCTGCTCCCGCTGATGGGCTGAGGGGAGCGATCACGGTGGAACCGTCGCGCCGCCCGCTCCGTCCCAGGGACATGCCCGGAATCCGGTACGTCCCCGCCTCCACGGCCCTGGCCCTCGCCCTCGCGCTCGCCCTGGCCGGCTGCGGCCGGTCCGAGGACGGCCGCGGCGTCCGGCTGCCCGATCCCGTGGGTTCCTGGGCCGTCGAGTCCCTGACCACGGGCGGCCGTACCCTGCACGCGCCCGAGTCCGCCCACCTCGACATCGGCCGGAACCAGGTCAAGGGCAACTACGGCTGCAACGGCTTCACCGCGCAGGCGGCCTTCGACGGCTCCTCCGCGGTGACCGTGACACCCGGCGACTCGACCACCATGGCCTGCGCGGACATGGAGTTCGAGACGGCCTTCGCCCATCTGTTCCGGGGCAAGTTGGCGATCGACCGGGGACCCGACCGGCTCACCCTGAAGACCGCCGACGGGAGCACCATCGCCATGACGTCGGCGCCCGCGGTCACGGACGCCCCGCTCACCACGACCGAGTGGACCGTGGAGGCCCTGGTCAGCGGCGGGACCGCGGCCTCCCTGCCCACCGAGGCGGCCGGGAAGGCACGGTTCACGATCGCCCCGGACTTCACCGTGAGCGGCATCCTGGGCTGCAACCGGTTCAGCGCGAAGGCCACCGTGGAGGGCTCCACGATCACCTTCGGGCCGCTGACCTCGACCAAGATGGCCTGCGAGGGAGCGGTGGGCGAGGTCGAGCGGACACTGACCGAGCTGTTCGGCAGCGGCCCGCTCACCGCGAAGATCGAGGGCCGGACCCTCACCCTCACCGCATCCGACGGCAAGGGCCTGACCGCGAAGGCGGCCTCCGCCGCCGAGTGACAGCGGCGGCGGGGGCGGCGGGGGCGGCGGCGGTCAGCCCGGGTAGGGCAGCAGCCCGGCGTCCACCTTCTCCCAGGCCGCCCGCAGCTGCGCCAGCCGGGCCGGCTCCACGGCGGCCCTGTCGGCCTGCTCGCGGACGTCCCCGGCCAGGTTGAACAGTTGGTCCTTGCCCGCCTTGCCGCGGTAGTACTTCCAGTCCCCGCGGCGCAGCGCCCGCTCGCCCCGAACCCGCCAGAACAGGTCCCGCTCGGCGACCTTCTCACCGCGCAGCAGGTACCCGGCCAGGCTCACCCCGTCCAGCGGGTGGGCGGGGTGCGGGCGCGCCCCGGCGACCTCCAACAGCGTCGCCGTCCAGTCCGGGCTGAACACCGGGACGTGGCTGACCTGCCCGCCGTCCAGCCGGGCGGGCCAGCGCGCGATGTTGGGCACGCGGATCCCGCCCTCCTGCAGGGAGGCCTTGTTGCCGGACAGCGGCCAGTTGTACGAGAAGCGCTCGCCGCCGTTGTCGCTGGAGAAGACGACGAGGGTGTCCTCCTCCTGGCCGGAGCGCTTGAGGGCCTTCAGCACCTCGCCGATCGAGCGGTCGAGGTCCTCGACCATCTCCTTGTACCTCTCGATCGAGCCACCGTCCTGGTGCCACAGGGCGCGCCCGTCGCCAGCCTTGATCCGGCGGACGATCTCGGCGCTCTGCTCGGTGTCCCCGTCGGCGATCCACGGCCAGTGCGGGGTGGTGAAGTTGAGGTTCAGCAGCCACGGCTTGCCGTGGTGGTCGCGCGAGACGTACTCGCTCGCCCGCTCGGTGATGATCCGGGTGTAGTAGCGCAGGTCCTTGTACTCGGCGTCGCCCTCGTACAGGTCGTACTCACCGCCCAGGCCCAGCTTGGAGTAGTACTCCAGGGCGCCGCCGAAGTTTCCGAAGAACTCGTCCCAGCCGGACCTGGTCGGGCTGTAGTCGGGCAGGTAGCCCGCGTGCCACTTGCCGATCAGCGCGGTGGCGTAGCCGGCGGACTTCAGCAGCGAGGCCAGCGTCGGGTGCGTGGGGTCCAGGCCGACCGACTTGTCGGCGATCGGCTCAGCCAGCCCGCCCTTCGTCCGGCCCGGGTAGCGCCCGGTGTAGAGGCTGAACCGGGTCGGCGAGCAGGTCGCGGAGCCCGAGTAGGCATCGGTGAACCGGACGCCCTGGCGGGCGAGTCGGTCCAGGTTCGGGGTCTTGATGTGCGGGGAGCCGTACGAGGAGAGGTCGGCCCAGCCCAGGTCGTCGCCGAGGACGAACAGGATGTTCGGTCGGCGGGACGGCCGGGGCCGCCCGGCCCGGAACTCCCGCTCCTGAGGCAGGTTCCGGCCGTCCCCGGCGGCCGGGGCGGCCGCGGCCGGGGAGGCGCCCAGCCCCACCGCCGCCGCGGCAGCGCTCACACCGACCGCACCGCCGAAGGCGCGCCGGGACAGGTTGGGTTCGTACGAGGTCACGGGTACTCCAAGGCACGGCCCGACGGCCCGCCCCGGGCGGCGCGGGACGGCGCGCGGCACGGCAGGGCGGGCTTCGGACAGAGGTCAGGAAAAGAAAAGAACGGAAATCGGCGTGTGACTACGCAGAACAGCGACAGATGGCGCTCGCGACACGGACAAGGTCCACGTGCCGGCGCTCGACGAGGGTGACGGTACGGTCACCGAGGGGCTGCATGGGGCGAGAGCCTGTACGAATGCCCATGCGCCTGTCAACAAGGGCATTCCGGATACCGAGACGGAATGGATCGGTCACCCTCTGTGCTGTGACATTTCCCGGCCGTCCCCAATTCGGACCAGTGGTCGATCTCGCCTACACTCGGGAGCGTGCCTCGTGGTGATGGACGACTCAACCACGACCTGCTCCCCGGCGAAAAGGGCCCCCAGGACGCTTGCGGCGTCTTCGGTGTCTGGGCTCCGGGTGAAGAGGTCGCCAAGCTCACCTACTTCGGACTGTATGCCCTGCAGCACCGTGGACAAGAGTCCGCGGGAATCGCTGTGAGCAACGGTTCCCAGATCCTCGTCTTCAAGGACATGGGCCTCGTTTCCCAAGTCTTCGACGAAACCTCTCTCGGCTCGCTCCAAGGTCATATCGCGGTCGGTCACGCCCGCTATTCGACCACCGGGGCCTCCGTCTGGGAGAACGCCCAGCCGACCTTCCGCGCGACCGCCCACGGCTCCATTGCCCTGGGTCACAACGGCAACCTGGTGAACACCGCCGAGCTTGCCGAGATGGTCGCCGACCTCCCCCGTCAGGACGGCCGTGCCACCCAGGTGGCGGCCACCAATGACACCGACCTGGTCACCGCCCTGCTCGCCGGTCAGACCGACGACGAGGGCAAGCCCCTGACCATCGAGGAGTCGGCCGCCAAGGTCCTGCCTCAGGTCAAGGGCGCCTTCTCCCTCGTCTTCATGGACGAGGGGACCCTCTACACCGCCCGTGACCCGCAGGGCATCCGCCCGCTGGTCCTCGGCCGCCTGGAGCGCGGCTGGGTGGTCGCGAGCGAGACCGCCGCCCTCGACATCTGCGGCGCCAGCTTCGTCCGCGAGGTCGAGCCGGGCGAGCTCATCGCGATCGACGAGAACGGTCTGCGCACCTCTCGATTCGCGGAAGCGAAGCCCAAGGGCTGTGTCTTCGAGTACGTCTACCTGGCGCGCCCGGACACCGACATCGCCGGCCGGAACGTCTACCTCTCGCGTGTCGAGATGGGTCGGCGCCTGGCCAAGGAAGCCCCGGTCGACGCCGATCTGGTGATAGCGACGCCGGAATCCGGCACGCCCGCCGCCGTCGGATACGCCGAAGCCAGCGGGATCCCGTACGGATCCGGCCTGGTCAAGAACGCCTACGTGGGCCGGACCTTCATCCAGCCCTCGCAGACGATCCGCCAGCTCGGCATCCGGCTCAAGCTCAACCCCCTCAAGGAAGTCATCCGCGGCAAGCGCCTGGTGGTCGTCGACGACTCGATCGTCCGCGGCAACACCCAGCGCGCGCTGGTCAAGATGCTCCGCGAGGCCGGTGCGGCGGAGGTCCACATCCGGATCTCCTCGCCGCCGGTGAAGTGGCCGTGCTTCTTCGGCATCGACTTCGCCACCCGGGCCGAGCTGATCGCCAACGGCATGACGGTCGACGAGATCGCCACTTCCCTGGGTGCGGACTCGCTCTCGTACATTTCGCTCGACGCGATGGTCGAGGCGACCACCATCCAGAAGCCCAACCTCTGCCGTGCCTGCTTCGACGGCGAGTACCCGATGGAGCTGCCCGACCCGCAGCTCCTGGGCAAGCAGCTGCTGGAGTCCGAGCTCGCGGGCGGCACGGACGCCGCCGACGCGCTCCGCCGCCCGTAGCCCTGGCTCAACCTGCGCCGGGCCCTGTCTTTGAGGCTTCTCCCAGGGCCCGGCACCACACGCAGTAACGACACGAAAGCTCTCTCCTGTCATGACAGAGAAGACCACCGGTGCCAGCTACGCAGCCGCAGGCGTGGACATCGAAGCGGGCGACCGCGCCGTCGAGCTGATGAAGGAGTGGGTGAAGAAGACGCAGCGCCCCGAGGTCCTCGGCGGCCTCGGCGGCTTCGCCGGCCTCTTCGACGCCTCCGCCCTCAAGCGCTACGAGCGCCCGCTGCTCGCCTCGGCCACCGACGGCGTCGGCACCAAGGTGGACATCGCCCGCCAGCTCGGCGTGTACGACACCATCGGCCACGACCTGGTGGCGATGGTCATGGACGACATCGTCGTCTGCGGTGCCGAGCCGCTCTTCATGACCGACTACATCTGCGTCGGCAAGGTGCACCCCGAGCGTGTCGCGGCGATCGTGAAGGGCATCGCCGAGGGCTGTGTCCTCGCCGGCTGCGCCCTGGTGGGCGGCGAGACCGCCGAGCACCCCGGCCTGCTGGGTCCGGACGACTTCGACGTGGCCGGTGCCGGAACGGGCGTCGTCGAGTACGACCGCCTGCTCGGTGCGGATCGCATCCGTACGGGTGACGCCGTCATCGCGATGGCTTCGTCCGGCCTTCACTCGAACGGGTACTCGCTCGTCCGTCACGTCCTCTTCGAGCGCGCCAAGATGTCGCTGGAGGGTCACGTGGAGGAGCTCGGCCGCACCCTCGGCGAGGAGCTCCTGGAGCCCACCAAGATCTACTCGCTGGACTGCATGGCCCTCACCCGTACGGCCGAGGTGCACGCCTACTCGCACATCACCGGCGGCGGCCTCGCGGCGAACCTGGCCCGGGTCATCCCGGACCACCTGCACGCCACGGTCGACCGTTCGACCTGGGCCCCCGGCGCCATCTTCGACCTGGTCGGCAAGGCCGGTCAGGTGGAGCAGTTGGAGCTGGAGAAGACCCTGAACATGGGTGTCGGCATGATGGCCGTCGTTCCGCAGGAGTCGGTGGACGTGGCGCTGACCGCGCTGGCCGACCGGGGTGTCGACGCGTGGGTCGCGGGAGAGATCCTGGACCGCGGCGACCACGCCGAGGGTGCGACCATGACCGGTTCCTACGCGAGCTGAGCAGCACTGAAACCCGGCCCGGGGCGATGCCCTGGACCGGGTTTCAGTCTTTTTGTCTGTCGTGCAGACGCCTCAGGGCGTCAAGCGCCGCGACGCTGTGACGACGGTCCGGACTCTTCGTCCTCGTCGTCGTCATCCGTGTTGTAGAGGTCCGCGTACCGAGCGTACGGGTCGTCCTCGTCCAGCTCGTCGTCGTCTACCTCGACCGGCTCGCTGACAGGCAGCGGTTCCACGGTCGATGCGCCCAGCTCGTTGGCCAGACGCGAGAGGTCAGTCCCGCCGCTGCTGTACTTCAGCTGGCGGGCGACCTTCGTCTGCTTGGCCTTTGCCCGGCCGCGCCCCATGGCTCGACCCCCTCGGTGACGGGGCTCGACGGCCCCAGAGTCTGACACGCGTTCATGGTTCGGAGCGGGCTCTCCGTGGAGAGACCGTCCGTAGGGGTTTAACGGTACCTGCTTCCGCGGCCATACGGTACGCCGCCCGCATGACGCGCCCCGGTGCAGAACCAACAAGGCGCCCCGTCCTCGCTGGTCAGCTGCGATTTTAACCTTTTCCTGGCGGGCGACCCGCCGAAGTGCAGTGAGTTCCGTCTCGCCGCACCCCGGCGGGCGCACCCGAAGGCCCCCGGAAGGGCCTAGACGGCGCGCGCGGCGCGGCCGTCGGCCATCCGCTGCTCGGCGATCCGGTCGGCCGCAGCGGCCGGCGGAATGCCGTCCGCCTTCGCACGAGCAAAGATCTCCAGCGTGGTGTCGAAGATCTTCGTCGCCTTGGCCTTGCAGCGGTCGAAGTCGAAGCCGCGCAGCTCGTCGGCGACCTGGATGACACCGCCCGCGTTGACCACGTAGTCGGGCGCGTAGAGGATCCCGCGGTCCGAGAGGTCCTTCTCGATGCCCGGGTGGGCGAGCTGGTTGTTCGCCGCACCGCAGACGATCGTCGCGGTGAGCGCCGGGACGGTCTCGTCGTTCAGGGCACCGCCGAGCGCGCAGGGGGCGTAGATGTCCAGGCCCTCGGTGCGGATCAGCGCGTCCGTGTCCGCCACGGCGGTGACCTTGCCGGGGTGCTTGTCCAGGATCCGGCGGACGGACTCTTCCCGCACGTCCGTGATCACGACCTCGGCGCCGTCCTCCAGCAGGTGCTCGACCAGGTAGTGCCCGACCTTGCCGACACCGGCCACGCCGACCTTGCGCCCGCGCAGGGTCGGGTCGCCCCACAGGTGCTGGGCGCTGGCGCGCATGCCCTGGAAGACACCGAAGGCGGTGAGGACCGAGGAGTCGCCCGCGCCGCCGTTCTCGGGGGAGCGGCCGGTCGCCCAGCGGGTCTCGCGGGCCACGACGTCCATGTCGGCCACGTAGGTGCCGACGTCGCAGGCGGTCACATAGCGGCCGCCGAGGGACTCCACGAACCGGCCGTAGGCCAGCAGCAGTTCCTCGGTCTTGATGGCGTCCGGGTCGCCGATGATCACGGCCTTGCCGCCGCCGAGGCCGAGGCCGGCCATGGCGTTCTTGTACGACATGCCGCGCGAGAGGTTCAGCGCGTCCAGGACGGCCTCCTCGTCGGAGGCGTACGCGTGGAAGCGCGTACCGCCGAGGGCGGGGCCCAGGGCGGTGGAGTGGATGGCGATGACGGCCTTCAGGCCGGTGGCGCGGTCCTGGCACAGCACGACTTGCTCGTGGCCGCCCTGCTCCGTACGGAACAGGGTGTGCAGGACGCCGTCGGTCATTTCGGTCACGGTGGTGACTCCCATGGAAGAGATGCGGCGGAAAGACGCCCGCCCTGCGGGTGGGGGAGGGCGTGCTGGGAGCAGAGTAAGACCTGGGGGCCGCCCGTAGGTGAGCTGTCCGAGGATCGAAACACTCCCGTGGTGCGCGCGGGCGGCAGCGTCCGGAGGTGAACCCGACCCCGCGGAGGGGCAATACGAGAGCGTGAGCGAATCCTCCGAACTCCCGCTGCCGTCCGCGCGCTCGGCGCCGACCGTCCCGTACGCCTCCTACCTGCGCGTCTACGAGCCCTTGGCGGCCTTCGCCGAGCCGGAGCGCACGCATTGGGCCGACTACGCCCGGCGCGGGGCGGCCCCGACCGCCCAGGACGAACTGCGCAGGTCACTGTCGGACTTGGTGCGGGTCCCGCTGGTGGGGGTGCCGGCCCACGAGAGCGCGGACGCCTTCACGGCGGTGGTCGACGGGGTGCTGCTGGTCTGCCCGTGGCGCACCCGGCTCCGCGGCTGGCTGGCCCTCCAGGAACTCGTCGAGTGGTTTCCGCGGCCGGTGCTGGACGCCGCGCTGCCACCGGGAGCGCGCCGCCGGGCGGCCGAGGACTACGAGCGCTGGCGCGAACGGAACCCGGACGCGCGCCCCTGGATCCGTACGGGGGTGTGGCAGGTTCCGCTGCGTTGGTTCGTGCTGGTGGCGGACGAGGAGCGGGACCACGTGCCCGGCGAGCGGCTGCGCTACCGCACGCCGATGGTCCAGGCCCGGCGGCGGCTCGCCCGCGCGCTGCGGACCCTGCGGGACGCGGAGGGGTACGGGATGCTCGCCGACGGACTGGTGGAGGTGGGGAGCTGGCTGGAGGAGTTCCACCCGCGCTCGATGGTCGAGCTGGACTACGGAGGGCTGCTGCACGCCCTGCCGGCGGATCGACTGGCGGCCGACCGCTCGGCCGGGGACCTCGCGGCGGGTATCGCGGCCCTGCGGGCCGGGGACGCGCGGGGCGCGACCGAGGTCTACGAGGAGTTGGCGGAGCGGTGGCGGGCGGTCCGGGAGCGGCTTTTCGCGAATTAGGCCGAAAGGTGCCTGTGTGGCTGGTTTCACCTAGAAGGGGTTAGTGCGTATCGTCCGGTATCGGTCGATCGGTCAATAGTGGCTGATCAGAGGCTTGATCATGGCATTTGGGACGTAGTGCCAGGACCTACGTCCCGATACGGGCCATTGGCCCAAGCGTGACGGACCGCACTAACTACACCCTTGCGCCCTTCCCCTACCCTCGTGCCAAAATAGGACAAGGAGTCCGGGGAGGGTTCCTTCCGCCCAACTAAGGGCGGAATGCTCGGCATTGCACTCTATGGGGGGTCTGGTGACTCCTGATCGCTCTGTGACTGATCGTCACAGTGGGGTGACTGTCCGTTATGGGACGGTCCATCGGCTTCCGCCGCTGATGAACACCTCGGAGGGCAATTCCGTCGGTTTGGCCGTCGAGGCTGGACGGATGGTGTAGTTGTAGTGCCGAGGACAAGCCGTTCGTCCTATAACCGACTCGGCCCGCGTATGTCCATTTCGGGCAACGCGGGCCAAGGTGCAGAATTTAGAGGAAAGAACCGAGATGGTTCGGTTCTCCCGAGGAGGCCGCTCATGACCGCTCGCACCCCTGATGCCGAGCCGCTGCTGACCCCGGCTGAGGTTGCCACGATGTTCCGCGTGGACCCGAAGACGGTCACCCGCTGGGCCAAGGCTGGCAAGCTCACGTCCATCCGCACCCTGGGTGGACACCGCCGGTACCGCGAGGCCGAGGTTCGCGCACTGCTCGCGGGAATTCCGCAGCAGCGCAGCGAGGCCTGAGGTCGCGCAAACACCCCGCTTTAACGGGTCTATATCGGGTCCCCCAATCCGATGAAACCCACATAGCTTCATACGGCTGGGCCTGCCCCAACAGGTCCGAGGTCGTTCGATCGCGCTGGACTCCGCCGGGTCCAGCGCGATCTTTTTATGCCCAGGTCAGGGCGGTCTCGAGCGCGCACGGGAGCGCCGGCGGGGTAGGTGCCATTGCACATATTCTATCGAGCAGGCGTATAGGTGCGATAAAAGTGTGAGTCCCAAAAACTCATCCGGTGACTCCCGTCACAGATGATCACTCTTGTATATCCGGTATTGCACCCCGTAAAGGGGACCCGCATCGAGAGGCGCATCATGCGAACGGGGGATTCCGGGTGACGGTCGGCCGGGAAGGCTCCCACGACCCCACGACCCCACGGCTCCGGAGGGGGCAGGGAGCAGGCGGGCAGGAGGAGCACGAGGGGCAGGAGGAGCAGGAGGGGCCGGGGCGGGTTCGGAGGGGGGCCCGGGGCGCGCTCGTGTCCGCCCCGCAGACGCGGCGGACACGACCCGGAGGTGTCCACGGGCACTGCGGGTGCTCCACGGCCTCCGGGCGACCTCCAAGGCCGCCCGGGCGGTGTCGCCCGCCAACGCGTCAGGGCCCGTATCCCCAGAGGGATACGGGCCCTGACGTTTCTGCGAACCTGACGGGACTTGAACCCGCGACCTCCACCTTGACAGGGTGGCGAGCTAACCAACTGCTCCACAGGTCCTAGATTTGCGGCCGCTCGGCGGCTGCGAATCAGACTGTACCGCAGCTCAGGGGGTGCAGTCGAACCGGATCACGGAGCCGCCGCGTCCACCGCCTTCACGATCCGCTTGTCGGAGATCGGGTAAGCCGTCCCGAGTGCGTGCGCGAAGTAACTGACGCGAAGTTCCTCGATCATCCAGCGGATGTCGGTGACCGTGGACGGGACGGGCCGCCCCTTCGGCAACTGCTCCAGCAGCCAGGCGTACTCGTCCTGCATCTCGTGGACCTTCTCCATGCGCGTGGTGTCGCGCTGGACGCCCGTGGGCATCTGCTGGAGCCGTCGGTCCACCGCCACCAGGTAGCGCATCAGGTCCGCCAGTCGGCGCAGCCCCGTGAGCGTCACGAAACCGGCCGGCATGAGGGCCGCCAGCTGCGTCTTGACGTCCTGGATGTTCGCGACCAGCGCCAGGCTGCCCGTGGCCTTCAGCCGGCGCTCACAGGCCTGCCAGGCGGCCAGCACCTGCTGCACCTGGCCGACCGTGCGCACGGTCGTGTCCACCAGGTCGGCGCGGACGGCTTCGTAGAGCTTCCGGAAGTCCGCCTCGTCCCATGCGGGGCCACCGTGGTCGGCGATCAGCTTGTCGGTCGCCGCGGTCGCGCAGTCGTCGAAGAGCGCCTGGATGGAACCGTGCGGGTTCCTGGACAGGGCCAGCTTCTGCTGGTTGGTCAGGTGGTCCGAGGCGAACTTCGCCGGGTTCACCGGGATGTTCAGCAGGATGAGCCGCCGGGTGCCCAGCCACATGGCCTGCTGCTGCTCGGCCTCGGTGTCGAAGAGCCGTACGGACACGCTCGTGCCCTCGTCCACCAGCGCCGGGTACGCCTTCACCGGCTGACCGGCGCGCCGGGTCTCGAAGACCTTGGTCAGCGTGCCGATCGTCCAGTCGGTCAGCCCGGTCCGCTCCACCGACTCCCCGCCCGCCCGTTCGGCGGTGGCCGCGGCGGCCTTGGAGAGGGCCTGGCGGGCCTTCGGCTTCAGCCTCAGGCGCAGGGCCTCCAGGTCCTTGTCCTCGGCGAGGTTCTTGCGGCGCTCGTCGACGATCCGGAAGGTGATCTTCAGATGGTCCGGGATCCGGGTGAGGTCGAAGTCCTCGGCCGACACCGGGACCCCGACCATCCGCTGGAGCTCGCGCGCGAGGGTGACCGGCAGCGGCTCCTGCAGGGGCACCGCCGTGTCCAGGAAGCGGCCGGCGAAGTTCGGCGCGGGCACGTAGTGCCGGCGGATCGGCTTCGGCAGCGAGCGGATCAGCTCGGTGACGACCTCCTCGCGCAGGCCCGGGATCTGCCAGTCGAAACCCTCGTCGGTGACCTGGTTCAGCACCTGGAGCGGGATGTGGACGGTCACGCCGTCGGCGTCCGCGCCCGGCTCGAACTGGTAGGTCACCCGGAACTTCAGCTGACCCTGGCGCCAGGAGTCCGGGTAATCGGCCTTGGTGACCCCGGCCGCCTTCTCGGTCAGCAGCATCTCCCGCTCGAAGTCGAGGAGTTCGGGCTCCTCGCGCTTCTTGTGCTTCCACCAGGAGTCGAAGTGCGCCCCCGAGACCACGTGGGCGGGGATCTTCTGGTCGTAGAAGTCGAAGAGCGTCTCGTCGTCCACCACGATGTCGCGGCGACGGGCCCGGTTCTCCAGCTCCTCCACCTCGGTGAGGAGCTTGCGGTTGTCGGCGTAGAACTTGTGGTGGGTGCGCCAGTCGCCCTCGACCAGCGCGTTGCGGATGAACAGCTCGCGCGAGACCTCGGCGTCGATCCGGCCGTAGTTGATCTTCCGCTGGGCCACGATCGGTACGCCGTACAGCGTGACCTTCTCGTACGCCATCACGGCCGCCTGGTCCTTCTCCCAGTGCGGCTCGCTGTACGTGCGCTTGACCAGGTGCTGCGCCAGCGGCTCCACCCACTCGGGCTCCACCTTGGCGTTCACCCGGGCCCACAGCCGCGAGGTCTCCACCAGCTCGGCCGACATCACGAACTTCGGCTGCTTCTTGAAGAGCGACGACCCCGGGAAGATCGCGAACTTGGCGCTCCGGGCACCGAGGTACTCGTTCTTGTCGGTGTCCTTGAGCCCGATGTGCGAGAGCAGTCCGGACAGCAGCGACACGTGGACGACCTGCTCGGGGGCGTCGGCCTCGTTGACGTGGATGCCCATGCCCTTGGCGACCGTGCGCAGCTGGGAGTAGATGTCCTGCCACTCGCGGATCCGCAGGAAGTTCAGGTACTCCTGCTTGCACATCCGGCGGAACGAGGACGAGCCGCGCTCCTTCTGCTGCTCCCGCACGTAGCGCCACATGTTCAGGAACGAGAGGAAGTCGCTGGTCTCGTCCTTGAAGCGGGCGTGGTTCTGGTCGGCCTGGGTCTGCTTGTCCGAGGGCCGTTCGCGCGGGTCCTGGATGGACAGGGCCGCCGCGATGACCATGACCTCGCGGACGCAGTTGTTCTTGTCGGCCTCGATGACCATGCGGGCCAGCCGCGGGTCCACCGGGAGCTGGGAGAGCTGGCGGCCCATCTGCGTCAGGCGCTGCCCCTTCTTCCCCTCCGGGGAGGACTTCTCGGCCGTCTCGAGCGCGCCGAGCTCCTGGAGGAGCTGCACGCCGTCGCGGATGTTGCGGTGGTCCGGCGGGTCGATGAAGGGGAACTTCTCGATCTCGCCGAGGCCGGCCGCGGTCATCTGGAGGATGACGGAGGCCAGGTTCGTCCGGAGGATCTCGGCGTCGGTGAACTCGGGACGCGCGTCGAAGTCGCCCTCGGAGTACAGCCGGATGCAGATTCCGTCGCTGGTACGTCCGCAGCGGCCCTTGCGCTGGTTGGCGCTGGCCTGCGAGATCCGCTCGATCGGCAGGCGCTGGACCTTGGTGCGGTGGCTGTAGCGGGAGATCCGGGCGGTGCCCGGGTCGATCACGTACTTGATGCCGGGGACGGTCAGCGAGGTCTCGGCGACGTTGGTCGCGAGCACGATCCGGCGGCCGGTGTGCTGCTGGAAGACGCGGTGCTGCTCGGCGTGCGAGAGGCGTGCGTAGAGGGGGAGGACCTCGGTGGAACGGAGGTTCCGTTTGGTCAGGGCGTCCGCCGTGTCGCGGATCTCCCGCTCGCCGGAGAGGAAGACCAGGATGTCGCCCGGACCCTCCGACTGGAGCTCGTCCACGGCCTCGCAGATCGCGGTGATCTGGTCCCGGTCGGAGTCGTCGCCGTCCTCGGCGTCCTCTTCCAGGAGCGGCCGGTAGCGCACCTCCACCGGATACGTGCGCCCGCTGACCTCGACGATCGGGGCGTCGCCGAAGTGCCGGGAGAAGCGCTCGGGATCGATGGTGGCCGAGGTGATGACGACCTTGAGGTCGGGGCGCTTGGGCAGCAGCGTGGCCAGGTAGCCCAGCAGGAAGTCGATGTTCAGCGAGCGCTCGTGGGCCTCGTCGATGATGATCGTGTCGTAGGCGCGCAGCTCGCGGTCCGTCTGGATCTCGGCGAGCAGGATGCCGTCCGTCATCAGCTTCACGAAGGTCGCGTCCTGGTCCACCTGGTCGGTGAAGCGGACCTTCCAGCCGACGGTCTGGCCGATCTCGGACTTCAGCTCCTCGGCGATCCGCTCCGCGACCGTGCGGGCGGCGATCCGGCGGGGCTGGGTGTGCCCGATCATGCCCCGGACGCCGCGGCCCAGCTCCATGCAGATCTTGGGGATCTGCGTGGTCTTGCCGGACCCGGTCTCGCCCGCGACGATCACGACCTGGTGGTCGCGTATCGCCTCGGCGATCTCATCCTTCTTCTGGCTGACGGGCAGGTTTTCGGGATACGTGACCTCCGGCATCCGCGAGGCACGGCCGGCCAGTCGCTCGGCGGCCTTGGTGGCCTCCGCGGCGATCTCGTCGAGCACGGCCTGCTTGGCCTCGGGCTTGCGGATACGGCGGGCGCCTTCGAGGCGGCGGCCGAGGCGGTGCGCGTCACGGAGGGAGATCTCACCGAGAAGCGTCTGCAGGGCGGCGAAGGAAGTAGACATACCTGGTCGAGGATCTCACCTGGGCCCTCCGGGTGGCGAACGCATTTGTGGGGCGGACCCGTACCATTTCGGGACGAGTCCGTCGGTCGTACGAGTGAGAGGCAGCCCACCTTGTCCCGCCCCCGTCACGTCTGGCACCTGCTCGGCGTGGTCCTGGCGGTACTCCTGGGCTGTGCGGCCCCGGCGGTGGCGGTCGACCCGGCGGCCCGGACGGCTCAGACACCGGCCGCGGACTCGACCCCGGCCCCGGTCCTGACCCCGGCCCCGGTCCTGTACCCGGCTTCTGCCTCGGTCCCGGCTCCGGCCCCGGTCCTGGCCCCGGCTCCTGCTTCGGCGGCCGTCCCGGCTCCGGCCAACGACCCGGCCGCGGCGCGGCCCCGCGCGGCCGTCTCCACCGACGGCACGGGCGGGCCCGCCTGCGCCCCGGTGGCCCCCGAGCGCGGCGGTACGCCCGCCGTCCCCGCGCGCGCCTGGGGCGAGCACGCCCAGGTCCCGCCGGTCCGGGCGGCGCCCGAGGAGGCCGGTCCGGCCGCGGCCGTGCCCGTACGGACCCCCGTACGCGGTCCCGACCGCCCGGCCCCCGACCGGCTGGAGCTCTGCGTGATGCGGGTCTAGACGGACCGGTCCCACCGGTCCGTCCATTCCCACCCACCCGCAGCACTGGAGCACCCGCATGCCCTCTTCCAAGAAGCCCTCCGCCAAGAAGTCCTCCGCCAAACCCCTGCTGTTCTCCGCCGGGGTGGCCCTCGCCGCGATCGCCCTCGGTCTCGTCTCCTGGCAGGCCACCGCTCCCGCCGAGACCGGTTCGGCCGGGTCCGGCGCCGTCGCCGCGCCCCGGACCGACCCCGCCGCTGAGCTCAAGGCACTGGCCCGGCGCGAGTCCGGCGACAAGCTCGCCGTCGGCCGTGCCGACGCGCCCGTCGTGCTCATCGAGTACTCCGACTTCAAGTGCGGCTACTGCGGCAAGTTCGCCCGGGACACCGAGCCCGAACTGGTGAAGAAGTACGTCGAGGACGGCACCCTGCGCATCGAGTGGCGCAACTTCCCGATCTTCGGCGCCGAGTCCGAGGCCGCGGCCAAGGCCGCCTGGGCGGCCGGGCAGCAGGACCGCTTCGACGCCTTCCACGCCGCCGCCTACGCCGGCGGCTCGAAGGAGAAGGGCTTCGCCGAGCCCCGGCTCGTGGAGCTGGCCCGGGAGGCCGGGGTG
Source organism: Streptomyces sp. NPDC091682 (assembly GCF_044756625.1). Classification (NCBI taxonomy): domain Bacteria; kingdom Bacillati; phylum Actinomycetota; class Actinomycetes; order Kitasatosporales; family Streptomycetaceae; genus Streptomyces; species Streptomyces sp. NPDC091682. Next base: position 34,209 of record NZ_JBIVTH010000004.1, on the reverse strand, counting down.
CCCGATCTGGAGCGCTTCAAGGCGGACATGGCCGGCGAGCAGGCCACGGCGGCCCTGAAGAAGGACCAGGAGGAGGGCTACCGCATCGGCGTCACCTCCACCCCGTCCTTCCTGCTGAACGGCAAGCCCATTGCCGGTGCCCAGCCGCTCGACACCTTCACGGCCGCCATCGCCAGGGCGAAGGCCGAGGCGGCGGAGCAGTGACCGACATCGGATACCTGGCCGCCCTGCTGGGCGGCCTCCTCGCGCTGCTCAGCCCCTGCAGCGCCCTGCTGCTGCCGGCCTTCTTCGCGTACTCCATCGACTCCACCTCGCGGCTCCTGGCGCGCACCGGGATCTTCTACGCGGGCCTCGCGAGCACCCTGGTACCGCTGGGGGCGGCCGGCTCGTACGCAGGGCGGTTCTTCCACGGCAACCGCGACCAGCTCGTGCTGGCGGGCGGCTGGCTGATCATCGCGCTCGGCCTCGCGCAGATCCTGGGCCTCGGCTTCGCCCCGAAGCGGATCTCGGAGCTGTCGGGCCGGATCCGGCCGACCACCGTTCTGTCGGTGTACGCGCTCGGCGCGGTCTACGGGCTGGCCGGGTTCTGCGCCGGCCCGATCCTGGGCAGCGTCCTGACGGTCGCGGCGGTGAGCGGCAGCCCCGTCTACGGCGGCCTGCTGCTCGCGGTCTACGCCCTGGGGATGGCCGTACCGCTGTTCGTACTGGCGCTGCTGTGGGAGCGGTTCGACCTGGGCCGGCGGCGCTGGCTGCGCGGCCGGGTCCTGCGCGTCGGCCGCTTCGAGCTGCACACCACCTCGCTGCTGTCCGGGCTGTTCTTCATCACCCTGGGCGTGCTGTTCCTCGCCTACGACGGGGCGAGCGCGCTGCCGGGGCTGCTGGACGTGGACGACTCGTTCGCCGTGGAGCAGCGGGTCCGCGCGCTGGCCGACGCGGTTCCGGACGGGGCGCTGCTCGCCCTGGTCGCCGCCGGAGCGGCGGCCGTCGGCGTGGTGCAGTGGCGCCGCAGGGAGCGGGCGGCGGCGGCCGAGACCGAAGGGGAGTAACCACAGAAGGCCCCGTCCGATGGACGGGGCCTTCTTGATGGTGGCTGGGGCCGGGGTCGAACCGGCGACCTATCGCTTTTCAGGCGATCGCTCGTACCAACTGAGCTACCCAGCCACGAAACCGTTTCCGGTTTCAGCGATCCTGACGGGACTTGAACCCGCGACCTCCACCTTGACAGGGTGGCGAGCTAACCAACTGCTCCACAGGACCTTGCAGTGTGCGAGACCAAGTCTTGCACACGGTAATGCGTACCCCCAACGGGATTCGAACCCGTGCTACCGCCTTGAAAGGGCGGCGTCCTGGGCCACTAGACGATGAGGGCTAAAGGCCCGCCGGGCACTTCTCAGCGCGTCGGGGACGTGAGAAGCATATGGGATCCGGGGAGCTATCGCCAAAACGGTTTCCCCCGGAGCGACAATGGCCGGGTGCTGGAGATGACGCGCGAGGAGTTCGAAGAGCTCGTCGCAGAGGCCCTGGACCGGATCCCGCCGGAGCTGACGCGGCTGATGGACAACGTGGCGGTGTTCGTCGAGGACGAGCCGCCCGCCGACGATCCCGAGCTGCTCGGTCTGTACGAGGGGACTCCGCTGACGGACCGCGGCGAGTGGTACGCCGGGGTGCTGCCGGACCGGATCACCATCTACCGCAATCCCACGTTGCGCATGTGCGAGGACCGGGAGAGCGTGGTCGCGGAGACGGAGGTCACCGTGGTGCACGAGATCGCCCACCACTTCGGGATCGACGACGAGCGGCTGCACGCGCTGGGGTACGGGTGACGCGGCCGCTCCCGGTGCCCGGCGACGGGGCGGAGCGGGCGGTGGATGATCCGGAGGCAATTGATCCGGACGTCGACCTGCACGTACCCGCGCAGCGCACCGAGCCGCAGGGCCGGGTGCTCGCGGCGGTGGCGGCGGGCGGCGCGGTCGGGGGCGCGGCACGGTACGGGATCTCCCTGCTGTGGCCGGCCGGGCCCGGGGCCTTCCCGTGGGCGACCCTGTGGATCAACGCCTCCGGCAGCGCGCTGATCGGCGTGCTCATGGTGCTGATCAGCGAGGGCGGCCGGACGGCCCCGCATTCGCTGCTGCGGCCCTTCGTCGGGGTCGGCGTGCTGGGCGGCTTCACCACCTTCTCCACCTACGCGGTGGACTTCTCGAGGCTCCTGGACGAGGGGGAGACGGGGACCGCCCTGGCCTACGGCGGGCTCACGGTGGTGGCGGCGCTCGGCGCCGTGTGGGCGGCGGCTGCAGCGACCCGGCTCGCGGTCCGCGGGCCCGGAAGCGGGCGCGGGCGCGTTCCGCGGTGAACTGGCTGCTCGTGGTGGTGGGCGCGGCCGTCGGCGCGCCGCTCCGCTACCTGTTGGACCGTGCGGTGCAGGCGCGGCACGACTCCCTCTTCCCCTGGGGCACCTTCGTGGTCAACGCGGTCGCCTGCCTGGTGCTCGGGGGGTTGACCGGGGCGGCGTTGGCGGGGGCCGCTCCCTCGCGGCTGCAGTTGCTGCTCGGGGCCGGGCTGTGCGGGGCGCTCAGCACGTATTCGACGTTCTCGTACGAGACGCTGCGGCTGGCCGAGCGCGGCCGGGGGTTCCTGGCCGCGGCGAACGTGGGGATGTCGGTGCTGGTCGGGCTCGGCGCGGTGCACCTCGGGTCGCAGGTGGCGCGGCAGCTCTTCGGCTGAGGGGTTCGGCTCGGGGGCTCCACCGGGGCTCCGCTCCCGGGCTCCGCTCCGGGGCTCCGTTACTGGGCTCCGCCCCCGGGTGTTCGTCGCAGGGCGTGTCCCTTACGGGTCAAAGGGAGTTGGGCACATTGACCCGCTCATGCGGAACGTTCGCCCTCAGGCTCCGGAGGTGCCCCCGTGCGCCAGTTGTCCGCTTCCCTCCGACTGGCCGTCACCGCGCTCGCGGTCGCGGCGACGGCCGGCTGCATGAGTGTCGGTGAGAACGCGGCGAAGCCCGGGCCCTCCGCTCCGGGGGACCGCCGCAGCGGCGCCGAAGCCGGCCCGGGGAACGTCTCGGGACGGGGCACCGGGGTCCGCGGCAACGGGCACGGCACGAAGGACGGTACGGGGAGCCAGGACGGCCGGCACAAGGACGACGGCAAGGCCTCCGGCGCGACCGGAGCCTCGCCGAGCCCGGGCGCGCCGACCGGCCGGCCGGGGGTGCCCGCGCCGTCAGCGGGACCGGGCGGCGGCGCGGGCGGGCAGGGCCCGCAGCAACCCACCACGGGCGGGTCGGGCGGGTCGGGCGGTGGGCCCGGCGGCCCGGGCGGTTCGGCCGGCGGACAGCAGTCGGCGAGCCCGACCCCGGCACCCCCGGCCACGACTCCCCCTGTGACGGAACCCACGTTGGCGCCGCCGAGCCCGCAGCCGGAGCCGACCACCCAGCCGGCCCCCGAGCTCTAGGCCGGGCGGGCGTCCGGCCGGGTCCGGCAGGACCCGGTCCGCTACCGATGCCGGAGGCGTCTTCGCAGGTCAGAGACGTTTCTGCGGGGGCGACTTGCCAGACCCCCAGGAGGGTGCGTATGGTTATAGATCGTTTGATCCCATTGCCCGGCGCCGAATCCGAAGAGCGCCGTGTGGCGCGTACTCTCCCTAGCCGTGGCTGACCGCATTGAGGCGGTCGATTTGCGATTCACGGAGTTTGGGCGCGTGCCGAGACTCCGGAAGGTTTCGCATTTCGCATGTCCATTTCCAGCTCTGACCGTTCCGTCATGCCCGAGAACGACTCCAACGAGATGATCGACGCCGAGGCCCTCGTGGTCACCGAGGCGATCGAGGCCGCTGAGGCCAACGAGATCATCGAGGCTCTTGAGGCCGACGTGAACACCGACGGGTCCTACGAGGACTCGACCACCGACTTCGACGACGACGCTGACGCTGACGCGGAGCCCTCGATCACCTTCGGCGACCTCGGTCTCCCCGAGGGCGTCGTGCGCAAGCTCGCGCAGAACGGCGTCACCACCCCCTTCCCGATCCAGGCCGCGACCATCCCGGACGCCCTGGCCGGCAAGGACATCCTCGGCCGTGGTCGCACCGGCTCCGGCAAGACCCTCTCCTTCGGTCTGCCGACCCTGGCGCAGCTCGCCGGCGGTTTCACCGAGAAGAAGAAGCCCCGCGCCATCATCCTCACGCCGACGCGTGAGCTCGCGATGCAGGTCGCGGACGCCCTCCAGCCGTACGGCGACGTGCTCGGCCTGAAGATGAAGGTCGTCTGCGGCGGTACCTCCATGAGCAACCAGATCTACGCCCTGGAGCGCGGCGTCGACATCCTCGTCGCCACCCCGGGCCGTCTGCGCGACATCATCAACCGTGGCGCCTGCTCCCTGGAGAACGTCCAGGTCGCGGTCCTCGACGAGGCCGACCAGATGGCCGACCTGGGCTTCCTGCCCGAGGTCACCGAGCTGCTCGACCAGATTCCCGGCGGCGGCCAGCGCATGCTCTTCTCCGCCACCATGGAGAACGAGATCGGCACGCTGGTCAAGCGCTACCTGTCCAACCCCGTCACGCACGAGGTCGACAGCGCGCAGGGCAACGTCACGACCATGACGCACCACGTCCTCGTCGTGAAGCCGAAGGACAAGGCGCCGGTCACGGCCGCCATCGCCGCCCGCAAGGGCCGCACCATCATCTTCGTCCGCACCCAGCTGGGCGCCGACCGCATCGCCGAGCAGCTCGTCGAGGCCGGCGTGAAGGCCGACGCGCTGCACGGCGGCATGACGCAGGGTGCCCGTACCCGCGTCCTCGCCGACTTCAAGGACGGCTACGTCAACGCGCTCGTCGCCACCGACGTCGCCGCCCGCGGCATCCACGTCGACGGCATTGACCTGGTCCTGAACGTGGACCCGGCCGGCGACCACAAGGACTACCTGCACCGCTCGGGCCGTACCGCCCGCGCCGGCAAGTCCGGTGTCGTGGTCTCCCTCGCGCTGCCGCATCAGCGTCGCCAGATCTTCCGCCTGATGGAGGACGCGGGCGTCGACGCCTCGCGTCACATCGTCCAGGGCGCCGGCGCCTTCGAGCCGGAGGTCGCCGAGATCACCGGTGCCCGTTCGCTGACCGAGGTCCAAGCCGACTCCGCCAACAACGCCGCCAAGCAGGCCGAGCGCGAGGTCGCCGAGCTGACCAAGCAGCTGGAGCGCCTGACCCGCCGTGCCGGCGAGCTGCGCGAGGAGGCCGACCGCCTCGTCGCCCGCTCCGCCCGTGAGCGCGGCGAGGACCCGGAGGCCGCTGTCGCCGAGGTGGCCGAGGCCGCCGAGGCCGAGGTCGCGGCTGCCGCCGCTGCCGCTGCCGCCGAGATCGCGGCGCAGGAGCGCCGCGAGGAGCACCGCGCCCAGCGTGACGACCGTGGCAACTTCGAGCGTCGCGACAACCGTGGCGGCGACCGCGGTGGCGACCGTGGTGGCTTCCGCCGTGACGACCGCGGTGACCGCGGTGACCGCGGTGGCCGTCCGTCCGGTGGCTTCAACCGCGATGACCGTGGTGGCGAGCGTGGTGGCTTCCGCCGCGATGACCGTCCGTCGGGTGGCTTCCGCTCCGGTGGCGACCGTCCGTCCGGTGGTGGCTTCCGTCGTGACGACCGTCCGTCCGGTGGCTTCAACCGCGATGACCGTGGTGGCGAGCGTGGTGGCTTCCGCCGCGATGACCGTCCGTCGGGTGGCTTCCGCTCCGGTGT
>NZ_JBIVTH010000004.1:0-28399 GCF_044756625.1 Streptomyces sp. NPDC091682 | reverse complement strand
ACCGTCCGTCCGGTGGTGGCTTCCGTCGTGACGACCGTCCGTCCGGTGGCTTCAACCGCGATGACCGTGGTGGCGAGCGTGGTGGCTTCCGCCGCGACGACCGTCCCTCCGGCAGCTTCAACCGTGACGACCGCTCCTCCGGCGGCTTCCGCTCCGGTGGCGGCGACCGCCCGTTCAACCGCGACCGTCGTGACGACCGTCCGTCCGGTGGCTTCCGTTCCGGTGGCGGCGACCGCCCGTACGGCCGTCGTGACGACCACCGTCCGTCCGGCTCCGGTTCCACCGGCGGCTTCGGCGGCCGCCGCGACGACAAGCCGCGCTGGAAGCGCAACGGCTGATCGCCGCTGAGCTGAACCCCTGAGGAAGGGCCCGTACGGCACCTGAGTGCCGTACGGGCCCTTTCCTCGCTCCAGGGGAACTGATGGTGCGTAACGCCCCTTCGGGGGTCGGCCCGAGGCCCTGCGGCACCCCACCGAACCCGTGGCGACAGGCCGGCCGACGGATACCCGATCGGCTGACCGGCGCGGTCCGGCTATGCTCTGGGGTGAGCACCTGGAGGGCCATTAGCTCAATTGGCAGAGCAGCGGACTTTTAATCCGTTGGTTGTCGGTTCGAGTCCGACATGGCCTACCGCTCGCAGGTGGCGGGTTAACCCGCCTGACCTGCTACTTAGCGCCTCGACCGGCTTCGGCCGGTCGAGGCGCTTCGTCGTTCCCGGCCCCGTGCGGGGGGTGAGCGCCTCCACGGAGTTGGGCGTGATCGGCTTCCCGTCCCGTCCAACTGAAGCCAAGGGCAAGGCCGTGCTGGGAGGCTGAGCGCATTTGATGAAGAAAGCCCTCAAGATCGCTGAAGATGGGGCGGTGCGGTGGTGCCGTGCCGGGAGACATGAGCGAGCGAGGGGAACGAGGACCGCGTGACTGACGTTGAGCGCATGCTCGAAGAGGCGCAGGCGATGATGACGGAAGAAGTCTTCGAGGGGGTGCTGAAGGCGCAAGGCATTGACCCCGACGACCTGTCTGCCCTCCTGGACCTGCTCGCCATCGGCCTCACGAACGGCTCGTGGCGCAACAGCTGCGTGGAGAACTGGCATGCCGAAGGCAGGCTGTCCGACGGCGACATGCTGCGGATCAACAGCCACACCACGCTCGGCATACGCCAGCGCCTCCGCGGATGGTGCACGGAGTACGGCATCACCTCGGGGAGCAGCGAAGCGTTCACGAACGTCACGGTCGAGGACGTGGACGTCCTCGGGCATCGACTCTTCAGGTGGCTGACCAACCCCGACCGCAAGCTTCCGACCGGCATGACCTTGGGCGAGCTCGCGCGAACCGAAGAAGACCTCGCGGAGTACGAGGACCATGCGGACGGAAAGCTGGGAGCCTTCGCCGGACAGATGGAGAAGAAGGGCGTCCGCCACGGCATCCTCTACACGGCTGGCCACGGCGCACTGGCGTGCGACCGCTGGTGGGGTCATCCCACCTGGCCGGCGCGCGTCGACCGTTTCCTGTCCGTACTGGACACCCCCGCGGACCCCCACTGGGGCACTGATGGCGAGCGCCTCAAGCACCTGGGCCCGCAGCCTGCTGCCCTTCAGGATCGTGCTGCCCTGCGCAGGACGCTCCTGCGGACGCCTTGGGAGCTCGGAACGCAGGACGCGGAGTGGGTCGTGGACTCCGGGATCGGGTACCTGATGGTGACCGTCTGAGGGCGGTCTCCACGCAGCGACCCGTCGGTGATCCAGACCCGTGCTCTTCGCCCACGCGTGCGGTAACGCGCTCCTGGGATGTGTAGAATTCGGCGCAGAGAGTCGGACCCGACCACACGGTCGCACGGTCTGGCGATCGAAGAATTTCGGTGGTCATTGCGTTAGGGAAACGCCCGGTTACATTCCGAACCCGGAAGCTAAGCCTTTCAGCGCCGATGGTACTGCAGGGGGGACCCTGTGGGAGAGTAGGACGCCGCCGAATAGATTTAAGAGGCCCTGTCTGCGGATCCGCAGACAGGGCCTCTCTTTGTTCCGCCTCCGGCCGGGCGGGGTGCTTCGCCGTACCGGTAAATCCGGTGATCCCACGAGTCGTTGCGGGTAGCGTCGCCGACCATGACGCCTGCTCTGCGTACCGAACGCCTGCTCCTCGACCCGTACGTCCCCGAGGACGAGGAAGGTTTCGTGGCGCTCTTCCAGGACGCCCGAGTGTCCCGGTGGATGGGGGACGGTCCCACTTCCGAGGCTGAGGACCGGGCGCTCTTCGGGCGGATCTTCACCAAGGTCTACGCCGAGAACCTCTTCGACGTGTGGGCCGTGCGCCGGGACGGCAGGCTGGTCGGGCACGCCGAGATCAAGCGGACCGACGAGGTCGACGGCCACGAGATCATCTACGCGCTGGCCCCCGAGGCTTGGGGAGCGGGCCTCGGTACCGAGATCGCCGAGGCGATCGTCGCGTACGGCTTCGGCTCCCTCGACCTGACCGAGGTGCACGCCACCGTGGCCGACGCCAACGCCGCCTCCCTGGTGCTGCTGGAGCGCATCGGCTTCGCCCACGTCCGTGACGTGCGGGAGGACGACGGCAGCACCACCCGCGTGCTGACCCGCCGCCGGGATCCCGCCGCCTGAGGGCGTGCGCGAAGTGCCCCGACGGTCAATTGGTGAAGGGCACTCCCCGGATGGCGTACAGTTGTGTTTACCGACGCGGGGTGGAGCAGCTCGGTAGCTCGCTGGGCTCATAACCCAGAGGTCGCAGGTTCAAATCCTGTCCCCGCTACTCAGTACGAAGGCCCGGTTCCTCTTGAGGAACCGGGCCTTCGTCGTGTTCCGGCCCGCCGGGCCGTCTTTCCCCACCTCATTCCCCACCTCATTCCCCGCCTCTTTTCCCGCCTCGTCACCCGTCCGGCCGCCGTCGGGTCGCCGTACGCATGCTCCTGCCACCAGCCTTGAGGGGCGAGGAGGCGGCGGGCCCGGACCCGTGCGGCGGACCGGGCGGTAGGAGAGCAGCGTGGTGGGGCTGGGCCGGCAGGGCAACGGCGGTGGGCGCGCGGGCGGGAGCGGCGGGAGCGGCCTGGCCCGTCGCGTGGTCCGGGTGCTGCCCGTCGCACTGATCGCCCTCGGGATGGTCTTCGACGTGCTGACCCCGCCCAGCTTCACGGGGTCCCCGTTCTTCACGGCGGCCCCCTTGACCGCTGCCCCGCTGTTCACCTTCTGGGCCACCGCCCTGACGGGCTCCCTGGCCGTGTTCGCGGTGTTCGTGCTGCACGTCCTCAACGGCACCAGCTGGAAGGTCGAGGCGCTGACCGAGCTGGTGACCGTGCTGACCGTCGCCGGGCTGGCGCTCCTGATCAACCGCATGGTGCGGCGCAGCGGCGAGCGGCTCGCGTCGGCGCGCGGGATCGCGGAGGCGGCACAGCGGGCGGTGCTGCCGAAGCCGGCCGAGCGCATCGGGGGGCTGCACGTCTCCGCCTGGTACGAGGCCGCGCAGGCGGACGCCTTCATCGGCGGCGACCTGTACGCGGTCCAGGAAACCCCGTACGGAGTGCGGCTGGCGGTGGGCGACGTAAGGGGCAAGGGGCTGGGGGCGGTCGAGGCCGTCGCGGTGGTCCTCGGGGCGTTCCGGGAGGCGGCGGACACCGAGCCCACGCTGGAGGAGTTGGCGCAGCGGCTGGAGCGGGCGCTGGCTCGCGAGGGCACCCGGCGCGACAGCCTGGACGTGGTGGAGGGGTTCACGACGTGCGTGCTCGGGGAGATCCCGCCGGGCGTGAGTGTGCTGCGCCTGCTCAACCGGGGCCACCCCGAGCCGCTGCTGCTGCACGCGAACGGTGAGCTGGCGGTCCTCGCCCCGGCGGAGCCGGCCCTGCCGCTCGGCATGGGGGAGCTGGGCGGCTGGCCGGACCTGGTGCAGGAGTGGGCCTTCCCGGAGGGGACCACCCTGCTGCTCTACACGGACGGGTTGACCGAGGCACGGGACGGGGCGGGGGACTTCTACGACCCGGCGGACCGGCTGCGCGGGCGGATCTTTCCCGGGCCGCAGGCGCTGCTCAGCGCGCTCAGCAGCGATGTGCGCCGGCATACGGGCGGCGGGGCGACGGACGACATGGCGCTGCTCGCGGTGGGCCGGCCGGGGGAGCGGGAGCCGCAGCGACGGCGGACCGTGCCGGTGGTGCCCCGCGGCGACGTGATGTGACGATGGGTGACCGAAAGGGTGCCCTCCGCAACATGATTGACGGATCGTCAATTCCGGCCTGTGGCTGAAGGGAGGGGGGAGGTGTTTGGTTTTCGCCCCACTTGAGGCGATTAGGTAGAAAAAGGATTGGCCAAAGCTGGGCGGTGCGTGGCTGATTGGTTGGAACGATCAAGCGGGGCAGCTTGGAATCACTCCCCTCTGTCTATTACCGTTCGATAACGCAGCGCGGTCGTCCCAGCCGTCGCAAGAGACGGCACCGTGCGCGCGCGCGTCCCCGCGCGTCGATGAGGAGCGTGCCCCGGTGGCCTCCAACTTGCCTGCCCCTGAAGGCATCGAGATCCAGGAGCCGCCCACCGCGGGTGCCTGGGGCGAGTGGAATCCCACCGAGGATTCGGTGCGGCCGGTCCGTGGCAAGCACCGGGTCGCCAAGCAGCGCGGAGGACTTGCCCGCAGCTCCACCGTGCTCGGCGTCGGTGTCATCGCGGCGGTCGGCGCCGGCGGCATCGCCACGGCACAGGACCGGCCCCAGGTCGCGATATCCCTGCCGGCGCTGCCCGACATGATGAGCGGGAACAAGGCCCAGCAGGAGGACGGCGGTTCCGGATCGGCGGCCCCGACGGGCGAGCGGACGGGGATCATCGCGCAGCAGTCCGTCCAGGGCCCGGACGCGGGCGAGGTGTTGCGCAACCGGATCCTCCAGCAGGCCGAGGCCCAGCAGGGCGCTGCCGAGGCGAATGCCCGGGCGGAGGCCGAGCAGGCCGCGCAGCAGGCTGCCGCCCAGGAGGCCAAGGAGAAGCTGGAGGAGGCCCGCAAGGCCGCCGAGGAAGCGAAGGCGCAGGCCGAGGCGAAGGCCAAGGAAGAGGCCGAAGCGAAGGCCGCGGAAGCGGCGCAGGCCGCGGCGGCGGCCAAGGCCGAGCAGGAGCGCGCCGCCAAGCCCTCCGGCAGCTACTCCCTGCCCACCTCCGCCTACACCCTCACCTCGCACTACGGGGACTCCGGCTCCATGTGGTCCTCCGGCCACCACACCGGCCTCGACTTCGCGGCCCCGACCGGAACCCCGGTCAAGGCCGTGGCCGCCGGAAAGATCACCTCGGCCGGCTGGTCCGGCGCGTACGGCTACCGGATCGTGCTGGAGCTCCCGGACGGCACGGAGATCTGGTACTGCCACCTTTCCTCGATGTCGGTGACCTCCGGTGCCGTCGGCGCCGGCGAGACCATCGGCCGCGTCGGCGCCACCGGCAACGTCACCGGACCTCATCTCCACCTGGAAGTACGCAAGGGCGGATCGACGCAGGACCCGCTGGCGTGGCTGAACTCCAAGGGCCTGAACGTCTGAGCCCCGGGTCCGGGGCCGTTCCCGGGGTCGGGTCCGGTGCGACAAGGCCCTGGTCAGTCCGCCGGGGCCCGGGTACGTCCGCCCGTGCGGCCGCCGGGTCCAGAGGATCGAACCACGGTGGAATCAGCTCCTCCATGACCGCCGCCCGGGCCAGTGCGGGACCGGCCGTCGCCCGGGACTGCCAGAGCCGGTGCAGCAACTCCCGCTCCCGGCCCGCGAAATCCCGCTCCCGTACGGGGCCGCCGCGCCGCGCCCGGTTCCGTAGCAGGGCCAGGGCCGCAGCATCCGCCTCGTAGCGGGCGACCGTGCGTCCGGCCGCCCGGCCCCCGCTGCGCCGGGCCAGGGTGCGGGCCAGTGACCGGGCCGGCATCGAAGCCAGGGCCGGGACCTCGGCCGGACCGAGCCAGCCCGCGGCCGCGTACAGCGAGAGCTCACCCTCGACGGCCCGCAACCGGTCGCGCCTTATCCGCACCGCCAGCCACACCAGTAGCCCGAACACCGGGACCATCACGCAGCTGTAGACCACGTAGAACCCGTGCTCCCCGAACTGCGAGGAGCCGTTCCACAGCGCGTGCAGGCCCATGGCCAGCACCAGGCCGAGCAGCGGTAGGAAGATCCTGCGCGAGCGGCGGGCGCTGACGGCGGCCAGGCCGAAGCCCAGCCCGGTGAGCACGGTGAACAGCGGGTGCGCGAACGGCGACAGCACTATCCGTACGAAGAAGGTCGCCACCGTCATCGATTCCAGCACGCCGCTGCGGTCGGCCACGTCCTCCACGAAGGCGTTGCCGAGGTAGAGGATGTTCTCGGTGAAGGCGAACCCGGTGGCGGTGAAGCCGGCCACTACGAACCCGTCGGCGGGGCCGGTGAAATGGCGTCTTCGGCACAGGAACACCAGCAGCAGGGCCGCCGCCTTGGCGCTCTCCTCCACCACCGGGGCGATGGCCACCGAGCCGAGGTGATCGGCGTCGGAGGCGTCGGCGGTGGCCGCGGCGATCCACTCGGTGGCGAAGTTGTTGGCCAGTATCGCGATCAGCGCCGCGGTGCAGGCGCCCCAGCCGAAGCAGAACAGCAGCTGCGACCAGGGCGCGGGCGCGGCCCGGCCCAGCCACCGGAAGGCCGCCATGAGCGGCGCCACCGGTAACAGGGCCAGACCGAGACCGACGAAGAAGCCCGAGGTGCCGGTCTGTTCCCGCACGAGTTCGAGGATGGCGACCCCGGTCGCGGCGAGCAGGGCGAGGAGCACGCACGTGCGGACCGTGCCGGACGGACGTGGGAGCACGAGAAGGAGCGCTCGGTACACACCACGACCCTAGCGAGCAGGTCCGACACGCGCGGTGACCTTGTCAGTTCTCCGTGCGACGGAAGAGCAAGTCGTGTACGAGGTGCCCCTTGTCGAGGCCCTGGCCCTCGAAGCGGGTCAGCGGCCGGAAGGCGGGCCGCGGGGAGAAGCCGCCGTCCTGCTGGGTGTTCTCGAAGTCCGGGTGCGCGGTGAGCACTTCGAGCATCTGCTCGGCGTACGGCTCCCAGTCGGTCGCGCAGTGCAGTACGGCCCCGGGCGCCAGACGGGTGGCGGCCAGCGTCAGGAAGTCGGGCTGGATCAGCCGGCGCTTGTGGTGGCGGGCCTTGGGCCACGGGTCCGGGAAGTACACGCGGATGCCGGCCAGCGAGTCGGGCGGCAGCATCTCGCGGAGCAGGATGATGGCGTCGCCGTTGGCCACCCGGACGTTGGTCATCCCGCCGCGCTCGGCGAGGGCGAGCAGGTTGCCCTGCCCGGGGGTGTGCACGTCGGCGGCGAGGATCCCGGTGCCGGGGTCGTCGGCGGCCATCTGGGCCGTGGCCTCGCCCATGCCGAAGCCGATCTCCAGGACGACCGGGAGACCATCGAAGAGCTCATCGAGGTCGAGGACCCGGTGGCCGTCGATGTCCAGGCCCCACGTGCCCCACAGGCGCTTCAGGGCCTCGCCCTGGCCGGTGGTGACCCGGCTGCGCCGGGGCTGGAAGCTCCGGATCCGCCGCTCGTGGTGCGAGCCGGCCGGGTCTGGCGAAGGCCCGTCGGGGAAGCGGGGCTCGGTGCGCCACTTGGGCGGCACGTACGCGTTCGTCTCCGGTGCGGCGTCCGGGAGGCGGGGCGACTGGGGGTTCAGGGACTCAGACACAATGCGCTGATTCTACGACGGGGGGTACGGGAGCCGCCGCGCGAGCGGCTCCCGCACCCCGCCGAAGCAGTGCTCAGGCCGAGCCCAGGGTCCGCAGGGCGCGGGTGGCGATCTCCCTGCCGATCGGGAGGGACGCGGTCGCGGCGGGCGAGGGGGCGTTGAGGACGTGGACCGTGCGCGGTGCGTCGCGGATCAGGAAGTCGTCCACCAGGGTGCCGTCGCGCAGCACGGCCTGGGCGCGGACCCCGGCCTCGGCGGGGCGCAGGTCGTCGGCGGTGACGGCCGGCAGCAGGCGCCGCACCGCCCGGGTGAAGGCCTGCTTCGACAGCGAGCGGTGGATCTCGCCCGTCCCGTACCGCCAGTGCCGTGCGGCCATCCGCCAGGAGCCCGGCCAGGCGAGCTCGTCCGCGATGTCCCCGGGCCGCACCGTCGACCAGGCGTAGCCCTCGCGGGCCAGCGCGGGCACGGCATTGGGGCCGACGTGGACGCCGCCGCCGATGCCCCGGGTCAGGTGCACCCCGAGGAAGGGGAACGCCGGGTCGGGCACCGGGTACACCAGGCCCCGGACCAGGTCCGGTCGCGTCAGGTCGTAGTACTCGCCACGGAAGGGGATGATCCGCATGCCCGGGTCGTCTCCGGCGAGGCGGGCGATCCGGTCGCACTGGAGGCCCGCGCAGTTCACCAGTACCCGCGCCCTGACGACCAGGCCGGACGTGGTGCGGACCGCCACGGCCGAGGCGCGCCGGGAGATCAGGTCCACGGCGCCGCCGTAGACGATCTCGGCGCCGGAGGATTCCGCGAGCTGGGCGCTCACCCGGCCGTAGTCGACGATCCCGGTGCTGCCGACATGGATCGCCGCCAGTCCCTGCACCTGCGGCTCGTACTCCGTGATCTGCGCCGGGCCGAGCTCGCGCACCGGAATGCCGTTCTCCCGGCCGCGCTGGACCAGGGCGTGCAGCCGGGGCAGCTCCTCCCGCTCCGTGGCGACGATGAGCTTTCCCGTCACCTCGTGCGGAATGCCGTGCTCCGCACAGAACTTGACCATCTCCGCGGCCCCGCTCACCGCGAAGCGCGCCTTCAGGGATCCCGGGCGGTAGTAGATCCCGCTGTGGATCACCCCGCTGTTGCGGCCCGTCTGGTGCCGGGCCGGGCCCGACTCCTTCTCCAGGACCACGACCCTGGTCCCCGGAGCCAGGCGCGACAATGCATGCGCCGTCGACAGGCCGACGATCCCGCCGCCGATCACCAGCACATCGCAGTCCACGCCGCCACCCACGCTGACACCTCCCACCCCTGCATACTGCACCCCGGCACCGACAACGCGGCCACGCGGCCCCCCGGAAGACGGGTCTTACGCCGGCGCCACCAACAGCGGCCGGGCCCGTTCCCGCAGCTCTGCCACACGCGGCTCGTCCCCGTACGGTTCCAGGCGGTGCAACAGGTCCCGTACGTATTCGGTCGTCCGTGCCGAGGAGATCCTCCCGGCCACCTCCACCGCCCGGGTGCCCGCCGCGCACGCCGCGTCGAGATTGCCCGACTCCAGCTCGGCGACCGCGCTCACCACCAGCCGCAGTCCGTGCGACCGCACGTACTCCTCGGTGGGGCGCGACAGGGCCTGCTCGGTGAACCGCCTCACCTGCCTGGGCAGTTTCAGGTCCCGGTAGCATTCCGCGGCATCTGCCGCGAAACGGTCGTACGAGTAGAAACCGAGCCAGGTCGGATCCGGATCGCCCTCACGGGACCGCTCCAGCCAGCCCTCCGCCGCCCGCAGCGCCGCTCCGGCGGCCGTCGAATCGCCGGCCTTCGCGTGCGCCCGTGCCTCGACCAGTCGGAAGAAGCTCATGGTGCGCGCGGTGGCCAGGCCGCGGTTGCGTTCGACGGCCGCCTGCGCGAGGTCCACCCCCTCGTCGGGGAAGTCCCGGTAGGTCGCCTGCAGGGACATCGAGGCCAGCACGTAGCCGCCGAGCGGTACGTCCGCGGCCGCGCGGGCGAGCCGCAGCGCCTGGATGTAGTAGCGCTGGGCCGCTTCCTGCTGGCCGGTGTCGAAGGCCATCCACCCGGCCAGCCGGGTCAGCTCGGCGGTCGCGCCGAACAGTGCGCGGCCCACCTCATCGGTGTACGAGCCGAGCAGCAGCGGCGCCGCGTCCACCCGAAGGCACTCGGGGACCATCGACGAACGCCAGTCTCCGCCGCCGTACTTGGAGTCCCAGCGGCGTGCGTCCTCGGCCGCCTCGCGCAGCTTCGACACATCGCTGTGGCCCACGCGCTGGCCGTGGTCGCGCGGCGTTTCGGGTCCGGGCTGGGCGGGCACAACGGTGGACGGCGGGCCCTTAGCCGGTTCCGTCACCGGTCCGGAGGCCGGGCCTGCCAGCGGGCCCGCCAGACCTGTCATCGGGCCGGTCGTGCGGCCGTCCGGGAAGGGCCGGGGACCTGGTGCTGCCGTCGCCTCGCGCGCCGGTGCGCCGTGAGCCGAGGGGTGCGCTGATACGGGGCTCTGAACCATGGAGTGCCGCGCCGCGGGGTCGAGCGTCGCGGAGGTACCGGCCGGCAGGCTGCCGGCGGTCGGGTCGTCGGCCGTCGCGCTGTCGGCCGCGGTGCCGGTTGCCGCGTGGCCCGTCGTCGCGTTGGTGCTCGCCGCGTCGCCGGTCGTGAGGTGAGGGGCCCGGCTGCCCGCGGGTTCGCGGGCCACGGAACTGTCGGCGGGAGATATCAGCCAGCGCGAGGCGGGCGTCGCGTACGCCGCCACGGAGAACGAGCCCGCCAGTGACTGCCAGATCCCTCCACCGCCCCGCCGCCCGGCGAGGTCGAGCCGGTAGAGGTCGGTGGCCGAGCGCACCGCCGCGCCCACGTCGCGCGGGAAGGCCAGCCCGACCTCGGGAGCGGGGTCGGCGTCCGCCAGCCCGATCTCGTGCAGCGGCACCGGCCGCCCCAACTTGGCGCCGATGGCGGCGGCGATCAGGTGCGGGGCGGCGCCCTGGGGCACCATCCCCTTCGACACCCACCGGGCCACCGACGTCTTGTCGTACCGAAGCGTCAGGCCGCGCTGTGCGCCGAGGTCGTTGACGCGTCGGGCCAGCCCTGCGTTGCTGATGCCCGCGAGGGCGAGGACGGCGCCGAGCTTCTCATTGGGCTCGCGGAGCTCCCTGGACATGCGCCACCCCTCGTCACACGCGGAACGCAGACGCCGCCGGGGCATAGGCGCCCGGCATTTCGTAAACCCAGCGTAGTTCCCCGCCTCCCAAGCGTTAAGGCCCTTACTTCCGTATGGCGGGATTGTTGTCCGTTTGCACAGTCCGCCCCGGGCCGGGAGCCGGGGCGCACGTGTCATCGCGTGCTCCGTCCGTGTGGCCGTGCGCCCGCCCGTGCGCTCTGGCCGGTCCCCGGACCCGGCGATTCGATGTGCGGTGCGTGGGTCGGCCCGCCGCCTGACCGGGCGGGTCGGGGGATGCCGCTGCCCCAATCCCCGCGGGTGGCGGAACGGTCCGGGGGGCGGATTGCGCCCCCCGGACCGCGCCCCCGCACGGGGGCGCGGGCGGCCCGTGACGGCTCTTCCGGCAGCCGAAGAATGGCCGAAAGCGACCTATGGGGCGGTGGGAACGGAACGTCAAATACCGAGTTGCCGGCGCGTGTTCGTTTGCGTGTGCGCCCCCTTTAACCCCTCTCGCACGCCTGTCCCGTGGCAGCATGGACCCCGAGCCACCCGGGGTCCCGCGGCCGCGCCCTCAGCGCTGTCCGTGCTGCCTGTGCCCCGGTCATGTGCCCACGGGCTGGGGAGGCGGCGGTGCGCTGGTTGGTGGGTTGGAGCAGTATCGCCGCGAGCTTCGGCACTGCCGGAAGGGTCTCCGGCCGAACCTCCGGGCAGGCCTCCGGCCAGGGCGGATACGGCCAGAGCGGCTACGGCGGCTACGGCGACGGCGGCGCGCCCCTGCACGGCGGCCTCGCGGACGCCGCCCATCCGGACGACCCGGGCGCGGACGCGGAACGCACCGTCCACCCCGTCGGCGCACAACTGCTCTGGGGCGACCCCGACCCCCTCTGGGCCGTCGGCGACTGGCGCCCCGACGAGATCCGCACGCTCACGGCCGACCCCGCCGATCCCTTCACCCGGCTCGCCGTCCTCGGCTGCTGCGGCGCGACCGACGCCGAACTGCGCCGCGCCCTCTACGCCGCCCGCGGCGGCGCGCTGCGCCACCTCACCCAGTGGTCCGGCAGTTACACCGCCGTCGTCCAGGTCGGCCGCCGCATCACCGTCGTCGGCGACCTCGCGGGCGCCCGGCCCGTCTTCTACACCCCCTGGGCGAGCGGTACGGCGTACGCCACCGCCGCCCTGCCGCTCGCCGACCTCATCGAGGCCCAGCTCGACATCGGTCACCTCGCCGCCCTGCTGGCCTGCCCGGACAGTCCGGAGGCGCTGGGCGACGGCACACCGTACGCCGGGGTCCGGCGCATCCCGCCCGGGCACGCGCTCATCCTGCGCGAGGGCTCCCGCGAGATCACCGGCTACGAGCAGGTCGCCTCGCTCGCCGTGGCCGCCCCCGAGGCCGATGCCGAGCGCGCGGTGGAGGGCGTACGGGAAGCGTTGGTGGACGCGGTGCGCGCCCGGCTCACGGCTCCGCGGCATGCTCCCGACGCGGCTCCACCGTACGATCCCGGCCCCGTGCCCGGAATGGGCCCCGCCGACCGGCGCGCGGCCCGCGGCGCCCCGGCCCCCGGGGTGGGCGCCGACCTCTCCGGCGGCAGCGCCTCCGCGACGCTGGCGCTACTGGCGGCCGGTCTGCCGGGGGCGCCGGGCAGCCTGTTGAGTCCTGCCGGGGCGCGGCTGCTGGCCGTCACCTTCAACGACCTGGCCACCCCGCAGGGGCGCGAGGCCGAACTGGAACGGGCCCGGGCCATCGCGGCCGACCCGCGCCTGCACCACGTCGTGGTGGCCGCCGCCGCGGAAGCCCTCCCGTACGCCGAACTCGACGGCCCGCTCACCGACGAACCCGGCCCCTCGCTGGTCTTCGCCGCTCGCGAGCGGCGGCGGCTGGCCGCCGGCTCGGCCGACCACTTCACCGGCCACGGCGCCCGCCAGGTTCTCGACGCCCACCCGGCCCGCATGGCCGACCTCCTGATGGACCGCCGCCGGCGGCACCTGCTGCGCCCGGTGGCGGCGCTGGCCCGTTCGGCCTCCGCTTCCGGAGCCTCCGGGGAGTCCCTGCTGGTCCCGCTCACGGTGTACTCGGCGGCCCGAAGACTTGCCCGTACGACGTACCGCGCGGGCATGGAGGCCGCCGCGGCCCGGCTCCGCGAGGGCGGGGTCACCGAGAGATCCTCCGGTCCGGTGGACGCTTCCCTCGCCGCCCTGACCTGGTCCCGCCCGGGACCGGCGGCGGGCTGGCTCACGGGGGAGGCACTGGCGGAAGTATCGATCCGCCTGACGGTCGCCGCCGGCCGCCCGCCGCTGTCGCTGCGGCCTGGGGAGGCCCGCGCCCGCTCGTTGCTCGCCCGCCACGCCGCCGACCACCGGGTCTTCGAGCAGGCCGTGGAGGTCCGTAGCCAGCGGCTGCACGCCCCCTTCCTGGACAATCAGGTCGTGCGGGCCGCCCGCGCCCTGCCCGAGTCCCTGCGGGTCCAGCCCGGGGCCCGGGCCGCGATCTTGCGCAGCGTCCTGTCCTCGGCGGGGGTGCGGGAGTTCCCGCCGGGCTGGGGCGTCACGGACCGCGTGCCGAACGAGACGGCGACCCGGCTGGGGCTGCGGGCCGCCCTGAGCGATCTGCTGGACCTGTTCGCGTCGCCGTTGCTCGCGGACGCCGGGCTGATCGAGGCCCGGGTCGTGCGCCAGGCCCTGCTCGATGCGGCGGACGGGCACCCGGTCCCGTTGGACGGCCTGGCGGAACTGGTCTCGATGGAGCTGTGGCTCGGCCGTCTGCTGGCTCGGCGCGGCACCTGCTGGACGGGTACCTCCACGGCGCGGCGCCGGGCGGTGCCGGAGGGAGTCCCCGTGCACCGCCCGGCGCTGTCCTGACGGTCCTGTTCCCCGGAGCGAGTCGGTGGTCCCGGGCCGGTGGTCCTGGACCGGTGGTCATGGGCCGGTGGTCCCGGCTCAGGCGGCCCCGGCTCCGGCGCTGAGCACCAGTGCGGTCGCGATCGCCGGGCCGAAGGCCCCGCCCAGCTGGTAGCAGAGGGCGAACAGGCCGATGGCCGTGGGGCGCTGGGGCTCGGGGGCGCTCGACGCGGCGTGCATCGACAGCACGGCGCTGGACCCGGTCGCCGCGAAGATTCCGCCCAGGGTGGCGACCAGCAGCAGCGGGCCCCAGCTCGCGAACACCGCGACCGCCGCGGCCAGTGCTCCGACGCCGACGAGCACCGTGCGGACGGCCGTCCGGCCCATGCGCGCCGAGGCCGCGGCCAGCAGCCAGGAGAGCGCGGATCCGGAGAGCAGCGCCACGAGCTGACCGGTGCCCGCGGTGGTGGCGTCCCAGCCCGCCCGGTCGGTGAGCAGCCGGGGTACGGAGAACAGCAGGGTGAAGTACGAGCCCGAGAGCACGAGGGCGAGCAGCGCGGAGCCGAGGAAGAGGGGCTGCCGGATCAGCGCGGCCGGTACGAAACCGTCGGGGCGCCGGCGTACGTGGAGCGCGAGCAGCGTGGCCGCGAGGACCGAGGAGCCGAGGGCTGCGGCCGGCACGTGGTGCAGCAGGACCAGGGCGGTGGCGAGCGCCGTCAGCAGGGCGGCACCGCGGGCGTCGAACCCGTCCTGGGGCGCGGCCGCCGGGGTCACCGGGGTCGCCGCGTAACGGCTCACCACGGGCACCGCCAGGATCGCGATCACGGACACGGAGAGCGAGAGCCGCCACGAGACGGCCTGTGAGAGCTGTGCACCGAGGAGCGGGCCGGATGCGCCGAGGATGCCGAAGCCGGCGCTGATCACGCCCATCCGGCGCGCCGTGCCGGCCAAGCTCATGGCCACCGCTGCCAGGCCGGCGCCACCGGCGGCTTGCGTGGCCCGTCCGGCGAGGGTGAGCGGTAGCCAGGGGGACGCGGCGACGAGGAGGGTGCCGCTGACGAGGAGGGCGCCGGCCAGGTGGAGCGCCGCCCGCAGGCCCCGGCGGCGCAGCAGTCCGGCCAGCAGGGGGGTGCCGACGGCCATGGCCCAGGCGTAGGAGGCGACGAGCCAGGTCGCGGCCCCGGCGCTCACCCCGAGGGAGCGGGCCATGTCCGGAAGGATCAGCACGGAGGCGTTGGCCCCGGCGGCCAGGGGGGTGGCCAGCAGCGCCAGCCACAGGACGGGAACGGGGCCGACCCGGGGCGTGGCGCGGGCGGTGGCGGTGGCGGTGGTCGTGGCGGTGGTGGCAGTGATGGCGGTGGTGGTCATGGTGGCGCCCGCTCCGATTCATCTCAAGACTGAGAATCTCAACGTTAAGATAAAAGCATGCAGTTCTCTCAACGTCAAATGTCTGAGCGTTGAGATATCTTGGTGGGGTGCGGGGGACGCGAGCGAAGGAGGAGCAGCGCATGAGCGACGCAGTGGACGCGATCGTCGGCCAGTGGACGGCGGAGCGCCCGGATCTGGCCGACACCCTGTGGCCGGTGGAGGTGGTGGCCCGCATCCAGCGGATGAACCGCGTCATCGACAAGCACCTGAAGGCCTTCGCGACCGAGCACGAGCTGGAGGTGGGCGAGCTCGACATTCTCTTCACTCTCTGCCGCTCCGGCCCCCCGTACGCGCTGACCGCCGGTGCCCTGATCCCGGCCGCCATGGTCACCTCCGGCGCGATCACCAACCGCATCGACCGCATGGAGGCCAAGGGCCTGGTCGAGCGGGTGAGGGACGGCCAGGACCGCCGCACGGTGCGGATCCGGCTGACCGAACGGAGCCTCGCGCTGACGGAGACGCTGATCACCGAGCACCTGCGCGGCTACGCGGAGCTGCTCGCCCCGCTGGACCCCGCCACCCGCACCACGGTCGCCGAGGCCCTGCGCACGCTCCTGGAGGACAACGGGGACACCTCGATCGCCTAGGGCGGCCCCTTCGGGTCCTGCCGGGCCCTCGCGTCCGGCACCGCGTCCGGCACCGCGTCCGGCACCGCGCCCGGCCGCGTTGTCGGGGCGCCCGAGCGCGTCCAGTCCACGTACGCGGTGCGCCCCTCCGTCCCGTCCTGCCGTGCTTCCCCTCGGACCTGGCGGGCCCGGGGGAGGCCCCGTGGCACCGGACGCCGCGGGCTCGACCGACAAGATCCGAAGGAGCTGGCCCAGGGGCTCAACGGGCGGGGCAGAATTGCCCGGTGCGGTATCTCATCCTGGGTGTCACCGAGGCGCGCGACGAGAGCGGCGCCCCCCTCCCCGTGGGCGGCGCCCGGTTGCGCGCGCTCCTCGCCGCCCTCGCCCTCCGGGCCGGCCGCCCGGCCTCGGTCGCCGAACTCGTCGACGACGTCTGGGGCGACGACCCGCCCCAGGACGCCCCCGCCGCCCTCCAGGCCCTCGTCGGCCGGCTCCGCCGCGCCCTCGGCAGCCGCGACGCCGTCCACTCGGCCCCCGGCGGCGGCTACCTCCTGGCCGCCGCACGCGATGACATCGACCTGCACCGATTCGACCGGCTGGCGGTCCAGGGCGGCCAGGAACTGGCCAACGACCCGGCCGCTGCCTCCCGCACCCTGCGCACCGCGCTCGCCCTCTGGCGCGGACCCGCCTTCGCCGACCTGCCCGAGCCCGCCCGAGCCGCCCGTGCGGCCGTCGCCGAAGCCCGCCGCTCCGGCGCCGTCCGCCACCGCATCGAGGCGGACCTGCGCAGCGGCGCCGCCGCCCCGGCCGCACTCCTGCCAGAGATCGAGACACTGGTCCACGCATCCCCGTACGACGAAACGCTCCGCGCGCAGCAGCTCCGTGCCCTGCGCGCCGCCGGCCGCCCCGCCGAGGCCCTCGCCGCGTACGAGCGCACGCGCCGGATCCTCGCCGACGGCCTCGGCACCGACCCGGGCCCCGAACTCGCCGCCCTGCACGCGGAACTCCTCCAGCCGCAGGCGCTGCCCCTGCCGCCCTCGCAGTCCCCGCAGTCCCCGCAGTCCCGACACTCCCTGCAGTCCCGGCCCGAGGTGTCCGGCGCCGGGGACGCCCCCGCGGCGCCCCGTGGGAACCTCCGCCCCCGTCTGACTTCCTTCGTCGGCCGCGAACCCGAACTGGCCTCCCTCCGCGGCGATCTGGCCCGCCTGCGGCTCGTCACCCTCACCGGCCCCGGTGGTTCGGGCAAGACCCGCCTCGCCGAGCACGCCGCCGCAGCTCACCCCGAAGCCGGCTGGATCGTCGAGCTCGCCCGACTGGACCAGCCCGCCGCCGTACCCGGCGCCGTGCTCAGCGCCCTCGGCCTGCGCGAGAGCTCCCTGGTCACCCGCGAGACCCCGGCCCCGGCCGCCACCGACCCCACCGCCCGCCTCGTCGAACACTGCGCCCACCGCAGCCTGCTGCTCGTCCTCGACAACTGCGAGCACGTCATCGGCGCCGCCGCCGAGCTCGCCGAGCTCCTCCTCACGCACTGCCCCGGTGTACGGATCCTGGCCACCAGCCGCGAACCCCTCGGCGTCCCGGGAGAGACGGTCCGCCCCGTCGAGCCCCTGCCGCCCGACCCCGCCCACCAGCTCTTCGCCGACCGAGGTGCCGCCGCCCGCCCCGGCTTCAGCCCCACCGACGACCCGGCCGCCGTGGCCGAGATCTGTGCCCGCCTCGACGGTCTGCCGCTGGCCATCGAGCTGGCCGCCGCCCGGCTGCGGCTGCTCACCCCGCGCCAGATCGCCGACCGCCTCGACGACCGCTTCCGGCTCCTGACCAGCGGTGCCCGTACCGTCCTGCCCCGGCAGCAGACCCTGCGCGCGGTCGTCGACTGGTCCTGGGAGCTGCTCGACGAAGCCGAACGCACCGTCCTGCGCCGGCTGTCCGTCTTCGCCGGCGGCTGCGACCTCGCCGCCGCCGAGGCCGTCTGCGCCGACCCCGCCCGCGAAGCCTCTTACGACCCCGCCGACGTCCTCGGCTCCCTCGTCGACAAGTCCCTGGTCCTGGCCGAACCGGACCGGGGCCCCGGCGATCACGGCATGCGCTACCGCATGCTCGAAACCATCCACGAGTACGCCGCCGAGCGCGCCGCCGCCCACCCCGCCGACGCCCGGGCCACTGCCCGCCGCCACGCCGCCCACTACCTCGCCTTCGCCGAGGAAGCCGAACCCCTGATCCGCTCCGCCGCCCAGCTCCCCTGGATCCGGCGCGTCGAGACCGAGCTCGACAACCTCCGGGCCGCCCTCCACTGCACGGTCGTCGAGAACGCCGACACCGAGGCCGGCCAGCGCCTCGTCTTCGCCCTCGGCTGGTTCTGGTGGCTGCGCAACTACCGCGCCGAAGGCGCCGAGTGGACCACCCGGACCCTCGCGCTGACCCCCGAGGTCCCGCCCGAGGGCACCCCCGCTTACTGGCGCTTCATGCGCCTGCTCGTCCTCGACATGTTCCTGCTCGCGGAGAGCAATTCCGCGGAGAAGTTCCGCACCCCCGACTACCGGGACCTCGCCACCCGCATCAAGGAAACCTTCCGGCACGGCTCCCCGGAGACCACCCGCTTCCCCGGGATGCTCTGGCCCGCGACGACCTTCCTCACCGGCACCTCCCTCGACTTCCACGCAGACCTCGACCGGTCCGTCGCGAACTGCCGTGTCCACGCGGGGGAATGGGAACTGGGCATCGTCCTCATGCTCCGCGCCCACGTCGCCATCGACGTCACCGGGGGCCTCGCCGACGTCGACGCCGACCTGGCCGAGCTCCACGAGCTCGCCCATCGCGTCGGCGACCGCTGGACCCGCGCCCAGGTGGCGAGCGCCGCCGGGGAGGTCGCCCTCTCGCGCGGCCGGTTCGCCGACGCGCGCATCGAGTACGAGGAGTGCCTGCGCCTCGCCCGCGAGGTCGGGGCCAGCGTCGAGGCGCCCTTCGCCATCGCCCGGATCGCCGAGACCGCCTACTGCGCGGGGGACCTCGACGACGCCGAGCGGCTGCTGGCGGAGGCCGAGAAGGAATCCGACCGGTACGGCGGGGTGTACGACGTCAGCACCTTCGCCCGGCTCCTCTCCGCCCTCGTCGCGCTCCAGCGCGGCGACGGTGCCCGGGCCCGCGAGGAGTGCGACCGGGCCCGCGCCGAGGCCGAACGGTTCACCGTGCCCGCCCAGCTCACCGCCGGGCTGGCCACCGTCGACGCCGTCCTCACCGGCCGCGAGCAGGGCCCGGTGGCCGCTCTGGCCAGGATCGGTCCGGCCCTGGCCGCTGCGGTCGAGGCCCGGTGCGCCGAGCGCGTCCTGGCCGGCATGGCCGAGGCGGCGGCGCTGCTGCTGGCCGCCGCCGAACGGCCGGCCGAGGCCGTACGGGCCCTCGCGGCGGCCACCGCCTGGCGTGCCGGGCATCCGCGCTCGGTGCCGGAGCACGGCGCCGTGGACGGCCTCCCGGACCGCACCCGCGCCCTGCTCGGCCCGGACCGCTACGGCCGGGAGGAGGAAGCCGGCGCCGCGCTCACCCCGGCCGCCCTCGCCGCGACACTGACCACGGCGTTCAGCGGCAGCTGAGCACGGCGTCGGCCCAGCTCGCCAGCGCCGGCAGGCTGCCCGGCCCGGCCCTTTCGACCACCAGCCGCAGCGATTTGCGTCCCGCGAGGGAGACCTGCACGGATGTGGGCGGGTCCGCGTGCCCGAGGGCGGCGGACTGCCACACCCGCTCCCCGTCGGCATACGCGGAGAACCGCACCGCACCGTCCGTGAACAGCGACAGGCCGTCCACCCCCGTCTGCGCCGAGAAGTTCGTGCACTGCCGGTTGAGGGCGATCTCCACCGAGGACCGCGAGTTCACGGTGATGCCGTGCGCGAAGCGCCGGCCGCCCACCTCCAGCCCGTGGCGCTGCCACACCCAGCTGCTGCGCCAGGTCTGCAGCTCCGGGCCGCTGTGGTCCCCGTAGACCGAGTGGGCGAGTCCGGCCAGCTGGAACCCCTGCGGTGGTTTCGGGGGCGGCGGCGGCGTCGGCTTCGGTGAGGGCCGCTCCGGGGAGCGGGACGGCGTGGGGGAGGCCTTCTCCCGGCTGGGCGAGGGCGAGGGCGACGGGGACGAGGAGGGCGCGGGCCCGGGAGCGGCGGAGGGCGCGGACGAGGGCGTCGGCCCGGGCCGTGGCGCTACGGAGCCCTGTACGGCCTGAGGCTCCTGCGCGGGCGGATCCGGCTCGGTCGAGGCGGAGGCCGCGGCAGGCGCCTTCGCCGCCGAAGGCGCTGACGGCAGTACCGGCGCCGCCACACTGGGCGCGGGCTTCGCCCGGGCCCGCGGCTCGGTGTCGTCCCCGGCCAGCGCGAACACCACCCCGGCGGCCGCGGCCACCGCGATCCCGGCGGCGATGGCGGCCTTGGCCGGCAGCCCGAGCCCTTCGGCGGCCACGGCCCCGCCGGTCCCGCCGCCCGCGCCGACAGCCCCACCACCGGCACTGGCGGCACCTCCCACGGCGCCTCCCGCAGGACCGGCCGTCCCGGCTCCCGCGGTCGAACCACCAGCGGCAGCCGCGGCGGCCCCGCCCGCTGCGACCGCCCCACCGGCCAGTACCCCGGCGGCCTTGCCCGCGTACCCGGCGGCGAACCACCCGATGACCGCGACCGGAAGCAGCGCAGGAATGCCCGCGTTGACATCCTGGAGCTCCCCGGCGGCCAGCCGGCACTTGACGCACTCCTCCAGGTGCTTGCGCAGCCCGCGCTCCGCCCGCATCCGCAGCCCGCCCCGCGCGTAGGCGCCCAGCCGGTCCGCGTACCGCGCGCAGTCGCCGCCCTCGCTCAGCGCCGAACTCACATGGGCCTGCAGATACGCCTGCTTGAGTCCCTCCCGGGCCCGACTGGCCAGCACTGCGGTCGCGTTGGCGCTCAGCCCGAACAGCGGCGCGATCGCACTCGGCGACGCCTCCTCGACGGTGGTGTGCCACAGCACGGCCTGCCAGCGCTCGGGCAGGCTGCGGAAGGCCTGCATCGCGAGCGACCGCTCGGCCTCGTGCATCGCCCGGACGTCCGCCCCCAGTTCGAGCGTGTCGTCCCCGGAGAGCCCGGAGAGCCCGGACAAGGCGGCACCGCCCTCCGTACCGGTGGAGGCCTGCTCGGCGAAGACGGCGAAGTCCTCGACCAGTTGTTCGCGCTTGGCGGTCTTCGCCCAGGCCGCGGCGACCCTGCGCACGGTGGTCAGCAGATAGGCCCGAACCGACTGGTTCGGCCCGGCCCCGCCCCGCACCGCTTGCAGGGTCCGCGCGAACACTTCGGCGGTCAGGTCGTCGGCGGTGTGCGCGTCCCGACAACAGGACCGGGCGTAGCGGCGCACGGAATCGGCGTGCCGACGGAACAGTTCTTCGTACGCGCCGTCGTCGCCGCCCCGCATCCGGGCGATCAAGTCCCCGTCGGACGAGGGCAGCTCGCCGCCGGTGCCACCGGGTCCGGAAGAGCCCGAGGGGCGTGCGTTCCGCCCACCCGGGTCGCGCTGCGCCGGCACCTGTCGTGCGGGCAGACTGCCCGCCTCCACCTCGCTGCCGCCGCCACCGCGTGGCTCTTCCCGACCGTCAACGCTCATCGCGGAGACTCCCGCACGACACACTCAACCGGTACACCGGCCAAGCGTGTCACACGGGGGACGGGCGCCGAACCCCTCCGCTCGCCATCCACCCGTCCGGGCAAGTTCCGGCGCATCGCCCTCCCGGACCCCCGCCGGAACCCGCCGAGGTCATGCCGTCCGGGACCGCAGCCCTTCGAGCAGGATGTCGAGCAGCCGCGTCGAGGCCGCCGCCTGCTGCGCCGGGTCGGGCAGCGCGGGCGCCGCCGTCGCTATCACCAGCAGCACATCGGCCACCGTGACATCGACACGCAGCTCACCGGCCTCCCGCGCCCGGTGCACCAGCCGGCCGACGACCTCCAGCAGCGCACCCGCACCCGCGTCGTCCGAGGGCTCGTTCTCTACGGAGCCGCGCGCGCCCGGGACCCGCAGGTCGGGAGCACCGGCGGCCGACACGGCCTGCCGCTGCTGCGGAACCCGAGCGGTTTCCGCCTCCTCGGCCTCGTCCTCGACGGCCGAGCCGACCCGCAGGACCTGCGGCGGCAGCAGCCGCCCGGCGCCCGAGGCCACGGAGGTGCGCAGGAAGCGCGACAGCGCCTGCCACGGCTCCTGCTCCTGGCCCAGCGCGGCCGTGGCCTGCTCGGTCAGTCGTGCGGTCTCCTCTTCGGCTATGCGCCGCACCAGGACGTCCTTGC
Organism: Streptomyces sp. NPDC091682; assembly: GCF_044756625.1. Taxonomy (NCBI): domain Bacteria; kingdom Bacillati; phylum Actinomycetota; class Actinomycetes; order Kitasatosporales; family Streptomycetaceae; genus Streptomyces; species Streptomyces sp. NPDC091682. Next base: position 6,477 of record NZ_JBIVTH010000004.1, on the reverse strand, counting down.
TCGGGAAGCGCCGGTACACGGTGCCGACACCGACGCGGGCGCGGCGCGCCACGTCCTCCATCGGCGCCCCGTAGCCCAGCTCGCCGAAGACCTCACGGGCCGCCCGCAGAACGTGCTCCAGGTTGCGCTGAGCATCGACGCGCAGCGGTGTGGACCGGCCTACACCGTGCGTGGTGCCGCCCGCGATGCCGCGTCCGTTGCTCTCGACCGAGAGCGTGGTCGCAGAACCATGGAAATCGGAAATGTTCATATGTATCCCCCGGTAATCATTTGTCTCCCCCCGGAGACACTCCCCGCCTTCACGTCGAGGGGGCCACGGTCTCGGGCCCGGTCCTACTCCTCGACGAGATACGAACATAGTTGAGCCAGAGTCAATTCAGAAGGGGCAGCCCCGGACGGAGCACCGCCCGATCGGAGCATTCACCCCTACTTTTCCGATCCGTGCCTCCGGAATCTCGCATTCCGTGCACCTTGACCTGCAGATTTTCGCCACAAGCTGACGTCCTCTTGCACTGTGCCCCAGCACGCACTCCGGTCACACAATTTGCCGGGCCTGTGGACAAACTCCCAGCCACGTTGCGTCATGGGATGGTGAAGGCTGCTAACTCCCGGGGCACGACCCCCGGTACCCCGCCCCGTACGCGCATCCTGATCGTCGGCGGCGGCTACGTCGGCATGTATACGGCGCTCCGCCTCCAGCAAAAGCTGAGAGCCGGCGAAGCCGAGGTCACGGTGGTCACCGCCGAGCCCTACATGACGTACCAGCCCTTCCTCCCCGAAGCGGCCGCGGGCGCCATCTCCCCCCGTCACGTCGTGGTCCCGCTGCGCCGCGTCCTCAACAAGTGCCGCATCGTGATCGGCGAGGCCCAGCGCATCGACCACGCCAAACGGACCGTGACCGTCAAAACCCTCGCCACCGCCGACGAGGGCGCCGGCCCCGTCGAGATGGAGTACGACGAACTCGTCCTCGCCCCGGGCTCCGTCTCCCGCACCCTCCCCGTCCCGGGACTCGCCGACTACGGCATCGGATTCAAAACGGTCGAAGAGGCCATCGGACTGCGCAACCACGTCATCGAACAGATGGACATCGCCTCCTCCACCCGCGATCCCGCCCTCCGCGACGCCGCCCTCACCTTCGTCTTCGTGGGCGGCGGCTTCGCGGGCGTCGAAGCCCTCGGCGAGCTCGAGGACATGGCCCGCTACGCCGCGCGGTACTACCACAACATCAAGCCCGAGGACATGAAGTGGGTCCTCGTCGAAGCCAGCGACCGGATCCTCCCCGAGGTCGGCCCCGAGATGGGCATCTACACGGTCCGCGAACTGCGCAGGCGCAACATCGACGTGCGCCTGGAGACCCGGCTCGAATCCTGCGAGAACCGCGTCGCCGTCCTCAGCGACGGCGCCCGCTTCCCCACCCGCACCATCGTGTGGACCGCCGGCGTCAGACCGCACCCCGTCCTGGCCGCCTCCGACCTCCCCAAGAACGAACGCGGCCGCCTGGCCTGCACCTCCTTCCTCACCATCGAAGGAGTCGAGCACGCCTGGGCCGCGGGCGACGCCGCCGCCGTTCCCGACATCACCGCGGACGAGAAGGGCCGCGAATGCGCCCCCAACGCCCAGCACGCCGTCCGCCAGGCCAAGGTCCTCGCCGACAACCTCCTCGCCGCCCTCCGCGACGAGGTCCTGACCGAATACGCCCACAAGTACGCGGGCTCGGTCGCCTCCCTCGGCCTGCACCGGGGCGTCGCCCACATCTACGGCCGCAAGCTCAAGGCCTACCCGGCCTGGTTCATGCACCGCGCTTACCACCTCAGCCGCGTTCCCAGCTTCAACCGCAAAATGCGCGTCCTTGCCGAATGGACCCTCTCCGGCCTCTTCAAGCGTGAGATCGTCTCCCTGGGTTCCCTCGAACATCCCAGGGCAGAATTCGAACTGGCCGCAGGCGGCGGCCCCAAGCCACCACCCCCGCCCCCCGCCCCCAACCCCCCGCAGAACGGCCAGGGCTGACGTTGTCAGTGCGGTCAGCCACACTGGACGTGTGACCATAGGTGCGCTCACCCCTGCACAGAGTGACATCGTCCAGTCAGCGACCGCCCACGAGCGACACAGCGACCACTCGCGACACCACGAGGCTTGAACGCAGTGAACTTCACGCGCTGGAGCGCCCGGTTCCCCGGAACGCAGCGCCGCGCCGCCGCCCGGTCCGAACACGCCGCCGCCCAGGCCAAGCGAGGTGAAGGCGCGGTCCCGGCAGCCCGCGGCGGCCGCGCCGACCCCGGAGCCGAGCGGTCCGCGCCCGCCGACGGCCAGCCCGCCGACCCCACGGTCTCCGGGACCGGGACCGGAAGCGGCCGCGGCAATGGCGGCAGCCGGGACACCGGCACAGGGACCGGCACCGGCACAGGGACCGGCACGTCCTCGACCGTGTCCCCGCCCCGACGGACGGGCGTCCTCACCGCCGTGCCCTCCCTCGACGAGCTCTCCGTACGGGAGGTCCTCGGCCGGCTCCCGGCCCTGGTCGCCCTCGTCCACGGCCCCGAGCACCGCGTCGCCTACGTCAACGACGCCTACACCGCCGGCTTTGGCGCCCGTACTCCCGGCGCCCCGGCCCACGACGCCCTCCCGGAACTCGGCGAGCTCGGCCTCCTCCCGCTCCTCGACCAGGTCCAGCGCAGCGGCAAGTCCCGCACCGCCAAGAACCGCACCGCACCGGGCGGCGGCAGCTCGTACACCGTCACCTGCACCCCCGTCGAGTTCCCCACCTCCGACACCGGGGGCGAGCCCGACCCCCACCACACCGGCGTCCTGATCCACCTCGCCGACGTCACCGACCACGCCGAGGCCGTCGAGCGCCTGCGCGCCAGCGAGCGCCGCCAGCGCGAGGCCGCCGTCACCCTCCAACGCTCCCTCCTCCCCCAGGAGCTGGAACAGCCCGACGACCTGCGCATCGCCGCCACCTACCAGCCCGGCGGCACCGAAGCCGCAGTCGGCGGCGACTGGTACGACGTCATCACCCTCGGCGCCGGCCGTACCGCCCTCGTCATCGGCGACGTCATGGGTCGCGGCGTGCGCGCGGCCGCCGTCATGGGCCAGCTGCGCACCGCCGTCCGTGCCTACGCCCGCCTCGACCTGCCCCCGCACGAGGTGCTCCAGCTCCTCGACGGCCTCGCCGCCGAGATCGACGCCAGCCAGATCGCCACCTGCGTCTACGCCGTCCACGACCCCAACGAGGGCCTGCTCGCGTACGCCTCCGCCGGCCACCTCCCGATCCTGGTCCGCGACGAGGACGGCACCGTACGCAGAGCCGCCGACCCCACCGGCCCGCCCCTCGGCACCGGCGGCTGGCTGCACACCTCGGGCACCATCGCCCTGGGCCCCGGCTCCACCGCCGTCCTCTACACCGACGGTCTGGTCGAACGCCGGGGCGAGGACATCGACGAGGGCGTCGCCGCCCTCGAGCGCGCCCTCTCCGGCGCCCAGGGCACCCCGGCCGTCATCTGCGACCGCCTGATGCGGGCCCTCGGCGTGGACGCCGATCACGACGACGACGTCGCCGTGATGGTCCTCCAGCAGCCGGCCCGCACCGGATCCGACGCAGAGCTCTTCCACAACGCCGCCCTGGAACTCCTCGGCGGCATCGAGGCGGCCCCGCGCGCCCGAGCCTTCGCCCAGGGCGTCCTCGCCTCCTGGCGGTTCCCCGTCGAGCTCTGCGACCTCGGCGTCCTGGCCGCCAGCGAGCTCGTCGCGAACTCCCTCCAGCACGGCACCCCGCCCATGCGCCTACGGCTGCGCCGCACCGACCGCCGGCTGATCATCGAGGTCACCGACGGGGACGACCACCTCCCGCGCCGCCGCCGCGCCGAACCGGCCGACGAGACCGGCCGCGGCATCTCGATCATCGCGACCATCGCCTCCTCCTGGGGCTCCCGCCGCACCCCGGGCGGCGGCAAGGCCGTCTGGTGCGAGTTCGCCCTGCCGGACAAATAGCCGAACAGCGGGAAGCAGGAAGGCCCCGATCCACCCGGATCGGGGCCTTCCTGCTTTCCGCACATATATACGTACGACCTACGCGTGCACGCGCTCCACGACGACGTCCTCGCTGACGTCCTTCGCGATGCCCTTCGCGACGGCGTCCTCGACCACCACGGCCGGACCGCCCTGCGCCACGACCCTGCTCGCCACCCAAGGGTTGTCCTGCATCGGACTCAGCCGCCTGCCGAGCCGCAGCGCGAGGGCGGCGATCCCGAGCGACACGAACACGAAGACCCCGATGTAGAGCATCGGAACCCCCGCACCGAGCGGCACCCCGAGCGGCCCCAGCGCCAGCGCCATCTGCTTGACCAGCGCGAAGGCCGAGTTGTACTGACCCACCGAGCCCTCGGGCGCCAAGTCGGCCACCAGCGGCGCCAGGGTCGGCGACAGCATGGCCTCGCCGATGCCGAAGAGCGCGTACGTGGTGATGAACGCCGCGGCGGCCATCACGGCGCTGCCGTGCCCCAGACCCGAGAACCCGGCGATGACCCACGCCACGGTCCAGATCAGTCCGACGAGCGCGATCACCCGGGACCGGCGGCGCTTCTCGACCAGCCGGAGCACGACGAACTGCGCGACGACGATCGCACCGGTGTTGGCCGCGAGCGCGAAGCCGAGCGTGGAGGGGGAGATCCCGGCGGCCTCGGTACCGAAGGCGGCCAGACCCGACTCGAACTGTCCGTAGCAGGCGAAGAACACCACGAAGCCCAGCACGCACAGCTGCACCATGGCCTTGTGGCGGAGCAGCCGCTTCCAGCCACTGCCGCCCGACTGGGACGGGTCCTTCGGCACTGCGTCCTTGATGCTCGGCACCTGCGGCAGCCGCACGCTGAGGATGACGCCGGCCAGCACCAGGAACATCACGGCCTCGATGCCGAACAGCAGGGTGAAGCTGCCGGGCCGGCTCTCGTCGACGATCTGGCCACCGAGCAGACCGCCGATGCCCAGGCCCAGGTTCTGCATGAAGAACTGCAGGGCGAAGGCACGGGTCCGGGTGGACGGCGTGGAGCACCACACGATCATCGTGGCCAGCGCGGGCTGCATCACGGCCTGCCCGGCGCCGAGCGCCAGAGCGGAGAGCAGGATCGCCGCGGCGTTGGTGGAGAGTCCGAGGGAGAGCGCACCGACCGAGGCGGTGACGGCCGCCCCGATGACCACGGGCACCGGACCACGTCGGTCGATGACCCGACCGGTGAAGGGCAGCGCGACGAGAGCGCCCAGGGCGAAGGCCACGAACGCGCACGTGGCGGCCATGGAACCCAGATCTCGCACCTGCGCCACATAGATGTAGAGGAACGGAACCGTGAAACCGATGCCGAACGCGGTCAGCGCGTTCCCGGCCTGGATCCGCCGCATCGCAGCGCCCATCACCTTGGTCACTTCTCACCTGCCTTTGAGACCTGAAGCCTGAAGACTTCATAGCTAAACTTCAAGCCTTAACACTACACATCGAAGGAGTTAGACGCCAACGAGCTCGTGCGATACTTCGACCCATGGGTGACACCCCCGACGGCACTGCGGCCGTCCACGAGCCGAGCCTCGACGAACAGATCGCCGTCTATCAGCGCGAGTTCCAGGACCTGGACCCCCAGGTCGAGAAGGTCGTCTCGGCGCTGAGCCGCCTGAACCGCCGGATGAACGTCGCGTACGGCCGCCAGACGGCGGCCCTGGGCATCAGCAACGCGGAGTGGGAGGTGCTCAAGGCCCTCGTCATCTCCGGCGCCCCCTACCGGATGGGTCCGAGCGAACTGGCGAAGCAGCTGGGCCTCACGCCGGCGGCGATGACCCACCGGATCGACCGGATGACGGCGGAGGGCCTGGTCACGCGCGAGCGGGACGAGTCCAACCGGGTCCGCGTGATCGTGGAGCTCACCGACGAGGGCCGTAGCAAGTGGCTGGACGCGATGCGCGCGGCCACGGTCTTCGAAGAGGACCTCCTCCAGGACCTCTCCACCGCGGAGCGCGGCGTGCTCGGTGACATGCTCGCTCGCCTGCTGGAGCGCGTGGAAGACCTCCAGTCACCCAGCTGACCACCGGGGTTGACACGAGCCCGGCGGGTCCGTAGGGTTCTTCGAGTTGTCCCAGAGCCGGAAGGTTTTGGAGGCAACGAATCCCGCCGCCTCGTTGCGGCACCCAACTCAGCACGATCTCCCACTGGGAACGAATTCGGCATGCCCGAATTTCTTTCCGAAGGTCGATTATGAATCGCCGGGGAAATCCACTAGAGTTCAGGAGTCGGAAGGGCCCAACAGCCCGGAAGGCAAACCCCGCTGACTGGGGGTCAGGCCCGAAAGAGTCTGATAGAGTCGGAAACGCAAGACAGCAGAACGAAAGCCCGGAGGAAAGCCCCAGCGGATGTCGCGGGGGTGAGTACAAAGGAAGCGTCCGTTCCTTGAGAACTCAACAGCGTGCCAAAAATCAACGCCAGAAGTTGATACCCCGTCC